>NZ_JXXD01000099.1 GCF_000935215.1 Stutzerimonas stutzeri
TTTCCAGCGCTTCGGCGAACAGGCGCCCCAGCACGCCAGCAGTGTGCAGCGCCAGCGCCAGGGTGCCGGCGTTCGGCCCGAGCCCCGCTGCCAGCACCATCAGCGCGGCCCAAACCAATTCCGGAATCGCCCGCAGCGCATTGAGCAGCAGGCGTGATGCGGCCTGTGCCAGCAGACCGAAACGGCCGGCCGCGGGGAGTGCCAGCAACAAGCCGAACAGGGCTGCGAGCAATGTGCCGATGGCCGACATCGCCAGGGTTTCCAGCGTGCCGTGAGCGATCGCCTGCAGATGCGCGGGCGACAGGTCCGGCGCCATGAATCCCGAAGCGTAGGCGGCCATCTGCGCAAGGCCGTCTCGGCTGAGCAGCGCGGCGCTTTCCAGCTGCAGGAAGGCAAAGGCGGCCACCACGGCCGCGACCAGCCCGGCCGGAATCAGCAGGCGCGACAGCAGACTCATGCGAATCTCCAGCGCAGCATTCGGCTCAGCAGGTCGGCCAGCAGCACGAGCGCGAGGAACGTCAGCAACATGGCGGCGACTTCACCGCCGGCGAACATGCGCATCGACAGGTCCATCTGCTGGCCGAGTCCACCGGCGCCGACGAAACCCATCACCACCGAGGCGCGGATCGCACATTCCCAGCGGTAGACGCTGTACGACAGCATCTCGCCCGTGGCCTGCGGCAGCACTCCGTAGAGGAAGGCCTGCAGCCGCGAGGCGCCGGCACCGAGCAGTGCGCGGGCGGGTAGCGGGTCGACCGATTCGAAGATCTCCGCGTAGACCTTGCCGAGCATGCCGGCGTAGGTGATGGCGATGGCCAGCACGCCGGCGGTCGGCCCCAGGCCTACGGCGCGGACGAACAACAGCGCCCAGACGATCTCCGGGATGCTGCGCAGCACGATCAGCAGGCCGCGTACCGGCCAGCGCAGCGCTTGCGCCCACCAGGCCGGGCGACCACCACGGCTGAGCGCCGAGAGCGACAGCACGCGGGTGGCAAGCAGGGCGCAGGGGATGGCGACAGCCAGGGCCAGGGTCATGCCGGCAGTGGCAATTGCCAGGGTTTCCAGTGTCGCCTGCCAGAGCAGGCCGAGGAATTCGCCGCTGTGCTCCGGTGGCCAGAACGCCGAGAGAAACGTGCCCATGGTGTCGGCATTGCTGCCGTCGAACAGCACACCCAGGTCCAGCTCGCTCAGCCTTACCCCTGGCCACAGCAGCGCCACGGCCAGCAGGGTCAACATCAGGCGTGGCGCGGCGGCAGGATCGTGTCGGGCAGCTGCGGGGTTCAGCATCGCGGAATGTTCAGTGGCGGCGTCGCTGCAGCAGGTGGCGACGGGGCATGCTGAAGCTGCTCATTGGCATACAGCGCCGCCAGCTCGTCGGGGCCGATTTCGCTGGCAGGCTTGTCGAACAGGATGCGCCCGTCACGCACGCCGACGATTCGCGGAAAGTGCTCCAGTGCCAGCTCCACTGCATGCAGGCTGGCCAGCAGCGTGGCGTTGCGACGTTGCGCCTCGCGGTTGAGCACGCCCAGCGTGTGACTGGCCAGTACCGGGTCCATGGCTGAGACGGGTTCGTCGGCGAGGATCAGCTCCGGCGCCTGGTAAAGCATGCGGGCGATCCCGACCCGCTGCAGCTGGCCGCCGGATAGCTGATCGCAGCGCATGTACAGCTTGTCGGCAAGATCGAGGCGCCCAAGCGCCTCGGCAGCGCCACGGCGGTCCAGAGGATAAAGCAGGCTGAGGAGGCTTTTGGCTAGCGACCATTTGCCAAGACGCCCCGCCAGTACCGCCGTCACCACCCGCTGTCGCGGCGGTAGCGGCGGCGCCTGGTGGATCAGACCGATCTGGCTGCGCAGGCGTTGGCGAGCGCCCGCCGAGAGTGTCCAGGGGCGTTTGCCGAGCAGCTCGAGATCACCCTGATCAGGCTTGAGCGATGTGGCCAGCAGGCGCAGCAGCGTGGTCTTGCCAGCCCCGGACGGGCCAATGATGGCGACCCGTTCACCCTGCGCAACCTGCAGGTCGAGCCCGCACAGTGCGATCTGGCCGCCAGCGTGGGTGTGGCCCACGCCGGCCAGCTTCAGCGCCGGCTCAGGCTGTGCAGCGAGGCCTGGCGCCGGCGGTGTCTGCAATGTGCTCATTGCTGATGCTTACGTGCCATCACTTGAGCAGGCCGGCGGCGCGCGCGGCTTCTTCGATTCCGGCGTAGTTCTCCGGCTTGGTCTCGATAAAGCGACTAGCAGCCTGCAGATCAAGAATCGCCTTGTGCTCCGGGTTGGCCGGATCGAGGGCGAGGAAGGCAGCCTTGATCTTCTCGACCAGCGCCGGCTCGAGGTTGCCGCGCACGGTCCAGTTGTAGTCGTAATAAGGCGGAGTGGTGGAGATCACCCGGACCTTGTCGGTGTCGACCTTGCCGGCCGCGACCAGCTTGTCCCACACCGAGGCGTTGAGCACGCCGGCGTCGGCCTTGCCGGCCTCGACCCAGGCGGCGGTTGCATCGTGGGCGCCGGAGTAGGCGATGCGCTTGAAGAACTGCTCCGGCTGGATGCCGTCCTTGAGCATGAAGTAGCGCGGCATCAGGCTACCCGAGGTCGACGACACGGAGCCGAAGGCGAAGGTCTTGCCCTTCAGGTCGGCCAGTGACTTCACCTCCGGATCGGCGGTGATGAACTTGCTGGTGAACTGCTCGTCCTGCTCGCGCTGCACCAGCGGGATCGCATCGCCGGTCTTCAGGCGCGTCTGGACGAAGGTGAAACCGCCCAGCCAGGCGAGATCGAGGCGGTCGGAAGCCAGGGATTCGACCACGGCCGCATAGTCCGATACCGGGGTGAACTTCACCGGCATGCCCAGCTGCTGTTCCAGGTATTCGCCCAGCGGCTTGAACTTGCGAATCAGCTCGGTCGGGGCTTCGTCGGGGATAGCGGAAACCCGCAGGGTTTCAGCGGCGTGGGTAGTAGCAATAGACAGGGACAGGGCAAGGCCGGCGACGGCTGCCAGGGAGCGCTTCAGCATTGAGGGTTCTCCGGTTCAATAGCGGAAAAAGCGCGCGGATTATAGAGCGTGGCAGGCGTGTGGCGCCAAGGGAAAGCTGCACAGGGACGCTTGGAGCGCTTCTGGCACATTTCCATTGCAGAAATATCGTGTAACACGACGAACTTTTTTCAGGCCCCAAACCTAAGTGATCTGTAGTGGCCGAATATGTGCAATGTGCCACCCCCGCAGGCAAAGGAAGCGAATGTGAAGTGCGATAAGAAGCGTCAGTCCACCATGGTCTGGGCAGATGGTCACTCGTTCAGAGAGGTAGCGCGAATTCAGGCGCAACCTGTTGGCAGCGCGGAAATACGCAGCGTGCCTTTGACCGAGAAGATGTTCACCGAGGCGCGTATCGCAGCTGTCCTGCTCGGCCCACTGCTGATCGACCTGCCTCAGGGCTGATTGGGCGACCTCGCTCCGGCCAGCGCCGCGGCAGCGCGAGGGATCGCAAGCCGCGGCAAGGCGTTCAACGTATCAGCAGGTGCGCTCAGGCGCCGGCGAACAGTACCAGCAGCACCACACCGAGGATCAAGCGGTAGATCACGAACGGCAGCATGCCGACGCGCTCCAGCAACTTCAGGAAGATGTGGATGCACAGGTAGGCACTCACCGCCGACAGCACCACACCCAGCCCCATCGCCGTCCAGTCAACCGCTACCCCGCCTTCCACCAGGTCGAGTGTGCTCAGCCCGCTGGCAAGCACGATCACCGGGATCGACAGCAGAAAGGAAAAGCGTGCTGCGCCGGAGCGCGACAGGCCCAGCAACAGCCCGGCGGTCATCGTCACGCCCGAGCGCGAGGTGCCGGGAATCAGCGCTAGCGCCTGGGCGCAACCGATCAACAAGATGTCCTTCCAGTTCAGGCTGTGCTCGTCGCGCGGTTGCGTGATTCGCCGGCTGACCACGTCCGACCACCACAGCAGCAGACCGAAGCCGATGGTCGCCCAGGCAATCACCAGCGGCGAGCGCAGCTGGACTTCGATGAAGTCCTTGAACAGCAGCCCGGCGATGCCGACCGGAACCGTTCCAAGGATCACCGCCCAGGCCAGCCGGCTGTCACCGACACGCTCGCGGCGGGCTAGCGATGCGAACCAGTCGCGCGTCATTCCGAAGACTTCCAGGCGGAAGTACCAGACCACTGCGGCCAGGGTGCCGAGGTGCACCGCCACGTCGAATGCCAGTCCCTGGTCGTCCCAACCCACCAGGTGCGGGAAGAGGATCAGATGAGCCGAGCTCGATACCGGCAAGAACTCGGTTAGTCCCTGCACGATGGCCAGGACGATGATCTGAATTAAATCCATTGCTTGTTTCCTGCGATGTCTTCTGATGCACGCGCGTTGCCAAGGGCAGGCGTGCGTTGAGCGGATGGGTCTGCGCGAGGCGATGCCCCGGGGCCTCCTTCAGAGGCGCTCGACGGCGGATCGTTCCGGTTGGTCGGGCAATTTGCTGGATCGGTCACAGTGGCATTGTGGCAGCAGTAAGGGAGCATTGAGCAGTTGAGGGGCGAGGGAGGTACATCGTTTGGCCGTTCCTGGCGGTGCGGCGCTAGAATCACGACCTCGTTCGTCAAGGAGCCGCCTCATGTCCGACCTGCCAACCCTCGCTTTTGCCGGTATCGGCCTGATGGGCCTGCCGATGTGTCGACGCCTGCTGGCGGCGGGGTATCGCCTGGCGGTGTGGAATCGCTCGCCCGAGAAGTGCCAGCCGCTGGTAGAGCTGGGGGCCAGGGCGGTGGCGACGCCCGCCGAGCTCTGTGCCGAGGCCGACATTGTGCTGTTGTGTCTGGCCGACACCGCCGCTGTGCGCGAGGTGCTTTTCGGCAAGGCCGGCATCGCCGAAGGTGGCAAGGCCGGCAAGCTGCTGGTCGATCACTCGAGCCTGGAGCCGACGGCAACCCGCGACATGGCCGCCGAGCTGGAATTTCGCAGTGGCATGCGCTGGGTCGATGCCCCGGTCTCCGGTGGAACGCCGGGCGCGGAAGCCGGCAGCCTGGTGATCATGGCCGGCGGCCGCGCCGAGGATGTCGAGCGTGTACGGCCGGTGCTGATGAAGCTGGGCCAGCGCCTTACCCATATGGGTGGGGTCGGCGCCGGCCAGGTGACGAAGGTCTGCAATCAAATGATCGTCGCCTGCAATGCGCTGGTGATCGCCGAGGTCGTGGCCTTGGCCGAACGTGCCGGAGTCGACGCCAGCCTGCTGGCACCGGCGCTGGCCGGCGGCTTCGCCGATTCCAGGCCGCTGCAGATTCTTGCCCCGCAGATGGCAGCGAGCGAGTTCGAGCCGGTGAAATGGCACGTGCGCACCCTGCTCAAGGACTTGGACACTGCGGTGAAACTGTCCCGTGAGCAGGGTTCGGCGACGCCCTTGAGCGGCCTGGCCGCGCAGCTGATGCGCCTGCACGGCAGCCAGGGCAATCTTGAGCGTGACCCCGCCACGCTGGTGCAGATGTACCGGGAGGGCGACCAATGAAGATCGCCGCCAATCTATCGCTGCTGTTCACCGAGCTGCCGCTTACCGAACGCATCCTCGCCGCCCGCACCGCCGGTTTCGATGGCGTGGAGATCCAGTTTCCTTACGAAGTGCCGGCCATTCGCCTGAAAGAGCAACTCGAGCGCGCCGGCATGCCGCTGGTGCTGATCAATCTGCCCGCCGGCGATCTGCTGGAGGGCGGACCAGGCCTGGCGGCGGTGCCGGACCGGCAGGAGGCGTTCGACGCGGCTCTGCAGGAGGCGCTGACCTATGCGCTGATGGTTCGACCGGCCAGTGTCAACGTGCTGCCGGGCCGCCTCGCCGAGGGCGTCGACCGCGAGCTGGCGCTGGAGACGCTCGAGCACAACCTGTGGAAGACCGCCGACGCCTTCGACATGCTCGGCATCCGCGTGCTCTGCGAAGCGATCAACCCGCTCGACATGCCAGGCTTTCTGATCAACAGCGCGGCGGATCTGGAGGCTCTGCTGCAGCGGGTCGATCACCCCAACTGCCTGGCGCAACTGGATTTCTACCATATGGCACGCCAGCAGCTGGACCTGCCCAGCTGCATTACCCGGCTGGGCGAGCGCATCGGTCATGTGCAGTTCGCCGACTGCCCGGGCCGCGGCGCGCCGGGTAGTGGTGAGCTGGACTTCGGCGCAGCGCTGCAGGCCTTGCAGGCCAGCGGCTACCAGGGCTGGCTGAGCGCCGAATACAAACCGGGGGAGCAGGGCACCGAAGCCAGCCTGGGCTGGCTGGCCGAGTGGCGCGGGCGCTGAGCCATCGCGGGGCATAAGCGAAGGTGATGTTCGGAGACAGGATCAGGCACAGACTCTAGAGTCATGGTCGAGTCCCGGCTGGTCTGCGGCCGGAATATAAGAACAATCGAGACCGACGTCATGCAGCCTTCCACCCAAGCATCCAACGCCTGGCGCGTGCTGTTTCTGCTCTTTCTGGCGAACCTGTTCAACTTCTTCGATCGCACCATACCGGCGATCATCGCCGAGCCGATCCGCCTGGAGTGGAGCCTCAACGATTTCCAACTCGGCCTGATCGGCACCGCCTTCACCATCGTCTACGCCATTGCCGGGCTGCCCCTGGGGCGCATGGCGGACCTCGGTTCGCGGCGCAAGATCATGGGCTGGGGGCTCACCGCGTGGAGCGGCCTGACCGCGATTAACGGCCTGGCCTGGAACTTCTGGAGCTTCCTGCTGGTGCGCATGGGCATCGGCATCGGCGAGGCCAGTTACGCGCCCGCCGCCAACTCGCTGATCGGCGACCTGTTTCCGGCGCACAAGCGCTCCCGGGCCATGGGCATCTTCATGCTCGGCCTGCCGTTGGGCCTGTTGCTGGCGTTCTTCACCATCGGTTCCATGGTAGAGGCGTTCGGCAGCTGGCGCGCGCCCTTCTTCATCGCCGCGGTGCCGGGCCTGGTGCTGGCGCTGTTCATCTTTCTGATCAAGGAGCCCAAGCGCGGCGCCGCCGAGACCGTCAAGGTTTCCCAGGAGCCGGTGCAGCAGCCGATCCGCAAGGTGCTGTCGATTCGCACCTTCTGGTGGCTGGTGCTGGCCGGCCTGGCATTCAACTTCGCCACCTATGCCTGCAACGCCTTCATGGTGCCGTTGCTGATGCGTTATCACGGTGTCTCGCTGGTACAGGCGTCGGTCGCCACCGGCGTGATCGTCGGCTTGACCGGCCTGTTCGGGTTGACCCTGGGCGGCTGGGTCGCTGACCGTATCCACCAGCGCTACGCCCGTGGTCGCCTGATCTTCGCCGCTGTGAGCATGTTGATCGCGACCATCGCAACCGGCTATGCGCTGCTGGCCGGCCGCATCGAGGTCGGCATGTTCGTCGCGGTGTTCAGCATTGGCTGGTTGTTCTCCTACAACTTCTATACCTGCGTCTACACGGCAATTCAGGACGTGGTCGAACCGCGCCTGCGGGCCACGGCCATGGCGCTGTTCTTCGCTGGCCTGTACCTGCTGGGCGGCGGCATGGGGACAGTAGTGGTGGGGCTGCTCTCGGACCACTTCGCCGAAGGGGCGATGCTGGCAGCGGGCGCCAGCGAGATGGCCGAGGCCTTCCGTGCCGAGGGTCTGCACGGGGCGATGTATCTGATACCGGCGTCGCTGCTGCTGACCATGCTGTTCCTGTTCCAGGCATCGCGGACCTTCTGCGCCGATGCCAAGCGCATGACTGCCGGGATGACGGCCGATGCGCCCGGCGCGGAGGCGGTGCCTGCCTGATACGTTTGCGTTATGGGGTTTGTGCCCGGACCAGCGATGGCCGGGCATTTTTTTGTCTGGAGAAAGCCATCGAGGGGCTAACCGACGATAGGCCTGCATCGGCGGGCCGCCTCCTTTACACTGCGCGGCCGTTTTTTCAGTACCCGTGGAACACGCCATGCTCAACGCCTCATCCGCCCGCGCCTGCGGCATCGACTTCGGCACCTCGAATTCCACGGTTGGTTGGTGGCGCCCCGGCGTCGATCCGCTGATCGCGCTGGAAGGCGAGCAGCCGACCTTGCCGTCGGTGGTGTTCTTCAATCTCGAAGAGCGCCGGCCGGTCTACGGTCGGCAGGCGCTGAGCGAATATCTGGAGGGCTATGAAGGCCGCCTGATGCGTTCGCTCAAGAGCCTGCTCGGCTCCAAGCTGCTGAAAAGCGAAACCACCGTGCTCGGCAGCGCCATGCCGTTCAAGGAAATCCTCGGCCTGTTCCTCGGCACCCTCAAGCAGCGCGCCGAAACGGCTGCGGGCCGGCCATTCGAAGAAGTCGTGCTGGGGCGGCCGGTGTTTTTCGTCGATGACGACCCGCAGGCCGACCGAGAGGCATCGGACACCCTCGCCGCTGCCGCCCGCAAGATCGGCCTCAAGGACGTGTCCTTCCAGTACGAGCCGATCGCTGCGGCCTTCGATTACGAGTCGCGTATCGAACGCGAAGAGCGCGTGCTGATCGTCGATATCGGCGGTGGTACCTCCGACTTCTCGCTGGTGCGGCTGTCGCCCGAGCGTCGGGACGTCGATGATCGACAGGCTGATATTCTCGCCACCGGCGGTGTGCACATCGGCGGTACCGACTTCGACAAGCAGCTCAGCCTGAGCGGGGTGATGCCGTTGTTCGGCTATGGCAGCCGGATGAAGAGCGATGCACCGATGCCCACCAGCACCCACCTCAACCTGGCCACCTGGCACACCATCAACGCCGTTTACGCGCCAGCCTCGCTACGGGCGTTGCAGAGCATGCGCTACGACATCGTCGACCCCACCGGTATCGACCGGCTGTTCCGCTTGATCGAGCAGCGCGCCGGGCACTGGCTGGCGATGCAGGTGGAGCAGGGCAAGATCGAGCTGACCGAGGCGGAGCAGTTCGCCATCGACTTCCAGCGTATCGAGCCGCAACTGCAGGTCGAGCTGACCCGCCAGGGCTTCGAAGGCGCCATCGCCGCACTGCTTGACCGTATCGGTGGCAGCATCAATCAGCTGCTGGCGGATGCCGGCGTGCGCCATGATGAGGTCGATACGGTGTTCTTCACTGGTGGCTCCAGCGCCATTCCGGCATTGCGCGACAGCGTTGCCGGGCTGTTGCCCCGTGCACGGCATGTGGAAGGTAATCGCTTCGGCAGTATCGGCAGCGGATTGGCCATCGAGGCGCGCAAGCGCTACGGTTGAGGCGGGAACCTCCGTGCCGCCGACACAAATCTTCACATTGTCGGGATAACACCCGGATTGGCGTGCGGGTCTCAATACGGATGCTCCAGCGGAGCGTGTCATTGAGGAAAACGCAAATGGCCTATCGAATACGCCCAGCGCGCAATGCTGCCAAAGAGGTGCGCAAGGCCGCGCTGGGGCGCATCAACAAGGCGATCCAGGCGCTCTGTGTCGAGCCGTCCGAGCGGGCCGAGGGCGTGCATCAGGCGCGCAAGCGCTTCAAGGAATTGCGCGCGCTGCTGCGGCTGGTGCGTGAACCGCTCGGTGCGCGTTTCAGCGTTGACAATCGTCGGCTGCGCGATGCCGGACGACGCCTGGCCGAGTCACGCGATGCCGCCGCCATGCTGGAAAGCTGGGACGCCCTGGCGCGCACCGATCAGCCACTGTTCGTCAGCGATGCGTTCCGCCAGATCCGTCTGCGCCTGCAGCAGCGCGCCGCGCCGGATGGTGAGGTGCATACCGGCTTCGATGTGGAAGTGACGCAGGTGCTGGGTGATCTGCGCGCACTGACTCGAGACGTGCAGCACTGGAAATTGCCGGGCAAAGGCTTCGGCTTGCTCGCCGCGGGCTTTCGGCGAACCTATGCCGACGGTGTGCGAGATCTCGCACGTGCGCAAAAGGCGGACTCGGATGAGTTGCTTCACGAATGGCGCAAGCGGGTGAAGGACCACTGGTATCACTGCCAGCTGCTGTCTCCGTGCTGGCCAGACGCACTGGAAAGTCGCGCGGAGCAGCTCAAGCAGGTCGCCGACGCGCTGGGCGACGACCATGACCTGGCGGTGATGACTGAGCTGATGCAGGGTGAGCCCGAGCTGTTCGGTACATCGGATACCCGTGAAGCGGTGCAGCGCTGTATCGAACAGCGGCGGGCGCAATTGCAACAGCGCGCGCTGCGCCTGGGCCGCCGCTTGTATGCCGAACCGCCAAAGGCGCTGGCGGAGCGGGTCGGGGCGTACTGGCGTATCGCACGTAAGGAATCGGAATAATAGGAGCACGCCTCGACGAGGCCGCTCTCGGGGAAGCGCGGACCGCCTCGTTCAGGTCGGGAACGAGGTGGTCCAACCGCTGGCGCGTTGACCTGAACGGATGGGTTGGACACCGCCTTCAGGACACACGGGCAAAGCGCTGCCGGCTCAGCCGGCGACCAGCACCCGTATTGCCTCCAATCGCAAGGCCGCCTTTTCCAGTGCTGCCAGACCGTCTTCGCGCTGCTGACGCAGGGCTTCGATCTCGCTGTCGCGCACGCTCGGGTTGACTGCCTGCAGGGCTACCAGTCGCGCCAGCTCCTCCTCCAGGCCGGCCTTGAGCTTGCGTTGTGCTTCGGCAACGCGCTCGCTGTGGCGCGGCGCGATCTTGGCTTCGGCGGCGGCGATCTGGGTGGCCAGCACGTCGCGCTGGGCCTGAACGAATTTGTTGGCGCTGGCCCGCGGCACGCTTTCCAGCTGATCGTTGAGCGTATCGAAGGCCACCTTCGAGGCCAGGTCGTTGCCGTTGCCGTCGAGCAGGCAGCGCAGCGCCAACGGCGGCAGGAAGCGGCTCAGCTGCAGTGCACGCGGCGCCACCACTTCACTGACGAACAGCAACTCGAGCAGTACGGTGCCCGGCTTGAGCGCCTTGTTCTTGATCAGGGCCACGGCGGTGTTGCCCATGGAACCGGACAGCACCAGGTCCATGCCGCCCTGAACCATGGGGTGCTCCCAGGTAAGGAATTGCATGTCTTCGCGGGCCAGGGCCTGCTCGCGGTCGTAGGTGATGGTCACGGCCTCGTCGTCACCGAGCGGGAAGCTGGCATCCAGCATTTTCTCGCTGGGGCGCAGCACCAGGGCGTTTTCCGAGTGGTCTTCGCTGTCGATACCGAACGCGTCGAATAGCTGCTCCATATAGATCGGCAGGGCGAACTGGTCGTCCTGCTCCTCGATGGCTTCGACCAGCGCCTTGCCTTGTTCGCCGCCGCCGGAGTTGAGTTCCAGCAGGCGGTCGCGACCGGCATGCAGCTCGGCTTCCAGCCGCTCGCGCTCGGCGCGGGCTTCGTCGATCAGCAGCTGATAGGCCTCGTCGTCACCTTCTTCCAGCTGCCCCAGCAGGCGCTGACCGAAGCGGTGCTGCAGGGCGTTACCGGTCGGGCAAGTATTGAGGAAGGCGTTCAGTGCCTGGTGATACCAGGTGAACAGGCGCTCCTGCGGGCTGGTTTCCAGATACGGCACATGCAGCTGGATGGTGTGCTGCTGGCCGATGCGGTCGAGACGGCCGATGCGCTGCTCGAGCAGGTCCGGATGCGCCGGCAGATCGAACAGCACCAGATGGTGGCTGAACTGGAAGTTGCGGCCCTCGCTGCCGATCTCCGAGCAGATCAGCACCTGCGCGCCGAACTCCTCGTCGGCGAAGTAGGCCGCGGCGCGGTCGCGCTCAAGGATGCTCATGCCCTCGTGGAACACCGTGGCCGGAATGCCGGAGCGCACGCGCAGCGCGTCCTCCAGATCCAGTGCGGTCTCGGCGTGGGCGCAGATGACCAGCACCTTGTACTTCTTCAGCATCTTCAGGGTGTCGATCAGCCACTCGACACGCGGGTCGAACTGCCACCAGCGATTCTGCTCGTCGGCCGGTTCCTGCTGACTCTGGAAGGCGACTTCCGGATACAGCTCGGCGTGCTCGCCCAGCGGCAGCTCCATGTATTCGGCGGGGCAGGGCAGCGGGTAGGGGTGCAGCTGGCGCTCGGGAAAGCCCTGCACGGCGGCGCGCGTATTGCGGAACAGCAGGCGGCCGGTGCCGTGACGGTCGAGCAGCTCGCGGATCAGCCGACTGCTGGCCTCGATATCGCCATCGGTGGCGGCGGCGAGCAGGGCTTCGCCTTCGGCGCCGAGGAAATCATGGATGGTCTGATGAGCCTGCTGCGAGAGACGACCCTCGTCGAGCAGTTCCTGCACGGCTTCGGCCACTGGCTGGTAGCTGGAGCTCTCGGCACGGAAGGCGTCGAGGTCATGGAAACGATTCGGATCGAGCAGACGCAGACGGGCGAAGTGGCTGTCCAGACCGAGCTGTTCCGGAGTTGCAGTCAGCAGCAGCACGCTGGGGATCACTTCGGCCAGCTGTTCGACCAGTTTGTATTCGGCGCTGGCACCTTCCGGGTGCCAGACCAGGTGGTGCGCTTCGTCCACTACCAGCACGTCCCAGCCTGCGGCGAAGGCAGCGTCCTGGGCACGCTCGTCTTCCTTCAGCCATTCCAGCGATACCAGTGCCAGCTGGGTGTCTTCGAACGGGTTGCTGGCATCGCTTTCGATGAAGCGCTCGGCATCGAACAGTGCGACTTCCAGGTTGAAGCGGCGGCGCATCTCCACCAGCCACTGGTGCTGGAGGTTTTCCGGAACCAGGATCAGCACCCGGCTGGCGCGGCCTGAGAGCAGTTGGCGATGGATGATCAGGCCGGCTTCGATGGTCTTGCCCAGGCCCACTTCGTCGGCCAGCAGTACGCGGGGGGCGATGCGGTCAGCGACTTCCTTGGCGATGTGCAGCTGGTGCGCGATGGGCTGCGCACGCACGCCACCGAGGCCCCATAGCGAGGACTGCAGCTGGGCGCTCTGGTGCTGCAGGGTGTGGTAGCGCAGGCTGAACCAGGCGAGCGGGTCGATCTGCCCGGCGAAGAGGCGGTCGCTGGCCAGGCGGAACTGAATGAAGTTCGACAGCTGGGTTTCCGGCAGGGTGCGGGCTTCGTTCTGCGCGGTCAGGCCGTGGTAGACCAGCAGGCCGTCGACGTCGTCGACCTCGCGCACGGTCATCTTCCAGCCTTCGAAATGGGTGATCTCGTCACCGGGCACGAAGCGCACCCGCGTCAGTGGGGCGCTGCGTGTCGCGTACTGGCGCGTTTCGCCGGTCGCCGGATAGAGCACGGTGAGCATCCGTCCATCCTGGGTCAGGATGGTTCCGAGGCCGAGTTCTGCCTCGCTGTCGCTGATCCAGCGTTGCCCCGGTAGATACTGCTGCGCCATGCTGCCTCCCGCTGTGAAAAAGCCGGCTATCTTAACGGAACGTCGTCATCAGAGCGACGACCGATGGCGACTGTTCGACGCATGAAGTGTAGCGGTCCTGTTAAAGTTGGCCGGTGCCGCGCCGATTCATCGGTAAAGAGGGGTAACCAGCATGCTGCCACCCATCCCATCAGGCGTATTCCCGGTCAATGCCCAGCAGGACGTGGTCAAGCCGCGCCCGGAGATCGCACCGGTGGCACCCGTGCAGCCGAGTTCGGACGAAAGTGCGGTTACCCTCGACCGACGTCATCCGCAGGAGAGCGCCGAGATGCTGCGCGACGAGCAGCGGCGGCGTCAGCGCCGGGGTTATACCCCGGAGGAACTGGCGACCGGCGAGACCGATGAGCAGGACCAGGCCGAGCTCGAAGAGCTGCCGCGCCAGGGACTCTGGGTTGACGTCGAGGTCTGAGGTGTTCACGAACGATCCGAGCCACGCTTCATCGATAGAGTTGCCGGACGCCGCACTGGACTACTACCCGGGGTGGGTCGACAGCGAAACCGCCGATGCCTGGCTGGAGGACCTCGTCAGCGCCACGCCCTGGTCGCAACCCGAAATCCGAATCTATGGCCGCCAGGTTGCAGTACCACGCATGGTCGCCTGGTACGGCGACGCGGACGCCGGGTATCGCTATTCCGGCCTGCGACATGATCCGCTGGCCTGGACACCGCTGTTGCGCGACATCCGTGAGCGTCTGCAGCACGAGACCGGTCAGCGCTTCAACGGTGTGTTGCTCAACCTGTATCGCGACGGACGCGACGCCATGGGCTGGCACAGTGACGATGAGCCCGAGCTGGGCGACTGCCCCACTGTCGCTTCGCTGAGCTTGGGCGCTGAGCGGCGCTTCGATCTGCGGCGCAAGGGCAGTGGGCGGATTCAACACTCGCTCGTCCTCGCACATGGCTCGCTGCTGGCCATGAGGGGCACGACGCAGCATCATTGGCAACACCAGATCGCGCGGACCAGCAAGGTGCTGCAGCCGCGCCTCAACCTGACCTTCCGCCTGATCGAGACGAGGCCGAGCAAATGAGCAGCGACGATAAGTTGATCGACTTCAGTGCAGAGCGCGCAAAGCGCATTCACGACCTCAACGACAAGCGCCTCGAGGAGATGCGCAAGACCTTCGAGCAGGTCCTGCCGCTGGGCAAGGCGAAGAAGAAGGGCAAACGCTCTCCGAAGAAGCGTTAATCGCGCCCCCCTTCAACATTGCACAGATCGATTCGCTATTAGCCGCTCGGCTCTCACCACACTTCTGCTGCTGCCCTGCCGTTTTTCGCCTCAAACACCCCTGTTTTCTTGACCTGGATCAGTCGTTGCTCACGGCTGTGTGCGCTGCTTTGTGGCCATTGACCCGGGTCAATTTTTTTAGGGGGGAGCGGGTTTAACTTGAACCCATCGAATAGCGAATCAGGTTTCGGAGGTAGGTCTCATGTTTGTCGATGATGTGGTGCTCGCAGGGGTGGTCACGGTCGGCCTGATGGTCGCCTTCCTCGGAGGCTTCGGATATTTCATCTGGCGGGATGCGCACAAGAAGTAAGCGATTCCCGGCAGATTCAAAGAGCACGCAAGGCATTTAGGCGACCTATGGTCGCCTTTTTTTTTGCGCGCGATTTACCGGCGTGTCTGAGGTTGGACGAATACGATCGTCGTGAACGCCGGTACCTCGAACTCCCCACTGGTGACCTTGGCCTGGCGGCTGATCGGGTCGACCGAACCCTTCAGCACCGGGTGCAACTCGTAGCCGTCCGCGCCCGGCAGGCGAACCGGCCTGTCCGAGGCATTGATCACCACCATCAGCGAGCTGTAGCGGCGGTCCAGATCGCGGCCGTCACGCGGACCATCGGCCAGACTGAAGGCGATCACGCCGGGCTGCTGTTCGGGGCCAGTGTTGTGAAACTGTAGGCGCCGTTGCACCTCGCGGGCGCTGTCGAGCTGGAACAGTGCGCTGTCGCTACGGATTTTCAGCAGCTCGAGGAAACGTCGTTTCGCCGCGACGATGTCGGTGGTGCCCGGTTTGGCCTGCGGGTCGACAATGATCCTGCGAATCAGCGGCCAGTTGTCGCCGTCCTTGTCCGCGCGCGGCAGGCCCTTGTTCCAGTTGTTGTTCTGGTAGCTGAAATCCACCGCGTTGAACCAGTCGCCCGAATCGTAGCTGTCGCGCTGCATGGACTTCGATCGCAGGATGTCCGAGCCGAGATGGATGAACGGCACGCCCTGGCTGAACAGCGGCACCGACAGCGCCACCATGTGCAGGCGCACCCTGTCGGCAACCGACAGGCTGCTGGCCAACTTGTACTGGTTGTTGTCCCACAGCGTTTGGTTGTCGTGCTTGGAGACGTAATTGACGGTTTCCTGCGGGTCCAGCGTATAGCCGGCGGGCTGGCCGTTGTAGTCGAGCTCGCTACCTTTGCGCGTGCTGCCGTCGGCGGTGACGAATTGGAAGTCGCGTAGCCCGCCAGCAATGCCGACGCGGATCAAATCGGTGGCGTGCAGCAGTTGTGCTTTTTCCTGAGCCCCGGCGCCGCTCAGCTCGTTGGGTCGCAGATAGAGCCCGTTGGCGAAGCCCTGGTTGCGGCGAATGCTGTCGCCGCCGTCGAAGGGGCTGCCGCCACGGACTGCATCACGTTGCCGATCATTGAAGGTACCGACGCCGGTGCCGGCCATGTTCAGTTGATTGGCGTTGATACCGCGTGCGTTGCCGGCAACCTCGCCGAATTCCCAGCCTTCTCCGTAGAAATAGGTGTCGCGATCGATGCGGCGAACGGCGTGATACGCATCGACGATCTGCTCGCGCATATGGTGACCCATCAGATCGAAGCGAAAGCCGGCGATCTTGTAGTCGCGTGCCCAGACCTTCAGCGAGTCGATCATCAGCTTGGCCATCATGCGATGCTCGCTGGCGGTGTTCTCGCAGCAGGTCGAGGTTTCCACCGCGCCGGTCGTCGGGTTGCGGCGGTGGTAGTAGCCGGGTACGACCTTGTCCAGGACGGACTTGTCGGCCAGGCCGGAAGCGTTGGTGTGGTTGTAGACCACGTCCATCACCGTGGCGAGGCCATTGCCGGCCAAGGCCTGCACCATCTGGCGGAACTCGATGATGCGCTGCACGCCTTCGGCATCGCTGGCGTAGCTGCCCTCGGGCGCGGTGAAGTGGAAGGGGTCGTAGCCCCAGTTGAAGTCATCCAGCCCACGCAGGTCGTTGTACAGCGATTGCGCCTGACCGCTGGCCGGGTCGAAGCCCTCTAGCACCTGACGGATGCTCGCTGCGCCACAGTACTGCGCCCAGCGCTCCCGGGCCGCATCCGACAGGTCGCAGAGCTTGGCGAAGGGATCGTCCAGGTTGATCCGCCGAGCGGGGTCTTCGCTGATGGTCGCGATGTCGAACACCGGCAGCAGCTGCACGTGGGTGAGCCCGGCCTTCTGCAGGTCGCGCAGGTGCCGCATGCCGTTGCTGTTCTGGTGGGTAAACGCTGCGTAGGTACCGCGCAGCGCGGCCGGCAGGCTGGTGTCGCTGGCGCTGAAGTCGCGCAGATGGGTTTCGTAGATCACGCTCGCTTCGGGGCGCTCCGGGTGTGGCGGACGCACGGCATCCCAGCCAGCTGGCTTGAGGTCGCCGGCGTTCAGGTCGACGACCTGGGCGTACTGGCTGTTGCGCGACAGGCTCAGGGCGTAGGGATCGCTGACGAGCGTCGTCTCGATCCTGCCGCTGCTGGGTCGGTAGGCGGTGACTTCGTACTGGTAGTACTGGCGATCCAGTGAGCGCGGGCCTTCCAGACTCCAGACGCCGAGCCGCTCCCGCATAGACTTCGGATAACCGGGCAGCAGCTGTTTGGCGGCATCGAATACGTGCAGGCGAACCCGCTGTGCGGTCGGTGCCCAGAGCTTGAAGGACACACCTCTGGCATCGAGTGTCGCGCCCAGCTCGCCGTTGTAGGCGAACAGCATGTCGAGGAGCCGGCGGTCTGCACTTCGGTGGCATCGATGACCCGGTCGTCCGCGTCGTAGGCGATTACCACCAGTTGGCTCATCACGGCGCGGCGAATGTCTTTCACACCTGCCGTGATTCGGTAAGCGGGGGCATCGGCCAGGTGCGGGTGCTGCCGCTTGAGGCCATCGCGCAGGCTGGACGGCTGCATCGCCAGGGGCTGCCCGCCGCTGACGGCTCGCGCCTCGCTGTCGATGCGGATGCTGGCGTCGCTGGCATAGCGCAGTTCCAAGCGGCTGGCGCCCGGCGCACCGCCCACCAGTGCGAGCGTGAACGGATCGAGCCAGTGCGCCCGCGCGCCCTTGATCGCCACGGCGCTGCCGTTCAGCGGCGTGCTGGACAGCTGTGGGTTGCCGCTGACCGTGAAGACACGACGGCCCAGTTCGTCGAAGCGCCAGGCCAGGTCGCCACCGCCCAAGTCCTTTTCGTCGCCCTTGTGCATGATCAGATTCAGGCAGCTGGCATTGGCGCTCAGTGGAATGCGGTACAAGGCGCCGTACCGCGGGTCGGTATCCACCGCCGCGAGCGGTTGCGCCCAGCTGGTTTCAGTCGCACTTCCGCTGCAGTCGGTGGTGTTCCACAGGTGCGGACCCCAACCGTTGTAGTCACCATCGGCGCGCTGATAGTAGAGCAGGGCCTCGTCGGGGCCAGGGTCGAGCGGGGTAGCCGAAGCGGATTGCATGGCCAGCGAGAAGCCGGCAAGGGCGAGCGCCGCCAGGCGCCGATAAGCGATCGAGCGAATGAGCATGGGTGAGGGTCCCGTTGTTGTTCTTCTTGTACTGCTCGCTGGATGGTCGGCGTGGGGTATCCGATACGCATCCTCCGTTGGGGAACTGCTCGGGGCGTAGGCCAAGGCCGTAATGGCGTTCTGCTTGTCGCCCGTGCCGGGCAGGCGGAGGGGTTGCGGGAAATGAAGAGGGCGCCAATCAGGCGCCCTCGGTTTGCCCCGTCCATGAACGGCGAGGCGATGAACGTAGGGATGCTCAACCGATGGTGATCGGCGGCAGCTCCTTCAGTTCTACGGTCTCCTGCTTGCGTGGCGCGAGCACTTCCGCCTCGCCATCGACCACCTGCTCATCGTTCTGGTTGAACACGCGGGTGGCGATGCGCACGCGGTTCTTCGGCAGCTTCTCGAGGATTTCCAGGCGCACGGTCAGGGTGTCACCGATCTTCACCGGACGGGTGAATTTCATGGTCTGGCCGAGATAGATGGTGCCCGGGCCCGGCATGGTGCAGGCCACGGCGGCGCTGATCAGCGCGCCACTGAACATGCCATGGGCGATGCGCTCCTTGAACAGCGTACCGGCCGCGAACTCGGCATCCAGGTGGACCGGGTTGCGATCGCCGGACATGGCCGCGAACAGCTGGATGTCCTTTTCCTCTACGTGTTTTTCGAAGCTCGCCTGCTGGCCGACTTCCAGTTCGGCGTAGGGCGTGTTGCTGATGGTGCTCATGGACAGTCCTCAGATGCTGGGGCGGGGCGCGTCAACTGCTGCGCCTGATCGAATCAGGTTCCGCGCAACCGGCACAGCCCGGTACTTGCGCGCTGGGGCTGCATTCTAGATGCATGCAGCACGATTGTCCCGGGTGCAGGCCGTCCCGGCAGCGTGACGAAAGATTCACGGCAGTGATTTGTGGGGCTTGGACTGTTGCGTCGCGACGCTGACCTGATAAGTTCGCCAGAGCCCGCTGTGCGCGGGCCAGACACTCTCAGGTAAAGAGGCCAATAACAATGCAGCCTGAATTCTGGAATGACAAACGCCCTGCTGGCGTGCCCAACGACATCGATCTAGGTGCTTACCGCTCGGTCGCCGAAGTGTTCGAGCGAGCCTGCAAGACCCACGCGGACCGCCCCGCATTCAGCAATATGGGTGTCACCCTCAGCTACTCCGATCTGGAGCGCCACTCCGCCGCTTTCGCCGCCTGGCTGCAGCACCACACCGATCTGCAACCCGGCGACCGCATCGCCATTCAGATGCCCAACCTGCTGCAGTATCCCATCGCGGTGTTCGGTGCGCTGCGTGCCGGCCTCATCGTGGTCAATACCAACCCGCTGTACACCGCGCGGGAGATGCGCCACCAGTTCCAGGATTCCGGCGCGCGGGCGCTGGTGTATCTCAATACCTTCGGCCACCACGTGCAGGCGGTGCTGCCCGATACCGCCATCGAGCACCTGATCGAAGTGCGCATCGGCGACATGTTGCCGCCGCTCAAGGGCGCGCTGGTCAATGCGGCGGTCAAGCACCTGAAGAAAATGGTGCCGGATTACAGCCTGCCGCAAGCCGTTTCCTTCAAGGATGTGCTGCGCGACGGCGCACGCCACAGCCACAAGCCCGCGCCGCTGGAGCTCGACCACGTCGCCGTGCTGCAGTACACCGGCGGTACGACCGGTGTGGCCAAGGGCGCGATGCTGACCCACGGCAACCTGGTGGCGAACATGCAGCAGGTGCGGGCCAACATGCAGCAGCTGGACGATCAGGGCCACCCGGTCATCCGTGAAGGTCAGGAAGTGATGATCGCGCCGCTGCCGCTGTATCACATCTACGCCTTCACGGTTAACTGCATGTGCATGACGGTGACCGGCAACCACAACGTGCTGATCACCAACCCGCGGGACATCAATGGCTTCGTCAAGGAACTGCAGCGCTGGCAGTTCTCCGCATTCCTCGGGCTCAACACGCTGTTCGTCGCGCTGATGGCTCACCCGCAGTTCAAGAAGATCGACTTCTCCCGGCTCAAAGGCACCAACTCGGGCGGCACTGCCCTGGTTTCGGCAGTCGCCGAACGCTGGAAGAGCCTGACCGGCTGCACCGTTGTCGAAGGCTACGGCCTGACCGAAACCTCGCCGGTCGTCTGCGCCAATCCTCATGGCGAACATTCGCGCCTCGGCACGGTGGGGCTGCCGGTGCCCGGTACCACGGTCAAGGTAATCGACGACGAAGGCAACGCCTTGCCGCTCGGCGAGCGCGGCGAGCTGTGCGTCAAGGGGCCGCAAGTGATGAAGGGCTACTGGCAGCGTCCCGAAGCTACGGCCGAGGTGCTGGACGAGGAGGGCTGGCTGAAGACCGGCGACATCGCGGTGATCGACGAGGACGGGTTCGTCAGCATCGTCGACCGCAAAAAGGACCTGATCATCGTCTCCGGTTTCAACGTCTACCCCAACGAGATCGAGGACGTGGTGATGGCTCACCCGAAGGTCGCCGCCTGCGCCGCTATCGGTGTCGCGGACGAGAAATCCGGCGAGGCGGTCAAGCTGTTCGTCGTGCCCAGCGATCCGACCCTCACCCAGCAAGAACTGCAGGCTTATTGCCGGGAGAATTTCACCGGCTACAAGATGCCGCGGCACTACGTTTTCCGCGATGCATTACCGATGACGCCGGTGGGCAAGATCCTGCGCCGCGAGTTGCGTGAAAGCGCCTGATAACGACAGGCGCAGCCCGCAGAGGGCGGCTCAAATTGAGTGACCGGGACATATGTTCCGGTCACTTTATGTCGAATCAACGCGTTCCGGACTCTGTTCGCTCCTGGGCAAAGCTGCTAACCTCGGGCACGCTTTTAGCCCGATTAGTGGTACAAAAGTTAACAAATCACAACAAAACAGCTGCCATCGCGCAGTAATAAAGCTGTTGCTTAGGAGTGGGGTTCATGACCGATAACTTCTGGAAGGATAAGTATCCTGTTGGTGTCTCCAGCGAGATCAATCCCGACGAGTATCAGAACATCCAGGCTGTGCTCAAGCAGTCTTGCGAGCGTTTCGCCGACAAGCCGGCCTTCAGCAATCTCGGCAAGACCCTGACCTATGGTGAGCTGTACAAGCTGTCCGGCGATTTCGCCGCCTATCTGCAGCAGAACACCGATCTTCAGCCCGGCGACCGTATCGCCGTGCAGCTGCCCAACCTGATCCAGTACCCTATCGTGGTGTTCGGGGCCATGCGCGCCGGCCTCATCGTGGTCAACACCAACCCGCTGTATACCGCGCGGGAAATGGAACACCAGTTCAACGACGCCGGCGCCAAGGCGCTGGTCTGCCTCGCCAACATGGCGCATCTGGCCGAGGAAGTGCTGCCCAAGACCGGCATCAAGCACGTGGTCATCACCGAAGTCGCCGACATGCTGCCGCCGCTCAAGCGCATGCTGGTGAACGCGGTGGTCAAGCATGTGAAGAAGATGGTCCCGGCCTACAGCCTGCCGAAGGCGGTCAAGCTCAACGATGCGCTGGCCCTGGGCCGCGGCAAGGCAGTGCGTGACGCATCGCCTAGCAGCGATGAAGTCGCCGTGCTGCAGTACACCGGCGGTACCACTGGCGTCGCCAAGGGCGCGATGCTGACCCACCGCAACATCGTCGCCAACATGCTGCAGTGCAAGGCGCTGATGGGTTCGAACCTCAATGACGGCAGCGAGGTTCTCATCGCCCCGTTGCCGCTCTACCACATCTACGCCTTCACCTTTCACTGCATGGCGATGATGCTCAGCGGCAACCACAACATCCTGATCTCCAATCCGCGCGACCTGCCGGCGATGATCAAGGATCTGTCCAAGTATCGCTTCAGCGGCTTCGTCGGCCTCAACACGCTGTTCGTGGCGCTGTGCAATAGCGAGGACTTCCGCAAGCTGGATTTCTCTGCGCTCAAGGTCACCCTGTCGGGCGGCATGGCGCTGCAGCTGGCGACGGCCGAGCGCTGGAAGCAGGTGACGGGTTGCCCCATCTGCGAAGGCTACGGCCTGACCGAAACCAGTCCGGTGGCCTCGGTCAATCCGATCGAGCACATCCAGATCGGCACCATCGGCATTCCGGTTCCTTCGACGCAGTTCAAGGTCATCAATGACGATGGCCAGGATCTGGCGCAAGGCGAGATCGGCGAGCTGTGCATCAAGGGCCCGCAGGTGATGAAGGGTTACTGGCAGCGCCCCGAGGCCACTGCCGAAGTGATCGACGCCGAAGGTTGGTTCAAGTCGGGCGATATCGGTGTCGTTCAGGAAGACGGCTACATTCGCATCGTCGACCGCAAGAAGGACATGATTCTGGTCTCCGGTTTCAACGTCTATCCCAACGAGCTGGAAGACGTGCTTGCCGGTCTCCCAGGGGTGCTGCAGTGCGCCGCCATTGGCGTGCCGGACGAGAAGTCCGGTGAGGCGATCAAGCTGTTCGTGGTGGTCAAGCCGGGGGAGAGCCTGACCAAGGAGCAGGTCATGCAGCACATGCACGATAACCTGACCGGCTACAAGCGCCCGAAGTCAGTGGAGTTCCGCGATAGTCTGCCGACCACCAACGTCGGCAAGATCCTGCGCCGTGAGTTGCGTGATGAAGAGTTGCGCAAGCTGGGCCACAAGAAGTAGGTACTCGTACCTCGACGAAAAAACCCCGCCTCGGCGGGGTTTTTTCGTTTTTGCGAACAGCGTTCATCGGCAGCGCCCGTCACAGCTTGAATTAGCGCTTGGTAGCGTTCTCCTCGTTATGTAGTCGGTGGCACAATGGCACTACTTAACCGCGTTTTTCATGGGGGATTTCCAGATGCTGTCATCACTACGGTTGCGAGTGAAACTGCTCTTGCTTGCCCTTGGCCCGATTCTGCTGCTCGCTGTCCTGCTCAGCGGCGTTGCGGTGATCGAGCTGCAGGATCTGGCTGACCAGCAGGAAACGCAGACCCGCGCCAGTCTCATCCGCGACCGCCGCGCCGAACTCGAAAGTTACGTGCAGCTCGCCCGCAATGCGATTGCGCCGATCTATGAGCGCTCCGCCGAAGGCAACCTGCAGGCCCGCGATCAGGCCGTGGCGCTGCTGGAAGGGCTGACCTACGGCCGCGAGGGCTACTTCTGGGGTTACGACGGGCAGTCCGTTCGCGTGTTCCAGGGCGCGACCCGCGAGCGTATCGGTGAGAAATTTGCCGACTTCAAGGACCCGAATGGCGTGTATGCGATTCGTGAACTGGTCAAGGCGGGTCAGAACGGTAGCCACTACGTCGACTACAGTTTCGCCGTGCCGGGCAGCAATGCACTGGTGCCCAAGGTCGGCTATGCCGAGTACCTGCCGAAATGGAACCTGGTATTCGGCACTTCGCTGAACCTGGATGACGTCGAGCGCGATGTCGGTGAGGCTCGGGCAGCCTTCCAGGCGCGCATCGACAGTCTCACGCTGATCATGCTTGGGTCCGCGCTGCTGCTGCTCATCCTCGTTGCCGTGCTCGCGGTGCTGATGAGCAATGCCATTCTGCGGCCGCTGCTGCAGATCAAGCAGAACCTCGACGACATGGCCGAGGGCGATGGCGACCTGACTCATCGCCTGCCGGTTACCAGCCGTGACGAGCTGGGTGAGTTGTCGGCATCGTTCAACCGCTTCGTCGAGAAGATCCACGTGCTGGTGCAACAGGTCGCCGGAACCACCGCGCAGCTGACCGGCCTGGTGGGTGAAGTCGCCAGCCAGGCGCAGCGTTCGGAGCACGCCATGGCCGATCAGCGCAGCGAAACCGACCAGGTGGCCACGGCAATCAACGAGATGTCGGCCGCTGCCCACGAAGTGGCGATGAGCGCCCAGCGTGCCGCCGAGGCCGCGCGCGAAACCGATCAGCAGGGCCTTGCGGCCAAGCAGGTCGTAGACCAGAGCATTCACCAGATTCACGAACTGGTGGGCGAGCTGCGCGGCAGCGGCGAGTCGCTGGAGGGGCTGCAACAGGACGTGAAAGGCATCGTCGGTGTGCTCGACGTGATTCGTGCCATTGCCGAGCAGACCAACCTGCTGGCGCTCAATGCCGCCATCGAGGCAGCCCGTGCCGGCGAGGCGGGGCGTGGCTTCGCGGTGGTGGCTGACGAGGTAAGGGCGCTGGCCAGCCGCACGCAGCAGAGCACCGGCGAGATTCAGGGCATGATCGATCGCCTGCAGAACGCAACTTCGAACACCGTCAGCACCATGCTGCGCGCCGGTGAGAAAGGCGAGAGCACTCGTGATCACGCCAATCAGGCCGGGGAGTCTCTGGATGCCATCTCCGCACTGATCGGCACCATCAATTCGATGAACGCGCAGATCGCCGCCGCCGCCGAAGAGCAGACCGCCGTGGCCGAGGAGATCAACCGCAGCGTGCACCATACGCCGACGCGGTGGACGGTGTGGCCAGCGATGCCGCCCAAGGCGCGCAAACCGCACGTGAACTCAATGGTCTGGCGGAACAGCTCCAGCGGTTGGTGGGACAGTTCCGCATCTGATCGACAAGCCGCTCTAGGACGGGCCATCACGAAACCCTGCCATGCAGGGTTTCGTCGTTCATTGGGGTAAAGAAAGCTCCCGCCAGGTCGACAACCCGAAGGTACTTGCGCAATTGGTGCTTAAGTGGCGCCTGTTTTTTGTCGCAATTTCTCTTGCTACAAGTACCTAAAGGAATCGATCAGAATGCTCTCCAATCTTCGTTTACGAATGAAGCTGCTGTTGCTCACGCTGGGCCCGATTCTACTGCTCTCCATCCTCCTCAGCGGCATCGCCGTCTATGAATTGCGCGCACTGGCCGAACAGCAGGAAGAGCACACCCGCAAGAGCCTCATTCAGGATCGGCGTGCCGAGCTCAAGCATTACGTCGAGCTTGCGCGCAATGCCATCGGGCCGATCCACGAGCGCTCCGCCGAAGGCGACATGCAGGCGCGCGATCAGGCGGTGGCCATTCTCGAGCGGATGTCCTATGGCAAGGACGGCTATTTCTGGGGCTATGACTCCCAGGCCGTGCGCATCCTGCAGGGCAACACCAAGGACAAGATCGGCCAGAGCTTCTACGACTACCGTGACCCGAACGGTGTCTACGCCATTCGCGAGCTGGTGCGCGCCGGCCAGGACGGCAGCCACTACGTCGACTACAGCTTCGTGCTCGGTGACAGCAGTGTGCTGGTGCCCAAGGTCGGCTATGCCGAATTCCTGCCCAAATGGAACATGGTCTTCGGCACATCGTTGAACCTGGATGGCGTCGAGCGCGACGTGCAGGCCGCGCGGGCAGAGTTTCAGGAGCGCATCGACGGGCTGGTAGCCATCATGCTGGTTTCGGCGTTCGCGCTGCTGGCGTTGATGGCGCTGCTAGCCGTCTTCATGAGCAATGCCCTGCTCAGTCCGCTGCTGCTGATCAAGCGCAATCTGGATGACATGGCCCAGGGCGACGGCGACCTGACCCAGCGACTACCGATCACCAGCCAGGATGAACTGGGTGAGCTGGCCATGTCGTTCAACCGCTTCGTCGAGAAGATCCATTCGCTGGTACAGCAGGTCGCCGGCACCACCACGCAATTGAGCGGGCTGGTCGGTGCGGTGGCCAGCCAGGCGCAGCGCTCGGAACAGGCCATGGCCGACCAGCGCAGCGAGACCGATCAGGTCGCCACGGCGATCAACGAGATGTCGGCCGCGGCCCACGAGGTCGCGATGAGCGCCCAGCGTGCCGCCGAAGCGGCGCAGCAGACCGATCAGCAGGGCGTTGCGGCCAAGCAGGTAGTCGATCAGAGCATCCGCCACATTCACGAACTGGTGGGCGAGCTGCGTGGTAGCGGTGAGTCGCTGGAAGGGCTGCAGCAGGACGTGAAAGGCATCGTTGGTGTGCTTGACGTGATCCGCGCCATCGCCGAGCAGACCAACCTGCTGGCGCTCAATGCGGCCATCGAGGCAGCCCGTGCCGGTGAGGCAGGTCGCGGTTTCGCCGTGGTCGCCGACGAAGTACGTGCCCTTGCCAGCCGTACTCAGCAGAGCACCGGTGAAATCCAGGGCATGATCGACCGTCTGCAGAGCGCCACTTCCAACACCGTCGCCACCATGTTGCGCGCTGGCGAGAAAGGCGAGAGCACCCGTGACCAGGCCAACCAGGCGGGTGAGTCACTGGATGCGATCTCCGCCCTGATCGGCACCATCAACTCGATGAACGCGCAGATCGCCGCCGCCGCCGAAGAGCAGACCGCCGTGGCCGAGGAGATCAACCGCAGCGTGCACCACATTGCCGATGCGGTGGACGGTGTGGCCAGCGACGCCGCTCAGGGAGCCCAGACCTCCCGCGAGCTGAATGGACTGACCGTGCAACTGCAGCAGCTGGTCGGTCAGTTCCGAATCTGATTCGACGCTCTCCGGCGGCAGGTGCAACGCCTGTCGCCGTTGCTGAACGGCGCTGTTTCCAGCGCCGCTCCGCCAGGAGTCACTAAAGCGCCTTGATGAAGTTCCCTGCAACCCGATCAACGGTGCTACCGGCGGGCGGCTGTCTCAGAACCGAGACGGTAGCCGTTCGGTCTAGCTCCCTATGGCCGCGTCCGCTGAAAGCAGTAGGGGACGATGGCGCAAGCCACAGGCGGCCTGCCCATCAATCCGTTGCAAGGATGAGTTACCCATGCACAAAAAAAACAATGCTGTTCGGGTAGTTGCTTCTCTCGCATTACTTACCGGCAGTGTCGCGTTTGCGGCGCCGCAGGTAGACACCCCGCAATTCAACGACTTCTGGACGCCGGACAAGCCCAACGCGGCGTTGTGCCGTTCGCCCTTGCTGGTCGGCACTCCGGTCGGTTTGCCGCGCTGCATGCAGGCGAGCAACGTCATGAAGCACCTGGAGGCGTTGCAGGACATCGCCACGATGAACGACGGCAATCGTGCGTCCGGTCAGTCCGGTTATCAGGCGTCGATCGACTACGTGCGCAGCCGCCTGCAGCGCGCCGGTTATCGTGTCGAAGTGCAGGCCTTCCCGTTCCTTGCGTTCTATCCGGTCAGCCCCGGCACGCTGAGCGCCGTGGCGCCGCAGCCGGCCCAGTACGTCTGGGAGGAGGATTTCACCTACGCCGATCAGACCGATCCGGGCAATGTCACCGCACCGGTGGTGCCGGTCGACCTGGCTCTCGGCGCTGGCAACACCTCCACCAGCGGCTGTGAGCCCGAGGACTTCGCCGGCTTCCCGGCCGGTGCCATTGCCTTGATGCAGCGCGGCACCTGTCCGTTCGGGCAGAAGGCGAGCAATGCCGCGGCGGCCGGTGCGGCTGGCGCCATCATCTTCAACCAGGGGGACACCGAGGACCGCAAGGGGCTGCTGGTCGCAACCCTGGGCGAGGACTACAGCGGCGGAATCCCGGTGATGTTCTCGACCTACGATAACGGCGTGGCCTGGTCGCAGACCGCGGGGCTGCAACTGAGCATGAACGTCGACGTGGTGCGCGAGCAGACCGAGACCTACAACCTGCTGGCCGAAACGCGCCGCGGCGATCCGGGCAACGTGGTCATGGTCGGCGCGCACCTGGACTCGGTGTTCGAAGGGGCGGGCATCAACGACAACGGCTCGGGCAGCGCCGCGCTGCTGGAAATGGCGCTGCTGATGAGCAAGGCGCGGCCGGAAAACAAGGTGCGCTTTGCCTGGTGGGGCGCGGAGGAGTCCGGCCTGGTGGGCTCGACCTACTACGTCACGCAGCTACCGGACGAGGAGAAACAGCGCATCAAGGCCTATCTGAACGTCGACATGATCGGTTCGCCGAACTACGCCAACTTCATCTATGACGGCGATGGCTCCGACTTCGGCCTGCAGGGGCCCCCCGGCTCGGCCGCCATCGAACGCCTGCTGCGCACCTACTTCCAGCTGCGCAACGCGCCGTCTGAAGGCACCGAGATCGACTTCCGCTCCGACTACGCGCAGTTCTTCGAAGACGGCATCGCCTTCGGCGGTCTGTTCACCGGTGCCGAGGACATCAAGACCGAGGAGCAGGCGCAGCGTTACGGCGGCGCAGCCGGCCAGCCGTTCGATCCGTGCTATCACAACGAATGCGACAACCTCGGCAATATCTCCACCGAGGCGCTGGAGTTGCACGGTGACGCGCTGGCCTTCGCCACCAGCTGGCTGTCGCTGTCGACCCGGATGATCGATGACGAGATCGCCGCGGCGGCTGAGCAGAGCATCGGCAGCATGCGCATCCAGCAGGTGCAGGAGAAGTCGCGCTGGGGTCACTGGATCCGTTGATCGGCTGAATACCGCGCCG
>NZ_JXXD01000100.1 GCF_000935215.1 Stutzerimonas stutzeri
GGATCGAAAAGCTATTCCTCACTGCTTGTGGGGAGAGTCCATATACACTTGTTAGGTTTTTACGCAATTCACTGATGAGAAAAGTACGTTACTAAAGATCCGAAGGCGACAAATGCTTTCCAAGAAATCCAAGCAAAGTTTATTGAAATTATGGATTTAGCGAGAAGCGCCCAATATTTTTTCACGGTGTTTATGGAGCAGCGCCAGACAGAAATTGAACAAAACAAGAAATACATAATATAGGCCGCTACAATTGTAGTAACGGCCAATACTAAAATTGTCTCTGTTCGTAGATTTAAAATATGACTTGTTTGTAATAGTACATGGCTTGCTGAGAGAAGTTTTATTAGTGCTACGGAAATGGCTGTGAAAGAAAGACTACCTAGAACATACAAAACCCAGAATGCCTTCCATAGCGGTTGGCTCCCTCCGATGAAGCTCATTTTTTTGCGAGGAGATGAAATTGGTAATGCTTCCATGCTGTAGAACCTAACTATAATTAGACACCAATTGGTGTATAAGACGCCCAGCGGGCGTGGTGTATAACATTCCTTGTCATCTGGTCGTTCCTTGTCTAGGCTGGGCCTCTCAAGGGAATGATGAATGTATAAGGGAGTTATACACCATGGATGAGAAGCCGCGACTGTTGGACCGAGTGCGGGAGCAGATTAGGCTCAAACACTACTCGATCAGAACTGAGCGTGTCTATTGCGAGTGGATAAAGCGTTATGTCCGCTTTCACAAATATCGATATCCGCTCGATATGGGGGCGCCAGAGGTTGAAGCCTTTCTTTCTGACCTCGCTGTTCGCCGCGATGTTTCTGCTTCAACGCAGAACCAAGCGCTTGCCGCATTGCTGTTTCTTTATAAGCAGGTGCTTAAACAAGAGCTGCCCTGGCTGGGTGAGGTTGTGCGGGCTAAAAAACCGGCGCGGTTGCCTGTAGTGCTCTCAATAGACGAGGTGCACCGGATACTTGCGCAGCTGGAGGGGGAAGTCGGACTTGTTGCGAGGCTACTTTACGGCGGTGGCATGCGCCTGATGGAGGGGGTGAGGCTTCGAGTCAAGGACGTCGATTTTGCCCGTAACGAAATCATTATTAGAGACGGTAAAGGCCAGAAGGACCGCGTCACGGTATTGCCGGCGACGTTGGTCGCGCCCCTCAAGCAGCACCTTGCCCGGGTTCGGCTTATGCACCAGCAGGAATTGGCGGAGGGGAGGGGGGACGTCTATCTACCTGATGCCCTTTCTCGCAAATACCCACGGGCGCCCTGGGAGTGGGCTTGGCAGTATGTATTCCCGGCCTCAGGTCTTTCGGTCGACCCACGTAGCCAGGCGGTGCGTCGGCATCATGTCGACGAAAAGCGTATACAGCGTGCATTCAAGCGTGCGCTCAACGCGTCCGGCATAGCCAAGCCTGCAACGCCTCATACATTGCGACACAGCTTCGCTACGCACTTGCTGGAAAGCGGGCAGGACATACGCACGGTGCAGGAATTACTGGGGCATGCGGACGTCAAGACGACCATGATTTACACCCATGTGCTCAACCGGGGCGGCTTGGCGGTGCTGAGTCCGCTCGATCGTATGTGACCCGCTGTTTGCTGAAAGACGCGAGCATGGCGGTTGCGGGCTAGCGGCACCGTCGCAGACTACGATCATGCGGATCGTTGCCTGCGACGGTGTTCAGTAAAAATTACTGATTACGCGTCACCCGCCACACCACATTGGCTAGGTCATCGGCGACGATCAGCGCGCCGCGCGGGTCGACGGTCACGCCGACCGGCCGGCCGCGAGTCTTGCCGTCGTCGGTGCGAAAGCCTGTGGCGAAGTCGATTGGCTCGCCCGCAGGGCGGCCGTCGCGGAAGGGTACGAAAATCACCTTGTAGCCGACCGGTTCCTTGCGGTTCCAGCTGCCGTGCTCGCCGATGAACACGCCTTCGGCAAACCGCTCACCCATCACGTCGGATGAAAAATCCAGGCCAAGCGCGGCGACGTGCGAGCCCAGAGCGTAGTCCGGCGTGATGCTGGCAGCGACCTTGTCCTTGTCCAGTGGGCGCACGCGGTCATCGACGTTCTGGCCCCAGTAAGCGTACGGCCAGCCATAGAAGCCGCCTTCCTTAACGGACGTCAGGTAGTCCGGCACCAGGTCTTCGCCAAGTTCGTCGCGTTCGTTGACTACCGTCCACAGCTGGCCGGTTTCCGGCTGTATCGCCATTGCGGTGGGGTTGCGCAGGCCGGTGGCGTAGGGCTTGTAGGCGCCGGTTTCGGCGTTGACCTGCCAAACCATGGCCCGGTCGACCTCGGCTTCCATACCACGCTCGGTGATGTTGCTGTTTGAGCCGATGCCGACATAAAGGTACTGGCCGTCCGGGCTGATGGTCAGGGCCTTGGTCCAGTGGTGGTTGATCTCCGACGGCAGGTCCGCCACTTTGGTTGGCGGGCCGCTGGCCTCGGTCTGGCCGTCCTGATAGTCGAAGCGAACGAGTTCGTCCTGGTTGGCGACATATAGATTGCCGTCGTGGAAGGCCAGCCCATACGGCGCGTTGAGGTCTTCGGCGAATACGGTTTGCAGCTCGTAGGTGCCGTCACCGTCCGCATCGCGCAGCAGGGTCAGGCGGTTGCCGCTTTCTACCGAGGTGTTGCCCTTGGCCTTGAGATAACCGGCGATGACGTCCTTCGGCTTGAGCTTAGCCGCGTTGCCGCCGCGGCCCTCGGCGACAAGGATGTCGCCGTTGGGCAGCACCAGGGTCTGGCGCGGAATCTTCAGATCGGTGGCGATTGCCGTCACGCTGAAGTTCTCAGGAACCGTGGGCACCTGATCGCCCCAGGGGGTTGGCTCGGCGATCTTCATACTTGGCAGCAGGCCGCGTTCCGGCTCGGGCAGCTTGGGGTTCGTCCCGTAGTGCTGGGCGGAGTCCTGCTCGCCACCGCATGCGCTCAGCAGTACGGCCATGGCCAGGGCGGTTAGTGCGCTTGAGCTTGAATGCTTCATGCCTCACCTCCGTCGCGCAGGTTGCTCACGCCAATCCACGTCGCGGCGCAGGCCAGTAGCGTGACGATTACCGACAGCACCAGGCCCAGCGGCATCGTCGCCCAGGCATCCTTGGCGTGCTCCAGCGCGTTGATAAAGCCCAGCACCCAGGTCGCCAAAAGCAGCAGAAAGTACATCAGTGGCCGCCCCTTCTTGTGATGGGCGCGCAGCAAGTTTACTACTGCGAATAGCAGCGCCAGGCCGCAGAAGACCAGCCCACCGGCAATCAGCCAGGCGGCAAAATTGCTCCATTGAATCTCGTAAGTCTTGAAGTAGGCGATGTCGCTGAGCATGGCGCCGAGAAACAGAGGGACGGTGCCGGCCAGCAATGTCGCATGCAGTGGGTTCGGGACGTGGCGGGAGATGCTATGGGTGGTGGTTTGCGTGCTGCGGGTGATAACGGTCACGAAGGAGTCCTCATCGCTTACGACCCATGACCTCCTGCTCGGCGCGGTTGCGCTGGGCGATCCGGCTCGGTCTGACTGACTGTGCTTAAAAGGGGATCGTGACTTACGCCTGTTAGTTCACTTTGGCGTTTACCACTCGGGCTGTTTGCGATGCATGACGGCGAGGTTCGAAGTGTGCAGGGGCACGTCTGAGCGAGATGGCGGAGGACATCGAAGACCGCAAGTGCGGCGCAAGTCAGCGGATTAGCTTCGGTAGGTAAATTAGGACTGCGGTGTTTTTCATCGATTTTGACGCAAATCGCTTGTCTGAATCAGCGAATGAGGAAATGAAATGTTGCAGGTCTACCCGTGCCCTTCGTCGACGTTTTGCGGCGTTGCTGTAAATTGACAGGCCCTCAGTAACGATCCTCTTTACTCATGACCCTCCTGATAGCGTTTGCTGTCTTATCCATTCTGGTTTCCTTCATCTGCTCTATTCTGGAAGCCGCGTTGCTCTCGCTAACACCCAGCTTCATCGCCCATCAGAAAACCTCCAAACCGAAACTCTACGAACGGCTCAAAGTCCTGAAAGACAAGGTCGATCAGCCGCTCGCCGCCATTCTGACGCTCAACACCGTTGCGCACACGGTAGGTGCTACCGGAGTGGGCGCGCAGGTGACTGTGGTGTTCGGGAACGGCTATGTCGGGATTGCCTCCGCGGTCATGACTATCTTGATTCTGGTGCTCTCCGAGATTCTTCCTAAGACCATCGGTGCTCGCTACTGGCGGTCGATTGCGCCTTACCTGCCGCCTCTTCTGGGCGCCATGATCATGTTGCTCAAGCCTTTCATCATGCTGTCTGACTTGATGATGCGGATGTTCGGCGGCAAGGAGCCGGAACATGACATTCGCCAGGAAATAAAGGCGCTGACCATCCTCGGCCGCGAAACGAAGTGCCTCGACGAAGATGAGCAGCGCGTTATCAGCAACATTCTCGATCTGCACGAAATCAAGGTTCGCGACATCATGACGCCACGCACGGTATGTGATTACACCGCGCCAGATGCCACCATCGGGACATTCAAGGAGAAGGTTGCAGACAGCCAGTACTCGCGCTACCCCGTGATCGGTGAAGATGAAACCCCTATGGGAGTCATATTCCGCTACGACGCGTTGGCGGCCGAAGAAAACGACGCGCCGGTTTCGTCCATCATGAAGCCGCTGAAGGTGACCCCTGAGACGGCGAGTGTGGAAAACCTGATGACGCAGCTTATGCATGAGCGCCAGCACATGTGTCTCGTGTATGACGAGTTCGGCAGCTGGCGTGGTTTGGTTACGATGGAAGACATCATGGAAACCATTATCGGTAAACCGATCATGGACGAGACGGATGACATCCCGAACATGCGTCGTTTTGCCAAGCGTCGCTGGGACCACCGGATCAAGAGCGCCCGCGACAGCTGATTACTTTTGCCCAGCTGCTAGGTGTCCGCAACCCTAGCGGCTTAGGCTGCCAGTACGGCTTGGCCAAGGCAGTGTTGCCGGCTTCCTCCATTCGCAGTTGCATCCTGCAGCGATTCGGCGACTGAGCCGGCATACCCAATCCATATGCATGAGGCAGCGATACCGCAGCGTGTCCCCGCCGCATCCTCTTTGCGCCCGCTTTTCGTGCCTCACGCACAAACCAAGTGCTCCGAACCGGACCATTTGATCCGTTTCGCCCTCGCCAAAACGCCAAGTCACTGATCCATAAGCAAATTGATCTAGTGGCACGCTTTCTGCTCTCTCCTCGACAGTCGCCTGTGTGCAACGGGCGGCGGCGTCACGCATACAGAGAAGCGCTTGCGCCATCGGCGACGCGCTCAGGTTTCCGCTTTGCGTCAGAGGAGTGCGTCATCCATGACTCTGCAATACGTTCCCATCATCGACCTTGCGCCGTATTTCTCCGGAGCGCCGAAGGGCAAGGCCCAGGTGGCCAAGGCCGTGGACCAGGCCTGTCGCGACATCGGCTTTCTGGTCATCACCAATCACCAGATCCCCAGTGAACTGATCGAGCGCGTGTCGCGGCTGACGCGGCAATTCTTCGCCTCGCCGTTGCCGGAAAAGCGCAAGGTCGACCGGCCCAGCCCCGACATGGTGCGCGGCTACAGCGCGGTGGCGGAGGAGAGCCTGTCGTACTCACTGGAAGAGGCGGCGCCGGGCGATCTCAAGGAATCCTTTTCCATCGGCCCCAGCGATGTGCCGGCTAAGGACTACTACCGCTGCGCCGCTGCCGGCCCGCATTTCGCGCCGAACGTCTGGCCGGCCGGCATTGAAGGCTTCGAGCAGGCTTATCGCGAGTATTTCGCCGCGATGAGCGAATTGGCGCAGTCGCTGATGCGCATTTTCGCCCTGGCGCTGGAACTGCCGGAAACCTTCTTCGACGACAAGATCGACAAGCACATCAGCATGTTCCGCAGCCTGAGCTATCCGGACCTCAAAGGCGCGGTGGAACAGGGTCAGCTACGCGCCGGTGCCCATACCGATTACGGCAGCCTGACCATCCTCAAGCCGGACAACGCGTTGGGCGGTCTGCAGGCGCGCAACCGTCAGGGCGAATGGGTGGACGTGCCGTACGTGGAAGGCGGCTTCGCCGTGAGCATCGGCGACCTGATGATGCAGTGGACCAACGATCAGTGGATTTCCACCCTGCATCGCGTGGTCAACCCGCCGGCTGACAGCCCCGCGGACAACGGCCGGCAGTCGCTGGTGTTTTTCCATCAGCCCAACTACGACGCGCTGATCGAGTGCCTGCCGAGTTGCTGCAGCGCCGCCAATCCGCCGCGCCACGCGCCGGTCACCTCCGGCGACAACCTGCTCTCCAAGTTCGTCAAGCAGACCACCTTCGGCAAAGGCCTGGAGGTCGCATGAGCACGCTGTCCTACGTCAACGTTTTCGCCCGCGACATCGAGGCGCTGAGCGGTTTCTACCGCGAGCTGTTCGGCTTCAGGAACATTCCAGACATCGCCTCACCGACCTTTCGCGGGTTGGATACCGGCAAGAGTTGCATCGGCTTCAACGCGCAGGACGCTTACGAACTGCTGCATCTGGATGAGTACGCCGACACGCGCGGCTGCAAGTTCCTGCTGAACATCGACGTCGACTCGAAAGACGAGGTCGACCGCCTGGTGCCCATTGCCGTAGCGATGGGCGCGACGCTGATCAAGGCGCCCTACGAAACCTATTACCACTGGTATCAGGCGGTGCTGCTGGACCTGGAAAACAACGTGTTTCGCATCAACCACATGCTTTGACGTGCCAACCTCAGGAAGACCAAAAATGCTCAATCAGATGAAACGGACCTTGTGTGCGGCGGTGGCTCTCGGGCTGGCGACGACTGTTGGCGTCGCCTCGGCGCAGGAAACTGAGGGGCTGACCCTCGATAAACCGGCGAAGATCGCCATGCTCTACATCAGCCCGCGCAACGACGGCGGCTGGACCCAGGCCTTTGATGAGGCGCGGCAGAAGCTCGAAACCGAGCTGGATACCAAGATCCAGTACGTCGAAAGCGTGCCAGAGAACGCCTCTTCGATCCGCCCTGCAGTGGACCGGCTGATCCAGCGCGGCGCCAACGTGATCATCGGCACCGCCTTCGGCTACTCGGACACCTTCAAGGAGCTGGCCGACAAATACCCGCAGGTGGCCTTCCTCAATGGCTCGGGCACCACCAACGGCGCCAACCTCGAATCCTTCTATGGCCGCACCTACGAGAGCCAGTACCTGTGCGGCATGGCCGCCGGCGCGGCGTCGAAGACCGGCAAGCTCGGCTTCGTCGCCGCCAACCCCTTCGGCCAGGTGAACTGGACCATCAACGCCTTCGCCCTCGGCGCCCAGGCGATCAACCCGGACGCCACCGTCACCGTGGTCTACACCGGCGCCTGGAACGACCCGGTCAAGGAGCGCGCCACCGCCATGGCGCTGATCGACGCCGGCGCCGACGTGCTCGGCCAGCACGTCGACAGCCCGACGCCGCAGATCGTCGCCCAGGAGCGTGGCGTGCACGGCACCGGCCACCACCGCGACATGCGCGAGTTCGCTCCTGAAGCCACCGTCTGTTCCTCGGTCTGGGTCTGGGACAGGTTCCTCGCGCCTGAGCTGAAGAAGATCAGCGCCGGCAACTGGGTGCCACCGGAAAACGGCGCGCTGCTGTCGATGGCCGAGGGCGGCACCGACGCAGCCTGCTGCGGCCCGGCGGTTTCCGAGGCGGACAAGGCCAAGATCATGGCCGCGCGCGAAGAACTGCTCAAAGGCGAGAAGCAGATCTACGCCGGCCCGATGCTCGACCGCGACGGCACCGAGCGCATCGCAGCCGGTGAGGTGATGGCCGACCCGGCGCTGTGGCAGATGGACTGGTTCGTCAAGGGAGTGATTACTCAGCAATGAGCAACCTCAACGCGATCCAGCTGTCCGGGGTCAGCAAGTCGTTCGACGGCTTCATGGCCCTGTCCCAGGCGGATTTCACCGCCAAGTGGGGCGAGGTGCATGCGCTGCTCGGCGAGAACGGTGCGGGCAAGTCGTCGCTGATGAACATCGCTGCTGGCCTCTACGCACCGGAAAGCGGATCGCTGTTGATCAATGACAACGCGGTGCGGCTCAGCGGCCCGCGGGATGCCAGCCGCTACCACATCGGCATGGTTCACCAGCATTTCAAGCTGGTTAAGCCCTTCACCGTGGCCGAGAACATCCAGTTGGCCCTGCCTGAGGGACCGGGCAATCACGTCTTCGCTGGCAGTCACCGGCAGCGTCTGGCGGCTTTGGAGCAGCGAATCAGCGACAAGGCAGCAGAACTGGGTTTCAGCATCGACCCGCGCAAGATCACCGAGTCGCTGTCGGTGGCCGAGCAGCAGCGGGTGGAAATCCTCAAGGTGCTGCTGGCCGGTGCGCGCATCCTGATCCTCGACGAGCCGACGGCGGTGCTCACCGACCAGGAGGCCGAGCGCCTGCTGCAGACGGTGCGCGCCTTCGCCCGCCAGGGCGCGGCGGTGATTCTGGTCACGCACAAGATGAGCGACGTCAAGCGCTTCGCCGACCGCGTCACGGTGATGCGTGGTGGGCGCACTATCCAGACCCTCGATCCGCAAACAGTCTCGGTGCCCGAGCTGGTGCGCCTGACCGTAGGCGAGTCCGCGCCGGCCAGCGAATACCAGCCGGCGATACCGGGCGAGGTGCGCTTGCAGGTGTCTGATCTGCGTTCGCGCAGTGGCGGGCACGGCGCGCTCAACGGCGTGACGCTGAGCCTGCGCGCCGGCGAGATCTACGGCATCGCCGGGGTCGGCGGCAACGGCCAGGGCGAACTGGCCAACGTGCTGATGGGCCTGCCGGAGCCCTGCGCAGGTTCGTTGGAATTGTCTGGTTTTGGCGACCTGCGCCGGGCCAGCCCTGAACAGCGCCGGGAGCTGCGCATCGCTTCCATTCCTGCCGACCGCTATGGCACGGCGCTGGCCGGCGAGCTGTCGGTGGCGGAGAACTTTGCCGTCGGGCAGATCCACAGCGATCGTTATGGCTCGTTCTTCAAGCTGCGGCGCAAGCGCCTGGAGGCCGATGCCGCCGAGGCGGTGGCAGGGTTCGATGTGCAGGGCGTGCGTTCGCTGAAACAGAAGGCGGCGCTGCTCTCCGGCGGCAATGCGCAGAAGCTGGTGATCGCCCGCGAGTTCTCCCGCGACCCGCAACTGGTGCTGGTGCACAGCCCCAGCCGCGGCCTCGATGTGCGTGCCACTGCCGCCGTGCATGCACGCCTGCGTGCCGCCCGGGATGCCGGCGCGGCGGTGTTGGTGATCAGCGAAGACCTCGACGAAGTGCTGGCCCTGGCCGATCGCATCGGCGTGATGAATGCCGGGCGCATCGTCGCCGAGTTCGACCGACCGGCGGATCGGCAGGACATCGGCAGGGCCATGGTCAGTCACGACGAGCAGATCCACGCAGAGCCAACAGCTGAAGGGGCAAACCATGAATGAACAGGTACGCCCGATGATGCTCGAGCAGGCCAGGCAGGCGGCGAAACAGGCCAAGCCGCCATTGCTGTCGCGACGCTATGCGCTGGAAATCCGCCAGCAACTGGCTTGGCATTGGCAGGCGCTGATCATTGGCCTGGCGCTGTTGCTGGGGCTGGGTATTTCCGCCGCCATCCTGATAGCCGCGGGGGTGCCGCCCGGCGAACTACTCAACGAGTTCGTCATCCTCACGGTCTTCGATGCGCAGAGTTTGAAGGCGGTCTTGTTTCAGGCCTCGCCGATGATTCTCGTCGGCCTGGCCGGTTGCATGGCCTTTCGTGCCAAGTTCTGGAACCTGGGTCTGGAAGGCCAGATGATCTGGGGGGCCATCGGTGCCACCGCCATCTCGCTGTTCGAGATCGGCCCGCAGGCCCTGCGCCTGCCGCTGATGCTGGCCGCGGCGATGCTCTGTGGCCTCGCCTGGGCATTGGCGCCGGTGCTGCTCAAGCTGCGCCTGAAGGTCAGCGAGATCATCTCGACGCTGATGCTCAACTACCTGGCGATCAACTTCCTGCTGCACCTGCTCTATGGCAGTTGGAAGGACCCGAAGAGCTCGTTTCCCTACTCGCCGCAGTACCAGCCGTTCGAGCGGCTGCCCGAGCTGTTCGACGGCATCAGCGCGGCGGTGCCGCTGGCGCTGGTCGTCGCGCTGCTGGCGCTGTGGTTCCTCGGCATTTCCCGCGCCGGGCTGTACCTGCGCTTCGTCGATGCCAATCCAAGGGTGGCGAGCGCGGTCGGCGTGCCGGTGCAGAAGATGATCATCGGCACGGTGCTGATTTCCGGCGCCATGGCCGGGATTGCCGGGTTTCTCGTCACCGCGGGGCAGGAGGGGCGGCTGACCCAGTCGTTCTACCAGGGCTACGGCTTCTCCGGCATCCTCATCGCCTTCCTCGCGCGCAACAACCCGATCGCCGCGCTGGTGGTGGCGCTGCTGATGGCGATGCTGTTCGTCGCCGGGCGCAGCCTGCAGGTGTTCTACCAGATCCCGTTTTCCATGGTGCAGCTGATCCAGGCGATCCTGGTGATCTGCGTCGCCTCGTCGGATTTCTTCATCCGCCACCGTATCCGCCGCGTCCAGGGAGGCGAAAGCTGATGGACATGATCGCCAACTGGCTGGGCAACACCCCGGATTTCGCCGTGCCCTTCGCCCTGGCGGCGCTGGGGCTGATCCTCACCGAACGCGCCGGGGTGCTGGCTCTCGGCGCCGAAGGATTGATGCTGGTCGGCGCCTTGGCCGGCATCGGCGCGCAGCTGGCGTTCGGCAGCCACGGCACGTCGCTGTTGCTGGCGATGGGCGCGGCAGCGGTGGTCTCGCTGCTGTTCGCGCTGATGGTGCTGGTGCTGCGCATCAACCAGGTGATCGCAGGGCTGGCGCTGGTGTTCTTCTGTCAGGGCCTGACCGGGCTGCTCGGCACGCTGCTGGACTGGACCAACAAGCCGGTCAAGGGGCTGAGTTCCATAGAACTCTGGCCGCTGTCGGAGCTGCCGCTACTCGGTAAGCTCTTCGTGCAGAACCCGCTGGTGTTCATGACGCCGCTGATCTTTCTTGCCGTGGTCTGGTTTCTTACTCGCACGACCACCGGCCTGCGGATGCGTGCCGTCGGGGAGAACCCGCAGGCTGCGGACGCGGCGGGAATTTCCGTGCTCGGCTATCGGCTGGCGGCGATTCTCGCCGGCTCCGCGCTGATCGGCCTTGCGGGCGGCTATATCTCGGTGCTCAGCACCAAACTGTGGATTGCCGACATGACCGGTGGCCGTGGCTGGATTGCCGTGGCGCTGGTGATCTTCGCGCGCTGGTCGCCGTGGAAGGCGCTGGCCGGTGCGCTGCTGTTCGGCTGCATCGAGGCGCTGATCCCGCAACTGGCCGCCGCCGGCGTGCGCCTGCCGCAGTACTTCGTGCTGATGACGCCCTACGCGGTGACCCTGGCGGTGATGATCTGGGTCGCCAGCGGCAAGAGCGTTTCCGGCAGTCAGCCAGGCGCGCTCGGCATTCCCTTTATCCGCGAGGAGCGTCGCTGAGGGCCGCGGCGCTTATTGCGCCGGGCTCTGGTCGCTGGAACGGCAGGTGATTTCCGCGTAGGGCTCGTCCGGCGAATAGTCGCCCGGAACCCGCTCGGTGCGCTGGGTATTTGGCGCGACGGTGAAAACCGGCGATGCCGAGGTATCCGATCGCGCTTCATTCGGTACATGGAATTCGCAGGTGATCTGGCCGCCAGTGCGGTTCATCACCTTCACCGCCCGCACTCCGAGCAATTCGCCTTCGACCCCTTCGGATTTGGCCGGCACGCCCATCGGGCTGATCTCCACATCGAGACCATTGAGGTGGGTGACCACTTCCGGCGGCGGCGTCTGGGCGAACGCCAGCGGGGCGCAGAGCGCCAGGCCGCAGGCGAGGAATGAGTGCTTGCTCATGTGAACCTCCAATATTTGGTCCCCTTTAGAAGAGCCCGTCCACGGTCGGTTCGATCGATGCGTCAGTCAATGATTGCAAATGATTAGAGGCGTCAAAAAACTGGTTGGCATGATTTGTGATGGCTCAAAGCCATGATCTATCTCGCCGTGCCATTTGTGCCGTGTTGAACTTCAGCCGTCACCAATGTTACGTGCGGTCCTTGCGAGGGTGGCTCAAGTGACAAGGTTTCTGTGCATCGCGTTGTTCGCCCTGTCAGGCACGGTATCGGCTTCGGTCGATGTGACGCTCGACCTGAGCGCTGTCGAGCGCGACTGGCTGGCCGACAACCGCTCGGTCAGCATCTGTGTCGATCCGGACTGGCTGCCGTTCGAGATGCTCAACGCCCGTGGTGAGCACGAAGGAATTGCGGCCGACCTGCTGCGTCTCGTGGCGCAACGGGCGGGCCTGCAACTTGATATCGTGTCGACCAGCGACTGGGGCCAGTCGGTGGCATTCTCCCAGGCCGGCCGCTGTCAGCTGCTCAGCTTTCTCAACCAGACGCCTGCGCGTGATGCCTGGCTGATCTTCACCCAGCCGTTGTTCACCGACGCCAATGTGGTGATCGCACGGGAAGACCACCCGTACGTGGCCGATCTGTCCGCCTTGGAAAACGCAACGGTGGCGCTGCCGTCCGGCACGTTCATCGAGGAAAGCGTTCGGCGGGATTTCCCCCAGCTGCGCGTCATCATCACCGACACCGACACCGACACCGACGCCGAGGCGCTGGCGTTGGTAAACGAGCGCAAAGCCGATCTGACCATACGGTCGCTGACCGTGGCTGCCTACACCATGCGCCGCGAGGGCTGGTTCAACCTGAAAATCGCCGGACAGCTGGCGAGTCTCGATAACCAGTTTCGCATCGGTGTGCTGAAGAGCGAACCTGTGCTGCGCGGCATTCTGGACAAGGCGATTGCGACCATTACGCCGTGGGAGCTGAACCAGATCGCCAACCGGCATGCGCCGATTCGCATCGAGTCGGGTACCGACTACCGGCTGGTCGTGCAGATCGTGGTGGTTTTCTCGGTGATGCTGCTGACCAGCCTGTACTGGATCGGGCGGCTACGGAGGCTGAACGAGCAGCTGCAGATCAAATCGCAGACCGATGCTCTCACCGGCTTGGCCAATCGTGCCGAACTCGACCGGCGCTTCGCCAGGGCGCTGGAGCAGGCGCGGCGTTACAACCGGCCGCTGTCGATCGTCATGCTGGATATCGATCACTTCAAGAGCATAAACGACGAGTTCGGTCATCAGACTGGGGACCGCGTTCTCAAGGAATTCGCCGACCTGCTGGTATCTGGTCTGCGCGGCAGTGACGCCGTCGGCCGCTGGGGTGGCGAGGAGTTTCTGCTGCTGTGTCCGGAAACCAATGGTCAGCAGGCGCTGGCGTTCGCCGAGCGCCTCTGTGAACAGTCGCGGACATCCATGTTCAGCACTGGCCGCGGTCAGACCCTCAGCGCCGGGGTTGCCGAGCTAGGGCCGGTGGACACTGCCGATAGCCTGCTACGGCGTGCGGACGCTGCGCTCTACCGCGCCAAGCACGAGGGCCGGGACCGCGTCCGCGTCTGCTGCCATGCCCCGGACGCGCAGGCGAGCTGAGTGGCGGCGCTCAGTGCTTGCCGGGTTTGCGCAGGCGCACGTAGAGGTCCTTGCCACCGGTGGCGCTGCTGCCCCGAGATTCCAGGTCGAAGCGCTTGGGCTGGTTGGCGATCAGGTCGCTGAGCTTCTTGCAGCCATACAGGCGCGGATCGAAGGCCGGGCGCAGCTTGCTGATGTTCTGCCCGAGCGTGCCGAGCTGAATCCAGTCGTCCTCCTCGGTCAGGTCGTCGAGAATCTTGGCGATGAAGTCCACCGGCACCGCCTGGCATTTGATGGTGTCGCCCTTGTCGCCTGTTTTCGGCGGCTTGCTGCTTTCTTCTACCTGTGCGGCGGCCGCGGCGAGCTTTTCCGTCGACGGCTCGGCAGCGACCTTGGTGGCGTCGGCGCGCAGGATCTCGGTATAGATGAACTTGTCGCACGCCGAGACGAATGGCGAGGGCGTCTTCTGTTCGCCGAAGCCATACACCGTCAGGCCTTCCTCGCGGATGCGTGCGGCCAGGCGGGTGAAGTCGCTGTCGCTGGAAACCAGGCAGAAGCCGTCGAAGCGCCGGGTGTAGAGCAGGTCCATGGCGTCGATGATCAGCGAACTGTCAGTGGCGTTCTTGCCGGAGGTGTAGGCGAACTGCTGGATCGGCTGGATCGAGTGGTCGAGCAGCACTCTCTTCCAGCTGCCGAGGTTGGGCTTGGTCCAGTCGCCATAGATGCGCTTGACGCTGGCGACGCCGTACTTGGCGATCTCCTCGAACAGGCCTTCGACGATGGCCGCCGGCGCGTTGTCCGCGTCGATCAGGACCGCGAGGTGTTTCTGCTTGTTCGCACTGCTGGGCTTGCTGGCCATGGTTCATCCCTGGGCTGATGATCGCCTGACCATAACGCCGACCGCCATGCCGTGGCCATAGCGGCGTGCTGCCAACGCATGCCGAGCTCGGTTAGCATGCGCGGCTTTGATCACATGGATTGCGGTGCATGGAACAGCGAGGCACGCTGAAAAGCTGGAACGACCAGAAGGGCTTCGGCTTCATTCGCCCGGAGCAGGGCGGTGAGGATGTCTTCGCGCATATCTCGGCCGTGCATGGTGAGCGCCGGCCGCTGGTGGGCGACCGGGTGCTCTACGTGGCCGGGCGCGACCCTCAGGGCCGCTTGCGCGCCGAGCATCTGCGGCTGGATGCGCCGCTGACGCTGGATCAGCCGGCGATTCGCCAGCGGCCGGGCAGTCAGCGGCAGAAGAGCGATCCTCAGGACCGCCCGCGCGCCACGGCGCGTGCCGCCGGCAAGCCAGCGCGGCAGCTGGTCGCCGGTAACATTCAGCGGCTTCCGCTCAAGCTGGTGCTGTTCGCGCTGCTCTGCCTGCTGCCGCTGGCGGGCAGCCTCCTGCGCCTCGGGGCGGTGTTGCCGTTGGCAATCTACGCCCTCGCCAGCCTGCTGACCTTCTTCCTCTACTGGCGTGACAAGCACAGCGCGCTGAAGGATCGCTGGCGCACGCCGGAAACCACGCTGCATTTCTTCGAGCTGGCTGGTGGCTGGCCGGGTGCGCTCGTCGCGCAGCAGGTGTTTCGCCACAAGACCCGCAAGCTGAGCTATCAGCTGGCGTTCTGGTTGATCGTGGTGCTGCACCAGGCGTTCTGGATCGATCTGCTGTTCATCGGCAGCGGCTTTACCCGCGAGCGGCTGGATTGGTTGTTGCGCTTGATCTGAAACGCGAAAGCCCGGCGAATGCCGGGCTTTCGGACGAGCATCGCGGCTCAGACTTTTCTGACGAACTCGGACTTCAGCTTCATCGCTCCGATGCCATCGATCTTGCAGTCGATGTCGTGGTCGCCATCGACCAGACGGATGTTCTTGACCTTGGTGCCGACCTTGACCACCAGCGACGAGCCCTTGACCTTGAGGTCCTTGATCACCGTGACGGTGTCGCCGTCCTGCAGGGTGTTGCCCACCGAGTCCTTGATCACCTTGTCGCCTTCGCCCGCGGCCGCTGCGCTTTCAGTGGCGGACCACTCATGGCCGCACTCCGGGCAGACCAGCATCTGGCCGTCTTCGTAGGTGTATTCGGAATTGCATTTGGGGCAGGGGGGCAGCGTGCTCACGGCGGGTCCTTCAGTGGAGGTGC
>NZ_JXXD01000101.1 GCF_000935215.1 Stutzerimonas stutzeri
CAGCCAGGTGTTCAGCGCCATCAGCAGCATGCCGCTGGCGAAGATGGCGCCGCCGGCCATGCGCACGATGTAGCCGGGATGGCTGGCTTCCAGCGCCTCGACGAAGGAATAGGTCAGCGTGCCGTCTTCGTTGATCGCCCGCCACATCAGGCCCTGAGTGATGCCGTTGACCCACATCGAGGCGATGTAGAGCACCGTGCCGATGGTCGCCAGCCAGAAGTGCGCGTTGATCAGGCCGATGCTGTGCATCTGCTCGCGCCCCCACAGCCGCGGAATCAGGTGGTACAGCGAGCCGATGGAGATCATCGCCACCCAGCCCAGCGCCCCGGCGTGTACGTGGCCGATGGTCCAGTCGGTGTAGTGCGACAGCGCGTTGACCGTCTTGATCGCCATCATCGGGCCTTCGAAGGTCGACATGCCGTAGAACGCCAGCGAGACCACCAGGAAGCGCAGGATCGGGTCGGTGCGCAACTTATGCCAGGCACCGGAAAGGGTCATCATGCCGTTGATCATGCCGCCCCAGCTCGGCGCCAGGAGGATGATCGACATCACCATACCCAGGCTCTGCGCCCAGTCCGGCAGCGCGGTGTAGTGCAGATGATGCGGGCCGGCCCAGATGTAGATCGAGATGATCGCCCAGAAATGCACGATGGACAGACGGTACGAGTAGATCGGCCGCCCCGCCTGCTTCGGCACGAAGTAGTACATCATCCCGAGAAAGCCGACCGAGAGGATGAAGCCCACCACGCTGTGCCCGTACCACCACTGCACCATCGCATCGGTGGCCCCCGAATACATCGAATAGGACTTGAGCAGGCTCACCGGCACCAGCGCGTGGTTGATGATGTGCACCATGCCGGTGACGATGATGAAGGCGCCGAAAAACCAGTTGCCGACATAGATGTGCCGGATGCGCCGGCGGGCGATGGTGCCGAAGAACAGATAGGCGTAGAGCACCCAGATCAGCGTCACCCAGAGTGCGATCGGCCACTCCATCTCGGCGTATTCCTTGGACGTGGTGTAGCCCAGCGCGTAGCTGATCGGCATTGCCACGCAGGCTGCCTGCCAGCCCCAGAAAACCAGCGCCGCCAGCCGATCGGAGATCAGCCGGGCATGGCTGGTGCGCTGAACGATGTAGAAGGACGAGGCGAACAGCGCGCCGCCACCGAAGGCGAAGATCACCAGATTGGTGTGAATCGGTCGCAGCCGGCCGAAGCTGGTCCAGGGCAGGTCGAAGTTCAGCTGCGGCCACACCAGCTGAGCAGCGATGAAGACGCCGAGGCCCATGCCGAGCACACCCCAGACCAGCGTCATCAGGGTGAACTGGCGCACCACGTGGTAGTTGTAGGCAATCGGTTCGGGACTGTTGTGCAGTTCGCTCATGCTCGCCAGGCGGCCGACGCGGGCGCCAGGAAACGAACATCGAGATCTGCCAGCGCAGCGCTGGCAATGGTCGACGGACCGGCACGCCGCATCCGCTCGCCGCTCCTCCTGGGATCGGTTCATATCGAGCGCGGCGGATTGCCGCGCAGACGGAATGCGTGCGCATTGTCCGCGGCGCTTTAAATGTTATCTAACGAATAGTATTGCTCGATAAGCGCAATATTTTTGCACCAACGACATCAAGAGCGAAAACGCGGGCGTCTGTACCATCAGGCCGCGCGACTCGCCCCTTTCTCGTACTGATCGACCACGGCGGTGACGATACGCATCACCTCCAGGTTGGCGTCCTCCATCTGGCCCAGGTGGCGCAGCGCGGTTTCCAGCGCGTCCTGAGCGAATGCATCCAGCGCCGCCTGCCCTTGGGCATGCACCGCCGTGTGGGGCCGCTCGATCTGCCGGAAGCAGTCCAGCGCCTGGATATCGCGGTTGCCCTCGCCGTAATACCAGCGGCCGAAACGACAGTCGCGCTCGCTCGGCAGCTGCGGAATTGGCTGCGCCTGGTCGCTCAGCAGGTGGTTGTACACCACGAACTTCAGTGACAGCTCGTCAAGATTGGCCAGCTCGATGCCGGCACGGAAGGAAGACGCGGCGCTGCTGCCACGCATCGCCCCGGCCAGGTGATAGAGCGTACGCATCGCCTCGACCGCCACCTCGGTGGTTCGACTGAAGCCCTTGGCGTGGCTGCCCTGCAGCTGGATGTAGTCATGCACATTGCGGATTTCGGCCTGCACTTCGCCAATCTTGCGCACGATGTCATCGGTCGCCAGCGCGGTCTTTTCCGCCAGGCTGCGAATCTCCCCGGCGACAACTGCGAAACCACGCCCGGCCTCGCCGGCACGCGCCGCCTCGATCGCGGCATTCAGCGCCAGCAGATTGGTCTGGCTGGCGATGCCGCTGATGAGATCGACGATGCCGTTGATCTCCTGCGAGCGCTCGGCAAGGGTATCGACCTTGCGCGAGGCCAGGCCGAGGCCGTCCTCCATCTCGGCGGCCTTGCCCTGCAGCTCGCCGAAATGCTTCTGGTTGCTCAGCGCCGCGGCGGCGACCTCGCCGGCACGGGCCTTGTTATCGCCCAACTGCCCGGTGAGGAACTCGAACGACTCGCCGAGATGGGCCACGGAGGTGCTGAAGCGAATCAGCCTTTCCGACACGCCCCGGTAATAGTCGAGCTGTCGCTGGCGTTGCTGGCTGGCAGCCTCTGCCGCCTGCAGCTGCTGCTCCAACGCAGCGATGCGTGCCGACTGTTCGGCGTGGCTGGCCTGCAGCGCGTGCAGCTCGTGCTCCAGGCGCGTCGTGCTGTTCTTCCGCTTGAACCACATGCCGTGCACCTCAGCTGACGGTGTAACCGTTGTCCACCACCCAGTCCTGGCCGAACACGCCGCGCGCGCCCTGGGACAGCTGGAACAGGATGACGTTGGCCACCGCCGCCGACTCGAGGAAATGCCCCGGCAGCAGACGCTTGGTGACACCGTCGGCGACCGCTTCGAGCTGGTCGTCGTTGAGCCCCAGCGAACCCCAGATGGCGGTGGCGGTCGGACCGGGCGAAACCATGTTGATGCGTACCTCCAGCGGCGCGAACTCCACCGCCAGCGTGCGCGCCTGCGCCGCCAACGCCGCCTTGCTGGCGATGTAGGCCGCCAGCCCGGGGAAGGTCGAGCGGATCAGGAAGGTGCCGACGAAGACCACCGAAGCCGGCTTGGCCAGCTCGGTGCGCAGCGCAGCGAAGGTGTTCAACGCACCGGCGCCATTGACCGCCCACTGCCGGTCGAAGGCGGCCATGTCCAGGCCATCGGCCAGTTCGGCGATACCGGCGTTGGGCACCAGGTAGTGCACCGGCCCCATCTGCGCGGCGCGGCGTGCCAGCTGGGCCAGATCTTCAGCCGAGGTGACGTCGCCGCTCAGCCACTGCAGCTGGTCGGCGTGGGTTTCCAGCAGCGGTTCGAGACCGCCGATGCTGCGCGACATCGCCAGCACCCGGGCACCGCGCTGCAGCAAGGCCGCGCACAACGCCAGACCGATTCCGGAACTGGCGCCGGTGACGACCGCCAGACGATCCTGAAACTCGCTTTTCATCATCCTCTCCGAGCTCGGCGCACGCCGAGTCACAAGCCGCCTCGCGGCAGCGGTTCTAAGGCTTGGTATTGACGGGCAGGCGCGACGGGCACCTGCCCCGGTGAAACGACTCGGTGCTCAGCCCGGATGGCCATCGACCCGCGGTGCGACCAGCATCGGCGCGTAGCGCCAGACATACAGGACGAAGGCCGCCGCCCAGCAGGCCGCTGCCAGCCACAGACCGCCGACCGGCCAGATGACGGAGAGGAATACCCGCGCTGCCGTACCCAGGTTGAACAGCACGAAGGCACCGATGATGCCCGCCGGCAACTGCAGCGGCCGGCCGGTGTGGCCGAGAGTCACGCGGGCGATCATCGCCAGGATCAGCCCGCCCATGGAGCCGACGCTCAGCGCATGCAGCGAAGGGCTGGACTGTGCCAGCAGACCGAAATGCCAGAGCGCCAGGCCGAAGGCGGCAACCACCAGCCAGAGCATCGCCAGGTGCAGCGACCAGAGCAGGCCGACCTTCCAGATGCCGTGGTCGTACCAGCGCGCCAGGCGCAGCAGATGGCCGACGCCGATGGCGACGAACAGCAGGCCCAGCAGCGGATGCGGCTGCAGGGCAACGCCGAAGGCGTGCAGCAGGGCGACGATTCCGGTGCCCACCAGCAGCGCGACATCCAGCCAGACCCAGGGCTTGACCGCCTCGACCTTGCCCAGGCCGCGCTGGGTGAAGAACGGAATCACCCGGCCGCCGATCAGCGCCATCAGCGCCGCGACCAGCCACAGCCCGGCGAGCACGCCCTGGCGCTGCAGCGCATCGTTACCCTGCAGCAGGCCGGTCAGGATCAGCACGTCAGCGCCGAACATCAGCGTCAGCACCACCACGATCGGGTAGTTGCGCTTCTGCCGTACGGCCCAGAGCATCCGCGCCATCATCCAGGCCAACGCCAGCAGGAACAGCAGATCGAGCGGTGCCAGCCATGCGGCCGGCAGGCCGAACAGCCAGCCCAGGCGCGCGGCCAGCCAGAGCATCGCCAACCCCATCAGGCGGTTGCCGGAGGGCGCGGTCTGCCCGGTCCAGGTCTGCACCGCGGTGAGCAGAAAGCCGGCGACGATCGCCATGGCGAAGCCGAACAGCATTTCGTGACGGTGCCAGGCCAGCCAGCCACCGGTGGGCTGAAAGCCCGGCCAGAGCCCGGTCCACGCGGCAACCCAGAGTGGAATCGCCAACAGCGCGAACAGGCTGCCAGCGAGAAAGAAGGGGCGAAAGGCGAGCCGCCAGATAGGCGGAATACTCAGGGCTTTTCGCCGATCGATAACTTGCACGGAAGGGCCTCCAGACGTTCTATGTCCGGCGGCACAACGAAGGCGCGCCGGACGAATGAGCGCTCCCGATTGCAGGAGCCAGGATTACTTTCTACAGGGTAGGCGCCATCGACAGACTTGATTGCGATCAGATTTTCGCGGAGGCGGCGGGAAAGTGACGGTCGGCACGCGGAGGCCACCTGCAGACGCACCGTTGCGGTGCGAAACGGCCGTGATCATCGAACAGTGGAGCCGTCCGGGCGGCCCTCTACGGCGATGGGCCTAGCCTCCCCGGCAGCGCGCATGCGCCGTGTCCGGGGGTGTTGGCCGAGCGGAGTGGTCGTTGTGCTTACTTGATTTCCTGCTTGACCGTCTCGGCCTGAGGCGTGGTCTCGGCGTCACTCACCGATTTGCGGAAGCCGCTGATCGCGCTGCCCAGATCGGAGCCCAGGCCGCGCAGGCGCTTGGTGCCGAACAGCATGACGACGATCAGAAGAATGATCAGAAGTTGCCAGACGCTGATACCCATCATTGTGCTTACCTCGAATGTGTCGGAAGACTGGTTGCGGTCACCGAGTACCTCAGTGACCCTGGTGTGCGTTGTGTGCATCGCCGGACATGTGCTCGTGCATGCCGCCGTGCTGCATGCTCGCCGCCTCCTGCAGCAGCGCCTGATCGATCTGTTCGAAGCGCAATACGCGACCACCGTGTTCCTCGGCGAGGCGCATGGCGGCCTGCTCGTCGGCGAAGGTCGCCAGCGACGCACCCATGGCGCCCTTGAGCGACGTACCGACTACATAGTAGGCGCTGGTTGCGTCGATCAGGTGACTGTCATCCGGCTTTTCCCAGACGCTACGGCCCATGTCGTGTACGTACAGCCTGGCATCGAGCAGACGATTCTCCGGCTGCAGCCACCAGCCGAGCATCTCGGCCGTGGAGCAGAACTTCTTCACGCCGCCCTTCTCCACCGCCTGGCCCTTGGGCCCGGGGAAGTCGCTGATGATCATGCCGCAGACGTGACACTCGTCAGCGTCGTGAAAGGCCACCGGCTCGAGCACTTGCTGGACCTCCTCCTTCTCGCCGCAGCCGGCCAGGCCGAAGGCGAGCAACATGGCCAGGAGCGTTCCGGCGCCGATGCGATGCAGTGCGTTCATAGAGGGATTTCCTTTTCGATTCATGGAAGTCAGGTCAGGCGCCGGCGAAAGATGCCGAACGCCAGCAGCAGCGACACGCAGATCCAGGCCAGCAGGCACAACCAGAGCACCGAAGCCGGCACGGGCAGGTCGGCACCGAGCGACAGCACGCCCATTGCGCTGGCGCTGCCTTCGAAGCCGGACAGGTTGATCAGCCGGTAGATGTCGGTGGGGTTGAGCAACAGCAGCCAGGGCAGCAGCTCCGGGTTGAACTTGCCTTCGCTGAGCACCAGCAGCGCGAGCAGCACCAGGTCGAACACCAGCACGAAGAGAAACCACACACCGAGCGCCAGCCCGGCGGCACTGGACTTCTCGTTGACCTTGCCGCTGAGCACGTAGGCGAAGGCGAGGAACACCCAGCCGAGCAGCGTCGAGGAGATCATGAAACGGCCGAACGCCCAGAACAGCATGCCGAGCTCGACACCTTCGACCAGCACGGCGATGGCCAGCGCCGCGCAACCGAAGCCGATCAGCACCGCCAGGGCGAGAATCAGCCCGTGGCCGACGAACTTGCCGAGCAGGATCTGCCCTCGCCCCAGCGGATAGGTCAGCAGCAGCATCAGCGTGCCGCCCTCGTCCTCGCCGACGATGGCGTCGTAAGCGAGCAGCAACGCGATCAACGGCATCAGGAAGGTGGCCAGACTGGCCAGGCTGGCGATGGTCGCCGGAATCGAGGTGAAGCCGAGCTGCCCTGACGCCGCGGCGCCGAGCCAGGCGATACCCACCGCGAGCACGGCGAAGAGCAGGCTGATGGCGAGCAGCCAGCGGTTGCGCAGGCCATCGCTGAGTTCCTTGCGGGCGATGTTCCAGACCTGGTTCATGGGCGACCCTCCTGGGCGCGTACGTCACCGGCGCGCTCCATGTAATAGCGGTAGAGGTCTTCCAGCGACGGCTGGTGGATCTCGATGTCCTCCGGCTCGCTCTCACCCAGCAGCTGGCGCAGCAGCACCAGCTTGTGGCCGTTGACCGCGACCACTTCCAGGCTCGATTCGCTGAGGCCGCGGGCGCTGTGTCCGGCATCGGTCCAGCGTTGCAGCCAGCTGTCGCGCTCGCTGATGCCGCTGGCACGGATGCGCACCGGCAGCCCGGCTTCGGCACGCAGTTGCGACAGGCTGCCCACCGCCTGCAGGCGGCCCTTGGCGAGGATCGCCGCGCGGTTGATGTGCGCCTCGACGCCCGGCAGTACGTGGGAGCAGAGGATGATGCTGGTGCCACGCTGACGCAGGCGGTCGATCAGCTGGTAGAGATCCTGCGTGGCGATCGGATCGAGGCCCACGGTCGGCTCGTCGAGCAGCAGCAGGCGCGGTTCGCCGAGCAGCGCCTGGGCCAGGCCGAGGCGCTGGCGCATGCCCTTGGAATAGGTCTTCACCCGGCGGTCGGCGGCATGGGCCAGGCCGACCTGCTCGAGCAGCTCGTCCACCTGGCTCTGCGCCGCGCCCTTGAGGCGGGCGAAATGGCGCAGGGTTTCGCGGCCGCTCAACTGCGGGTAGAAGGTCACGTTCTCCGGCAGGTAGCCGAGCTGGCGGCGCACCTGTGGATCGTTCGGCGCGCGGCCCAGGACTTTCACCTGGCCCTCGCTCGGCGAAAGCAGGCCGAGAATCAGCTTCATGCTGGTGGTCTTGCCCGCGCCGTTATGGCCGAACAGCCCCAGCACCTCACCTTCACCGAGGTTCAGGTTCAGATCGTGCAGCACGGTCATGCTGCCGTAACGCTGGCTTACGCCCTGGATCTCGACGGCGTTCATGACGTTGGTTCCTGCTTTTCGGTTAGGAGTTCTTCAGTGGGCAGCTTCATCAGCGGATGGCTGTCCTGCACACCCGGCGACTTGACCACCGGGAAGGCACGCTGCACCCAGCGCAGCACCTCGATGCTCGGGCTGTTCATCAGCAGGCGCACCTGCGGGTAGAGCCAGAGCAGGCGATCGACGTTGTCGTTGGGTTCGTAGGCGACATCGCCCAGCCCGTCGTCATTGCGGTCCCAGCCCAGGTAATCGCTCCAGTAGTTGCCACGGCCGTCCACCGACCATTCCTGGGTGCGGGTCGCCACGTACTTGACCTGCTGCTGGTTGCCGACGAAGGCGTTGCCGGAAATGCGGTTGTCTTCGGAGCCGGCGGTCAGGTGGATGCCCAGCGAGCTCTTCTCGAAGTGGTTGTTCTCGATGGTGTTGAACAGCGAGTTGTAGATGAACAGCGCCTTGCCCTCACCGCCGCTGATCATGCTGTCGCCACCGGTATCGCCACGCTGCACGTCGCTGACGAAGTTGCCGGTGATGGTCGAGTAGGTGATGTAGTTCATCAGGATGCCGTAGTTCTGATCCTGCTCGGAGCGGTTGCCCGTGACGATCAGCTTGCGGCTCTGCATCAGCGCGTAGCCGGTGCGGGTACGGCGGGTGACGTTGTCGATCACGCTGTTGTCGTTGGCGAACATGTAATGCACGCCATAGCGCAGATCCTCGAGGACGTTGGCCTCCAGGTGGTTGCCGTTGGAGGTGTCGATGTAGATGCCGTCGCGCGAGTTGCGCACGTGATTGCCGACGATGCGTGCACCGTTCACCGCGAACAGGTGAATGCCGTTGCCGCGATCCTGCGAGCGAATGTCCACCTCACCGACGATCTCGTTGCCGATCACCTGCACGTCGGCGGCACCATCGACGAACACGCCGAAGCCCGGCCCCTGCATACGGTTGTTTCGAATCAGCGCCCGCGGCGCGGCCGGCAGGACGAACACCGCCGAATCCATGGCCGTGAGGTCGGAGCCCCAGTCGCGCAGCGTGCAGCCGTCGACGAGCACGTCGGGCGCGCTGATGAGCAGGCTGCTGCCCTGCCCTTGCGACTGGATGGTCGCACCCGGCTCGCAACGCAGCTGCATGGGCTGCTCGATGGTGAACTGCCCCTGATATTCCCCGGCAGGCAGGCGCCAGCGGTTCTCACCGTCGGGCTGCAGCGGCAGGGTGGTGATCGATTGCGGTGCCGCCTGAGCCGCACCACTGAATAGAAGCAGCAGCATGACTGCTGTGGGGTATCGCGAGAAAAAACCAGCCTGAGCTTTGAACACTGCGTTTTGACCTTCTTCAGCTTGCAGGCGAACGGCGGTTGCCGGAAGGGTCGCGGCAGCATGCCGAAACCCTTCGCGGATTGCGACGCCATCGCCCGACCGCAAACGGGCGATGGCTGGAGCCGCTTAGGCGGGCTCGACCATCATGCGGCCGACCATTTCCATGTGCAGCGCGTGGCAGAACCAGCTGCAGTAGTACCAGTGCAGCCCCGGCTTGTCAGCGATGAAGGTGATGGAAGAGGTTTGTTGCGGGCTGATCTCCATGCTCGCACCGTGATTGACCATGACGAAACCGTGGGACACGTCTTCGATCTGGTCGATGTTGGTGATGGTCACGGTGACTTCGTCGCCCTGTTTGACGGTGAACTCCTGCACCCCGAACGCCGGCGCCATGGAGGTCATGTACACGCGCACCTTGTTGCCGTCGCGGATGACCTTGTTGTCGGTCTCCAGGTTGATGCCATCCTTCTTCGCCCTTTCCACGGTCGGCGCGAAGAACGGATCGTTGCGGTCCCAGAGCTTCTTCGGCTTGATCTGGTCGCGACGGGCCATGATGCAGTCGTGCGGCTCGGCATAGGTCGGGCCGTCATGCACCAGCTTCATTTCCTCACCGGAGATGTCGATCAGCTGGTCGTTTTCCGGGTGCAGCGGGCCGGTCGGCAGGAAGCGGTCCTTGCCGAACTTGCACAGCGCCACCAGCCACTTGCCATCGGCTTCGCTGGTTTCGCAGAGCGAGGCGTGGATGTGGCCCGGCTGGTAGTGCACGTCGAGCTTCTGCTTGATGTAGTTGACCTTCTCGCCCTTGTAGGCGCGAACCGCGTCGGCCATGTTCCACTTGACCACCTGGCTGTCGATGAACACGGTGGTGTAGGCGTTGCCGCGACCGTCGAAGGTGGTGTGCAGCGGGCCGAGGCCCAGTTCGACTTCGGCGGCGATGGTGTCACGCGGATCGGCCAGCTTGTCGGCGAACAGGTCCGGCAGCTTGGCAATCTCGATCATCGACACGGTCGGCGACAGCTTGCCGTTGGCGATGAAGTACTTGCCGTCGGACGAGGTGTTCAGGCCGTGCGGGTTCTTCGGCACCGGGATATAGCGGGTGAATTCGCTGTCCTTGTCGCCTTTCTTGCGACCATCGAGCACCGGCACCTTGGAGTCGCCGAGGGTGATGAACTTGCCGGCCTTGACCGCCTTCTCGGCTGCCTCGATGTCGAACACCACGACCCAGTCACGCTCGTTGCGCATCATGCCGCCGAGGTCGTAGGCCTTTTCCGAGTTGTAGCAGGTGGCAGCGGTGAAGCGGCCGGTGTAGTCGGCGTCGGTGTTGTCGAGGTTGCCGTCGACGATGATCTGGAAGGCCATCTCCATCTTTTCGGCGTCGATGACGTTGTACATGGTGTAGCTGTTTTCATCCTGCAGATCGAAGACCTTGCCGTCGTTCGGGTGCGGGATGACGAATTCGGCGTTGGCGAACACGTACTTGGTGTGCGGCACCTTCTGCAGACGCAGGCCGTGGATGGCCTGGCAGTTCGGCACGGTGATCATCTTGTCGCACTTCATGATATCCAGGCGGATACGCGCGACGCGGGTGTTGGCCTTGTCGTTGATGAACAGGTACTTGCCGTCGTACTTGCCGTCGGTCATGGAGATGTGCGGGTGGTGGCAGTCGCCGTTGAGGAACTTGGCGCTGTCGCCCATGATCGCGCGGCTTTCGTTGGTCAGGCCCCAGCCGGTGGCGGAGTCGACGTTGAACACCGGGATGCGCATCAGTTCGCGCATCGACGGGACGCCCATCACGCGCACTTCGCCCTGGTGGCCGCCGCTCCAGAAGCCGTAGTAGTCGTCCAGTTCGCCTGGCGCGACGTAGATGTTCTGCCGCGCTTCCTTGACCGCTGCGGCCCAGGACTCGCGGCTCATCACTGCGCCACCGAAGGCGGTGGCCGCAACGGCTGCGCCGGTAACCGCGCTGGCGCCGAGGAAGCCACGACGGCTCATGCCGCCCTTCTCCAGCACCTCGGGATTGTTCTTGCTCTTGTCACTCATGGGGTTTCGCTCCTTTGGGACATCTGCTTCAAACACATCGATCGAGTACTTCGCCTGCGGCGATGACTCAGGGTTCCACTACTTGCACTACGGGAATCAGCGACGGGTCGGCCGGTGCCTTCTTGCCGCGCTTGGCGCGCTTGTTCTTCAGGATCAGCGGCGGGCACTTGTTTTCGTTGTGATAAGTCATCTGGCAGTCCAGGCAGTAATGGCACTCGTTGTGGTTGATGTGCCCATCCGGATGGATGGCCTGGATCTCGCATTCCTTGGCGCACAGCTGGCAGGGGCTGCCGCATTCCGGGCGCCGCTTGAGCCAGTCGAACAGGCGGACCTTGCTGCTGATCGACAGCGCCGCACCCAGCGGGCAGACGTAGCGGCAGTACACCTTGCGTGTGAAGATGTTGATGACCAGCAGGAACACCGCGTAGGCGACGAACCACCACTGGCGGTCGAACTTGAGGGTGATGGCGGTCTTGAACGGCTCAACCTCGGCGGCCTTCTCGGCCATCATCATCGACTCGAGCGAGAGCCCGAACAGCACCAGCAGGACGATGTACTTGATCGCCCAGAGCCGCTCGTGGACGGCGAAGGGCAGCTCGTACTGCGGAACCTTCAGCTTGCGTGCCGCCTCGTTGATCAGCTCCTGCAGCGCACCGAACGGGCACAGCCAGCCGCAGAACACGCCACGGCCCCAGAGCAGAATGCTGGCGGCGGTAAAGGTCCAGATGATGAAGATCACCGGGTCGGAGAGGAACAGTTCCCAGCGGAATTCCTGAAACAGCGCATGGGTGAAGGTCAGCACGTTGACCACCGACAGCTGACCGAGGGCGTACCAGCCGATGAACACCACGGTGAACACCAGGTAGCCCCGGCGCAGCCAGTGCAGGAACTCCGGCCGCTGGGTGAACTTGTCCTGCAGGAACAGGATGACCGTCAGCAGGCCCAGCGCCGCGAGGATCACGCCGATCTGGAACGACTTCTGGTACCAGATGTTGACCCACACCGGGCGGTTGGCTTCCTCGATGGCGGCCAGTTCCTCGGCGGTAGGCTGTGGGCGTTCGATGTACTGCTCGGGCATCTGATACGGCAGTTCGAAGCTGGTGAACATGCCGCTGATCGGGCCGGTCTGGCGCCGCACCAGCAGCTCCAGTGTCCAGGGCGAGCCCGGATCGAACGCGGCGTGCTCACGGACGATGAACACTGCCATCTCGCGGAAATCCGGAATGCCGTCGGCATACACGTCGTCCAGGCGCTGGAAGTCCATGTCGCGGAAGCTGATGACGTTGCCGAACTGGCGCAGCTGGACCCGATCGAAGATGCCGCCGCGCACATAGCCCGAGCCCTTGAACGAGTATTCGCCGCTGCCCATCACCGCGACGGCGTGCTCGCCTGGCTTGAGCTCGTCCATCAGGGTGCGGTAGTGCGCGTCGCCGAGCAGCGCGCGGCCGATGGTCGGCGGATTCAGATGGGTGGCGTAGAGGTCGATGAAGGTGTCCTGCACCTCATCGGCCGTGGCCTCGTCGATGCCTTCGCCCTCGGTGCCCTTGAACGCCTCGTCGATGTCGCCCTTGGTCAGGTGCAGGCGGCGGATCGCGCCGTTGCCGGTCAGCTCGCTCCAGGTGGCCTCTTCGTAGTAATCCTGGCGGACGGTCGCCGGCTTCTGCGCGATGCCGGCGTTGTCTTCCACCAGCCCCAGCGACACCGCGACATCGTGGGCGGCGCGCATGACGATCTCGTTGACCACCATCACCGTGACAGTGGCACCAGTGACGGCATCGATGGTGACTGCATTCTCGTCCCGGGAGCGACCGACCACGACGCGCTGATCGACTCGAATGCCCTGGTACTTGGCGTTGAATGCGTGCAGTTCTTCTTCGGGAATGCCGATCAGCAGGATCGGCTCATGGTGCTCGAGCACGTAGGCATCGACGATCACACCCTGCGGATCGAGCAGCACCTGCATGTTGATGGGTTTGCCGGAATAGGCGGGGATGTCCACCACGTTGATGGACTGGAAGGCATAGCCAAGGATCTCGTCGCCCTTGGTGATCGTGCGGACCTGGTAGTCGCCCTCGGCTGCAGAGACGCTTGCGCCGGGGAAGAACTTGTCGAGACGCTGCTGCTCGGCTTCGTATTCCCTGGCCTGTAGCGGCAACGCGCAGACGCTCAGGATCAGCAGAATGAAAAAGCCCTTGACCCAGGTACTGAACGTACCGGCCAGCGACCAGATTTCACGGGAAGCCATCGAATTACCTGCTTGTACGGTTGGCGTAAGCGGATGGTAGGTGAGCGTCTACATCCCTCCCCTTGATTGCAATCAAGGACTCCCCCGGCGACTGTTTTCGTTGTCCCATGTCAAAGAACACCATGACCGTGAACAAAGACGTTGTTATGACTAGCCTAGGCCAGTAGGAGAGAGACGCAAGCTAGCACACCAGGACGGAGCATACACGAGAAGGGAGATAGGCCGCGCGCAGTGGCGTCGCGCGGCCAGCAGCAGTCACGATCAGTGACGACCAGGCGGGGTGAGATAAGCCGCCGTGGCACCGCGGCTGGCTTCACTGGCCTTGATTTCCATCTTCGCAATGCTGCGCAGATGCACCTGATCCGGGCCGTCGGCAAAGCGCAGGGCGCGGCCACCGGTCCACATGTCGGCCAGCGGCGTGTCCGGCGTCAGGCCCATCGCGCCGTAGACCTGGATCGCGCGGTCGACCACGTTGATGTGCATGCGCGGCACCAGCGCCTTGATCATCGAGATTTCCTTGCGCGCCGCCTTGGCGCCGACCTCGTCGATCATCCAGGCAGTCTTGAGCACCAGCAGTCGCGCCTGCTCGATCTCGATACGCGACTCGGCGATCCAGTCGGCGACATTGGAATACTGCTGCAGGTACTTGCCGAACGCCTTGCGCTCCTGGCAGCGCTCGACCATCAGTTCCAGCGCCAGCTCGGCCATGCCGATCGAGCGCATGCAGTGGTGAATGCGCCCTGGCCCCAGGCGCGCCTGCGCCATCATGAAGCCGTCGCCCTCCCTGCCCAACAGGTTGCTCGCCGGCACCCGCACATTGCGCAGCAGGAGTTCGCTGTGACCTTCCGGGGCGATGTGGTTCATCACCGGGATGTTACGCACCAGCTCGACACCGGGTGTGTCGAACGGCACCAGGATCATGCTCTGCTGCTGATGGGTCTCGGCGTTCGGGTCGGTCTTGCCCATCACGATCAGGAGCTTGCAGTTGGGATGCGAGGCATTGGTGATGAACCACTTGCGACCGTTGATCACGTAGTCGTCGCCGTCGCGACGGATCAGCGTCTGGATGTTGGTAGCGTCGGAAGACGGCACGTCCGGTTCGGTCATGGCGAAGGCCGAGCGGATCTCGCCTTCGAGCAACGGCGTGAGCCAGCGCTGACGCTGTTCGGGGGTGGCGAACATGTGCAGCAGCTCCATGTTGCCGGTGTCCGGTGCGTTGCAGTTGAACACTTCCGAAGCCCAGTGCACGCGCCCCATGATTTCCGCCAGTGGCGCGTACTCGAGATTGCTCAGGCCCATGCCCGGCTCGTCTTCGCCGAGCAACGGCAGGAACAGGTTCCACAGCCCTTCCGAACGGGCAAGCGCCTTGAGGTCGTCCATGAACGACACCGGGTACTGCCCGGCCGCCACCTCCGCGTGCCAGGCACCGATGCGCGGCACGATGTGCTGGTCCATGAAGGCGCGCAGCTGCTGGCGCAGCGCCTCGACGCGTGGGCTGTAGGCGAAATCCATGGCTAACCTCTGCTGATCGGGAAACGATGCAGCCACCTTAGCCCCCGCTGCCGCTAAAGCAACGAGGCTGCGGCGACTGAATCAGGCCCGATAAGCACGGAGCGAAGCGCCAGCCGAATTGACCCTGATCATGACTGCGACTGGCAAAACTGGTATGCAGCGCAACCTCACCAGTGCAGGTAGAACATGCCCTTGGCGAGCAGCACGATACCGATCATCTGCAGCAGGATCGCCCAGTGGATGGCACGGTAGCGCGCCGGCGTCATATGCCCCTTGCGCAGCAGGATCGCCACCAGGCCGAAGGTGAAGAACACGCCGATCGCCAGCATAACCTTCAGCGCCAGCAAGGTGGCGAAGCTGCTGGCAAACGGATCGGCCAGCGCCTGGCGGTGATACCAGCCCAGGCCGATGCCGGCACCGTAGACGAACAGCACCACCCAGTGCAGCACCACCCGCGAACGTGCGCCGACCGCACGCTCCACCAGCGGCATGGTCTGCTCGCCGACCTGCTGACGGATGCGGCCAAGGATCATCACCTCGAAGAACAGCGTGCCGATGAAGAAGATCGCGGCCAGCAGATGCACCACGTGCAGAACGGAATAACTCATCAGCGCCTCCTCGGTGTCAGTCAGCCGCGATCATCCCCCAACAACCCGCCGCGGGACTACCTGCCCGCCGTCATTTCGCCGCCGCGGTGATCCGCGCGCCGTCCCGTTCGATGTGCTGCCCCTGCAGGAAGCGGTCATCGGATGTACGAATGCGAGCAACGCTGCCATCTTCGCGCTTGACCACATACAGCGTCTGCTCGAGCCCGGCAGCCTGCTGCGCGCCCTGCCCCATCAGGTAGCCGATGCCGCCACCGACCAGCGCCCCGACCGGGCCACCCGCCGCAGCTCCGAGCATCAAGCCACTGAGCCCACCGAAACCACCGCCGACCGCGCGGTCCTCATGCACTTCCAGAACCTCGTCTGCGCTGGCCAGACCGCTTGCCAGAATCGCTGCTGCTGCCATCAGAACCATTGCCTTTTTCATGTCACGCTCCTATCGAGTAATGAGTTGCACCCACTCTCTTCTTCACGAATCGTGCCCAATATTTAACCCAATAAAATCAGATAGATAATAAATTAAGGGTAGATATGACCAGTACGCTATAAGTCATAAAAACCATTCGCAGAGTATTTTTAACCCTGGCGCTTCAGTATCTTTTACCTAGACTCAGAGGCAGGCTCCGGAGGTGCTGATGATTCAGTGCAAACGCGCATACGAACCGCCGTCGCTGGAAGACGGCCAGCGCATACTGGTCGACCGGTTGTGGCCAAGGGGCTGCCGCAAGGACACCTTGGCGCTGCACGCATGGCTGCCGGACCTGGCGCCTTCCACGGCACTGCGCAAGGCGTTCAAGGGCGGGGAGATCGGGTTTGCGACGTTTCGCCAGCGCTATCGGGACGAACTGGCCGGCCACCCCGAACACTGGTGGGCGCTGCTGGAGATGGCCGGCCGCGGCACGCTGACGCTGATCTACGCCGCGCGGGACGAGCGTCAGAACAATGCTCAGGTTCTGGCCGAATGGCTGGAGGAGGAAATGCAGCGACTGGA
>NZ_JXXD01000102.1 GCF_000935215.1 Stutzerimonas stutzeri
CCGGAGCCTCTGCCCGAGGTATCAGTCCAGTAGACGTAGGGTGGATGTCGCTTTTTACATCCACCGTGACGCGAGCACGGTGGCTCGGTGAAGCGTGATCCGCCCTTCGAGAGCGGCAACGGTCGGAGATCGGCAACCTCGAGACGTAGACGCCGGCGAGCTCCGGCTCAGAGCTGGAGCTCCGCCCGCAGCAGTTAATCCAGCAGCGTACAGGCCATCACCAGCGCATCTTCACGGCCGTCTGCCGCCGGGTAGTAGGCCCGGCGCCGGCCAACTTCGTTGAAGCCATAACGCTCGTAAAGCCGATAGGCCGTGGTGTTGCTCGCACGTACTTCGAGGAAGCATTCGCGGCCGCCGCGTTCGCGGGCACGCTCCATCAGATGCTCGAGCAGGCGCAGGCCGAGGCCGCGGCCCTGGCTCTGCGGCTTGACGGTGATATTGAGCAGGTGCGCCTCGTCGAGGATCAGGTTGATCACACCGTGGCCGACCTGCTGCTCGCCCTCGAACATCACCCAGCACTCGTAGGCACTCAGCGCGTCGTTGAAGATGCCGCGCGTCCAGGGGTGACTGAAGGCGGCGTACTCGATCTTCAACACGGCTTCGATGTCCGCCGCGGTCATCGGGCGGAAGCTGACAGCATCACTCATCACACGTACTCATGAACCTATGTGCCAGCGCGGCATGCTGCGGCGCAAGGTTTTCCACAGCTCGGCCTTGGCAGCCGGCTGCTCCATCAGCTGTTCCAGGCCGGGCATCGCCAGTGCGCGACCGAGCCCTTCGACAGCCAGTTCGCGATAGCAAGCGTCGACATCCACTTCACCGGCGAAACGCAGCGCCGGACGACCGATCAGCCAAATGCAATCGCAGCCCATGTTTTCCAGCTCGGCGGCCATCACGCCCTGCACGTAATCTCGTGCGGCTTCTCCACCCTGGTCGAGGCTGCCCTTGTTCAGCAGCGGCCAGCGAATCGGCTCGCCATCGCCGACCTGCTGCGGCTTGTCCGGCAGGCGTGCGGCGCGCAGCAGGTCCTTGAGCAGGATGTAGGCCGGGTCGCGGCTCTGGAAGGATTCGCCGGTGGGCAATTCCACCACCAGCAACACGTTGCCGGCGCGCATCAGCTGCAGCGAGAAACGTGGCGGTGGCTCGATGGGTTTGGCCGGTTCGGCCGCCTGTTCTACCGCCGCAGCAGCAACCGGTTCCGGCTGCTTGGGTTCCGGCATGGCGATACGTGGGCGCGGCGCTTGCGGCTGCTCGACTGCCGGCGCTGCGGCCGACCGCTCCGCAACTGGAGCGGCCACGGACACCTCTGCTACAGGTGCAGCGGCAATCTCTGGCTCCGCTTCGGCCGCGACCGGCAACAGCAACTCCGGCCGCGACGGTGCGGCGAACGGCAGCTCAGTACGCGGCAGCCAGCTGGCTACCTGCATGGCGTCGAGGTAGGCGCGACGCCGGGCTTCGTTGATCAAACGCCTTCCACCTGCGGATGTGCCTTGGCGCCGACCTGCATCAGGTTCAGCGCGTTGAGGTAAGCCTTGGCCGAGGCGACGACGATATCGGTATCGGCGCCGTTGCCATTGACGATGCGTCCGCCCTTCTCCAGCCGCACGGTGACCTCGCCCTGGGAGTCAGTGCCCTGGGTGATGGCGTTGACCGAATACAGCTGCAGCGTGGCGCCAGAATCGGCAATCGCCTCGATGGCCTTGAAGGTTGCATCGACCGGGCCGGAACCCTGGGCTTGGGCACTACGCTCGGCGCCGTCGACGCTGAGCACCAGCTTAGCCTCGGGGATGGTGCCGGTCTTGCTCGCGACTTCCAGGGTGGCCAGCTTGAAGTGCTCAGGCGCTTCGTCGGCCAGGGTGTCGGAGACCAGTGCCTGCAGGTCTTCGTCGAAGATTTCGTGCTTCTTGTCCGCCAGCTCCTTGAAGCGGGCGAACGCGGCATTCAGCTCGTCGCCTTCCAGAAGGATGCCCAGCTCATCCAGACGCGAACGGAATGCGGCGCGGCCGGAATGCTTGCCCATCACCATCTTGTTAGCGTTCCAGCCAACCGACTGGGCGGACATGATTTCGTAGGTTTCGCGGTGCTTGAGCACGCCGTCCTGGTGGATGCCCGACTCGTGGGCGAAGGCGTTGGCGCCGACGATGGCCTTGTTCGGCTGCACCGGGAAGCCGGTGATGCCCGACACCAGGCGCGAAGCGGCGAGGATGTGCTCGGTCTCGATGCGGGTGTGCACATCGAGCAGGTCCTGGCGGGTCTTGATCGCCATGACGATCTCTTCCAGCGCGGCGTTGCCGGCACGCTCGCCGAGGCCGTTGATCGTGCACTCCACCTGCCGCGCACCGGCGACCACTGCCGCGAGGGAGTTGGCCACGGCCAGACCCAGGTCGTTGTGGCAATGCACCGAGAACACCGCCTTGTCAGCATTGGGGATGCGTTCGAGCAGCTGGCGGATGGTGTCGGCGTACTGGTGCGGAATCGCATAGCCGACGGTGTCCGGGATGTTGATGGTGCGCGCACCGGCGTCGATGGCAGCCTCGATGATGCGGCAGAGGAAATCGATCTCCGAGCGGCCAGCATCCTCGCAGGAGAACTCCACGTCGGCGCACAGGTTGCGCGCCTTCTTCACCGCACGCACCGCCTGCTCGACCACCTGGTCCGGCTGCATGCGCAGCTTGTACTGCATGTGGATCGGGCTGGTGGCGATAAAGGTGTGGATGCGCCCGGAGTTGGCGCCGGCCAGTGCTTCGGCGGCACGCTCGATGTCGGCATCGACAGCGCGCGCCAGGCTGCACACGGTGCTGTCCTTGATGTTGTCGGCAACCAGCTTCACCGCGGCGAAATCGCCCGGGCTGGCGATGGCGAAGCCCGCTTCGATCACGTCCACCTTCAGCCGCTCCAGCGCACGGGCGATGCGCAGCTTTTCCTCACCGGTCATGGACGCGCCGGGGCTCTGCTCGCCGTCGCGCAGGGTGGTGTCGAAGATGATGACGCGATCGTTGCTGCTCATAGGAAATCCTCACGGCTGCCGAGCGCCTCTCAGGGGGCGCTGTAGTCCGCGGATTGTCGCGTGAAATGAACAAAGCGGAAAGGCGAAGCTGCGTTTGGCTTGGGTTGTTGCAGCGTTGGGTGAAAAACCGCGAAGCGTTTTCCACCAGCGTTCCCCGTCGGTGGAAAAGCCTTCGGCGTTTTCCACCCTACGCCAGAAAACACAAAGCCCGCCTTTAGGCGGGCTTTAGGCTGATCGAGCGAGCTAGAGCCATGCAAGGCAAAAACAGCACGTAGGGTGGATGTCGCTTTTTACATCCACCGCCGCGCCGCCAACAAAGCAAAAGGCCCCGCTACCAGAGCAGCGGGGCCTTTCGTTCTTGCGTGCAACTTGTCGCTGGCTTACTGATCCCAGGCCCGGTCGCCGTGCTCATCCTTGATCCGGGTCGGCAGACCCATCACATCGAGCAGCTTGAGGAACGGGTGGGCCGGCAGCTCTTCGACGTTGACCATGCGCTGCGCATCCCACTCGCCACGCGCTACCAGCAGCGCGGCGGCAACCGGCGGTACGCCGGCGGTGTAGGAGATGCCCTGGCTGTCGGTCTCGGCATAGGCTTCTTCATGGTCGGCAACGTTGTAGATGAACAGCTCGCGAGGCTGCCCGTCCTTCGTGCCCTTGACCAGATCGCCAATGCAGGTCTTGCCGGTATAGCCCGGCGCCAGCGAGGCGGGATCAGGCAATACGGCCTTGACTACCTTGAGCGGTACCACTTCCAGGCCTTCGGCGGTGCGCACCGGCTGCTCGGAGAGCAGGCCAAGGCTGTTCAGCACGGTAAAGACGTTGATGTAGTGCTCGCCGAAGCTCATCCAGAAGCGGATGTTCGGTACATCGAGGTGCTTGGACAGCGAGTGCACCTCGTCGTGGCCGGTCAGGTAGAGACTCTGTTCGCCCACGACCGGCAGGTCGTCGGTGCGTTTGACCTCGAACATGCGATTGGTCGTCCACTGGCTGTTCTGCCAGCTGTAAACCTGACCGGTGAATTCGCGGAAATTGATTTCCGGGTCGAAATTGGTGGCGAAATACTTGCCGTGGGAACCGGCGTTGACGTCGAGGATGTCGATCGACTCGATCTTGTCGAAGTATTTCTGCTGCGCCAGGGCAGCGTAAGCGTTGACCACGCCCGGGTCGAAACCGACGCCGAGGATGGCGGTGACGCCCTTTTCCTGGCACTCGGCCAGGTGCTTCCACTCGTAGTTGCCATACCACGGCGGCGTTTCGCAGATCTTGCCCGGCTCTTCGTGGATCGCGGTATCGAGATACGCGGCGCCGGTATCGATGCAGGCGCGCAGCACGGACATGTTGAGGAAGGCAGAACCGACGTTGATGACGATCTGCGATTCGGTTTCACGAATCAGTGCCTTGGTCGCTTCCACGTCCATGGCGTCCAGCGCATAGGCCTTGATTTCGCCGGGCTGCTTGAGCCCGCCCTTGGCTTGCACGCTGTCGATGATGGCCTGGCATTTGGAGATGTTGCGCGACGCGATAGCAATACGACCGAGTTCGTCGTTGTGCTGCGCGCACTTATGGGCCACCACCTTGGCGACACCTCCTGCACCAATGATAAGAACGTTTTTCTTCAATTGTTTCACCCCCTTGTACTGCGGCCTCAGGAAAGGCTGGACAGGTAATCGTTAAAGTCGAACTCACGAACCACCTCGACGCTGCCGTCGAGCTGCTTTACCACGATGGACGGCATTTTCAGGCCGTTGAACCAGTTCTTCTTGACCATGGTGTAGCCTGCCGCGTCGATGAACGACAGCCGATCGCCGATGGCCAGCGGACGATCGAATTGGTACTCGCCGAAGATGTCGCCGGCCAGACAGGATTTGCCGCACACCATGTAGCTGTGCTCGCCGTCGCTGGGCGCCATCTTGGCGTTGAGGCGGTAGATCAGCAGGTCGAGCATGTGCGCTTCGATCGAGCTGTCGACCACCGCGAGATTCTTGCCGTTGTACAGGGTGTCGAGCACCGTGACTTCCAGCGACGCACTCATGGTGATCGCCGCTTCGCCCGGCTCCAGGTAGACCTGTACGCCGAATTTTTCCGAGAACGCTTTCAGCCGCGCGCAGAAGGCATCCAGCGGATAGCCTTCGCCGGTGAAGTGGATACCGCCGCCGAGGCTGACCCACTCGACCTTTTCCAGCAGGTGGCCGAAGCGCTCCTCGATGGTGGTCAGCATCTGGTCGAACAGCTCGAAGCTGCTGTTCTCGCAGTTGTTGTGGAACATGAAGCCGCTGATCTTGCCGATCACCGCCTCGATCTTCGCTGGATCGTGCTCGCCCAGGCGGCTGAACGGCCGCGCCGGGTCGGCCAGCAGGTAGTCCGAGCTGCTGACCTGCGGGTTGACGCGCAGGCCACGGATGGTGCCCTCGGTGCCGGCCTCGAAGCGCTCCAGCTGGCAGATGGAGTTGAAGATGATCTTGTCGCAGTTGGCGACCATCTCTTCGATCTCGTCGTCGGCCCAGGCCACGCTGTAGGCGTGGGTTTCGCCGGCGAACTTCTGCCGGCCGAGCTTGAGCTCGTACAGTGAGGACGAGGTGGTGCCGTCCATGTACTGCTGCATCAGGTCGAACACCGACCAGGTGGCGAAGCACTTGAGGGCCAGCAGGGCCTTGGCGCCGGACTGCTCGCGCACGTAGGCGATCTTCTCCAGATTGCCCAGGAGCTTCTGTTTATCGATGAGGTAATACGGCGTCTTGATCATGTCTACGTGCCCCAGGTAGTTCGCCCGGCGGGAGCCGGCAGCCCCCCGTTTGCAAAAGCCGCGAATTGTGCCGATTACCAACGCATATCGGAATAGTTTTTCAACACTTCGTCATCATTCAGGACATCCGGTAATGCCGCTATCGGCGGCTAACGCCGATGGCAGACAGCCTAGCCCAGGTGCGATGACGTTCGGGTGAATTACCCGCCTGACGTCACGTAGTGCGTTTCCAGTCGCCGGGCGGCCCTTCACCCGGAGCTCAATGCAGTACAATTCGCGCTTTTTCACTGGCTGGACTGGCGCCTCGATGATCGAACCCAAGCGCGTACTGCGTGCCCTCGCCGAACACTGGACGTTGCTCGAGCCGCTGTGCGAGCGTTTCGACGCCGGCACCCTGAGCCTGGTCGAACTTCGTCATCAGCTGGCCGCGCAACTGCCCGAAGGCACGCCCACCGATATCACTGCCCTGCTCGACCAGTGGATCCGCCTGGACATCCTGGTGCCGGTGGCCAAGAGCCCCAACCGCTTCGAGCTGAACGCGCAGATCCACGACTTCCTCGCCTACCTGCGCCGCGAGCACCGCCTCGGCCTGTGCCTGGAGATCGAAGCCTACCTGCGCCATCTTGAGCGTCTGGCCGGACATATTCTCGATGCCTTCGAGATTCGCGACGGCAACGATCTGGCCCGCCAGTTGCGCCTGCTCGACATGCGCGTGCGCGATGTACTGAAGAAGCTTGATAACGACGAACAGGCGCTGGTCGCCGTGGCCGACCGGGCCAAGACCAGCGACCGTCAGATTCCGCTGCGCCAGCGCTATGCCGAGGTGCTGGCGACCTGGGACGAATACGTCGAGCCAATGATTCAGTTGGTTTCCGCCGACGGTGCCTTCGAGCAGGGCGTGCACCGCGTCGAGCAGGTACTGATGAAGCTACTCGGCGAGCAGCAGCGCCTCGGCCAGTTGGTGGACGACGATCTGCTCGTGCGCACCCATGCGCGCATCCTCGAGATGCAGACCACCGCCCAGCTGACGCTGCGCAAGGCCCGCGAGCTGCTGCTGCCGCTGCGCGAGGAAGCGCGCCGGCACAATGCCGTGACCCGCGGCGCGGCGCTGGCGCTGTCGGCGATCCGCAAGAAGGGCCTGGACGCCGTACCGCAGGCTTCGCTGCCATTGTTCACCCGTCCGCAGAGCACCTTTCTCGGCACCGCCAGCCAGGTCGAGGCCTACGTCTACGCCCTGGCCCGCTTCGAGCCGAAACCGGCGCAATTCCCCCGGGCCAGCGGCAAGCGCAAGGGCGAGCAACCGCGCGCACCGCGCACCGCCCGCGAGATGATCGAGCGCTGCCAGCAGGCACTGCCGCTACCGGACCTGATGGCCTGGCTGCTGGAGCAGGAACCCGAGGGCGCCACCGACGAGCTGCTCTACTGGTTCTCGCGCCTGTCCCGCGACGCCCGCTTCCAGCGCGACCGCCTGGAGCGCCGCGAATACCTGACCCGCGAGCACTGCGTCAGCCTCAGCTCCTTCGCGCTGGTGGCCAACGCCAATGGCTGATTCCTACGTAGGGTGGACAACGCGCAGCTTGCCCACCTCCAGCCACGCCGAATCGAAAAGGTGGAAAAGGCTTCGCCGCTTTCCATGGGGCGGTCTTCCATACTTCGCTCACATCCGGCATTACAGCCAGGCCCCGCAGCCTGCCCATCGTAAGGCTCAGGTCGACGTCGCTTTCCGCTCCCCGCACCAACAGCCCCCTCTCCCCT
>NZ_JXXD01000103.1 GCF_000935215.1 Stutzerimonas stutzeri
GATGATCACCGCGCCTGGAATTTCCAGGCGCGGTGGATCCGGGGGTTACGACGGAAATCCTCGTCCAGCGTTGCGCTGCTGATTTCCTCTACGGCATAGCGGTCGCTCAGGCTGGCATCCAGCACGAATTTGCGGAAGTTGTTGGAGAAATACAGCGCTCCGCCCGTCGCCAATCGAGCCATCGCCAGATCGAGCAGCGCCTGATGGTCCCGCTGTACGTCGAACACGCCTTCCATGCGCTTGGAATTGGAGAACGTCGGCGGGTCGATGAAGATCAGGTCGTACTCACCACGGTCCTCTTCCAGCCAGGCCATCACGTCGCCCTGTTCCAGGCGCTGGCGATCCGAAAGGCCATTCAACGAGAGATTGCGACGCGCCCAGTCCAGATAGGTTTTCGACAGGTCGACGCTGGTGGTGCTGCGCGCACCGCCCTTGGCTGCATGAACCGTGGCGGTTGCGGTATAGCAGAACAGGTTGAGGAAACGCTTGCCGGCCGCTTCACGCTGAATGCGCAGGCGCAATGGGCGATGATCGAGGAACAGACCGGTATCCAGATAATCGGTGAGATTCACCAGCAGCTTGACGCCGCCCTCGGTCACTTCGAGAAACTCGCCCTGACTGGCCTGACGCTCATACTGGCGCGTTCCCGTCTGGCGCTCGCGGCGCTTTACCACCACCTTCTCGCGTGGAATGCCCAGTGCTTGCGGTATGGCAGCCAATGCATCGAGCAGGCGCACCTGGGCCTTCTCCGGATCAATGGAGCGCGGCGGCGCATACTCCTGCACGTGCACCCAGTCACCGTACAGATCGATCGCCAGGGCGTACTCAGGCATGTCCGCGTCGTATAGCCGGTAGCATTCGATACCCTCACGACGCGCCCATTTGCCGAGCTGACGCAGATTCTTCTGTAGGCGATTGGCGAACATCTGCCCGCCTTCGCTGAGGCGTGCCTGCTCGACCGGCACCTGCTGCTGTAAATGTTCCTCATGGCCGGCGCCGCGCTGACCTGTCACGAACTGATCCAGCTCGACCTTGATCAGCAGCAGCTTGCACGGCAGCGCACCGTTCCAGAACGCGTACTGCTTGTGACTGCGGATGCCCATGCGCTTGCCGAGATCCGGCGCGGCGGTGAATACCGCGGCTTCCCAGCCCAGGCAGGCCTGGCGCAGGCGTTCGCCGAGGTTCTGGTAGAGATAGAGAAGGCTCGCCTCGTCGCCGAGGCGCTCACCATAGGGCGGATTGCAGATCACCAAGCCCTTCTGATTCTGGTCCGGGCGCGGCTCGAAGTCGCCGACATCACCCTGGTAGACCTTGATCCAGCCGGCCAGCCCAGCGCGTTCGATGTTGTTGCGTCCCGGCTGGATCAGCCGCGGATCGGCCTCATAGCCGCGAATCCATAAGGGCGGCTTGGCCAAGCCAACCTCTGCCCGTGCCTGAGCTTCGGCATGCAGTCGCGACCACAGCGCGGGTACGTGCCCCAGCCAGGCACTGAAACCCCAACGCTCGCGCTTGAGGTTCGGCGCGATGTCCGCCGCCATCATCGCCCCTTCGACAAGAAAGGTGCCGACGCCGCACATGGGATCTGTCAACGCGCCACCAGCAGCGGCGATACGTGGCCAGCCGGCACGCATCAGGATCGCGGCAGCAAGGTTTTCCTTGAGCGGCGCTGCACCCTGCTGCAGTCGATAGCCACGCTGGTGCAGGCTGTGCCCGGAGAGGTCGAGCGAAAGCACCGCTTGCCCCTTGTCGAGGCGCAGATGCACGCGCAGATCAGGATCGAGCTTGTCGATGCTGGGCCTCTCGCCAGATGCGGTTCGCAGCCGATCCACGATGGCGTCCTTGACCTTGAGCGCACCGAAATGGGTGTTGTCGATGCCCGAGCCACGACCACTGAACTCCACTGCCAGGCTGCCGGCAGGCTGCAGATGGTCAGCCCAGTCGACGGCGTGAACCCCTTGGTAAAGCGTCTCGGCGTCTACAGTGGGAAAACGGCTGATCACCAGCAGCACGCGATTGGCCAGGCGCGACCATAGGCAGAGCCGGTAGGCCACCTCCAGCGTACCGAAGCCGCGAATCGCGGATGTCTGCTCGCGACTCTCCTCCAGTCCAAGCGCGGTGGCTTCCTCGAGCAGCAGGCCTTCTAGTCCCTTGGGACAGGTCAGGATCAGTTCATGGCGGTCGGTCATGGAGTTTCCACAAAAGGTGCTTCGGACCGTCGCGACCCTTTCGTCGGAACAGGCCCAGCAAAGAAAATTAGAAAGAAGTTACAAACATCATGGTTGCAATCATGCAGAAGCGGCCAAGCAGTGCACTTCGCATCCCTTGCCCTTTCAGGCTTATGGGTAGAACCATAGATTCGTTACCTACTTATGACAAAACGATCATTCCAGCGTCTTCAGCATTGCGTTAGAACTCACCTCAGGCCGACATCGCAATGGTGCCGGCGAAGCGTGCCACGCCGGCAGCGCGCTTCATTGGCAGTCTATCTGCCCGGTCTCGCCATGAGGCCACAGGAACACCAGTCAACCACTGAGGGCAATACCCAATGAGAAGACTCAAGCGTGATCCGATGGAACGAGCATTTCTACGCGGTTACCAGCACGGCATACATGGCAAATCTCGCGACCTCTGTCCTTTTTCCCATCCCAATGTTCGCCAAGCCTGGATTAACGGCTGGCGGGAGGGTCGCGGCGACAACTGGGATGGTCTGACCGGCACGGCCGGTCTGCATAGACTCAACGAACTTCACGCGGTCGGCTAATTCACCGATCCACCCGACTTGATATAGCGCGCCCCACCCGGGCGGCGGGCGAGAAGCCCAGGGGCTCCCAACAAGAGCCCCTTCCGGGCAATCATCAATGCGCTTTTGAACGCAGCGCCGCGATGGCATCCACCGCCTTGCGGATCAATGCCGGTCCCTTGTAGATGAAACCTGAATACAACTGAACCAGGCTGGCACCCGCCTCGATCTTCTCTGCCGCGTGCCTGCCCTCGGTGATGCCGCCCACAGCAATGATCGGCAGCCGTCCGCCTAGCGTCTGTGCCAGCACCCTGACCGTGTGGGTGCTCTTCTCCCGAACGGGCGCACCAGACAGGCCACCAGCTTCGTCAGCATGAGCCAAGCCGGCAACGCCTTCTCGGCCAAGGGTAGTGTTGGTGGCGATGATCGCGTCCATCCCGGCCTGGAATACCGCCTCGCCCACCAGAGCGGTTTCTTCGTCGGTCATGTCCGGAGCGATCTTGATCGCAAGCGGCACGCGCTTGCCATGCATGATCTCCAGATCCTCACGGCGCAGTCGCAACGCATCGAGCAAATGCTTGAGCGAGTCGCCGAACTGCAGGCTGCGCAAGCCAGGCGTGTTCGGCGAACTGACGTTGACGGTGACGTAGCTTGCGTGGTGATAGACCTTGTCCAGGCAGAGCAGGTAGTCCTCCTCGGCGCGCTCGACAGGCGTATCGAAATTCTTGCCGATGTTGATACCGAGGACGCCCTTGAACCTGGCGGCCGCTACCCGAGCCAGCAGCGCATCTACACCATGGTTATTGAAACCCATGCGATTGATGATCGCCTCGGCCTCGGGCAGGCGGAATATCCGTGGCTTGGGGTTACCTGGCTGCGGGCGCGGCGTCACGGTTCCCACTTCGATGAAACCGAAGCCGAGCTGCGACATTCCGCGAATGGCTTCGCCGTTCTTGTCCAACCCTGCTGCCAGGCCGACCGGATTGGGGAAATCGAGCCCCATCACCTGAACAGGAAGACTTGCTGGCGCTTTGCCAAGCATTGCATTGAGCCCGAGACGGCCACCGGCGCCAATCAGCTCGAGGGAAAGTTCATGGGAAGTTTCCGGAGATAACTTGAACAATAGCTGGCGGGCCAGGTTATACATACGCAGCCTAAGGTCTCGGTAAATGTGGACGCGGAGTATAGCAGCCCGAGAGGGCTTCAGCCGCTGCCGCCAGTGAGGAAATAGGCCGGTCGAGCGCACCGACCGACGGGTTCATTGCAGACGCCGCAAACGCGGCAATTGTCCCTGCTCAGCGAATTCGAGCTCGAAGGAACCATATATCCCTTCGTGGGTCAGAAACGGGCGCAGATGATGCGCCGGCAAGCTGACTCGCGTGCCGTCGCGACTTCGAATCAGGACTCGATTCGCATGGCCCTGGTAGACCGCCTTCATTCGTTCGGCGGACAGCGCGATATCCAGTACCAGATTTGGCATGGAGGCTCCTCAGTGATCTATTCAGCGATATTGCCACATCGACACGCGATCTTTGCCCAAGGCTGTGACGCAGGCCAGCGCTACGGGTGGCGCAAAGCCCGTGCGCAAATGACACAGGTCTGCCACACTTCGGCCGTAGCCCTGAGAGCTCAAGCATCATGATGAGCCTGCCCGAGCCAATGCCTTCACTGACTTCTCAAATCGCACGACTTGCGCAACGCCTCGGGCTGCGCTCCAAGGCTTCGCTTCCCATTCAGGATCGCGCCAGCAGCCTGCAGCTGCCCTTTTCCCGCCTACCCGAGCCTGAGCCCAGCATTTTCTGGAACGATGGCCCCTGCCTGCAACGCTTGCTGGAGCTGCCACGTGGTGCGCTCTCCGGCCCGGTGCAGGAAGACAAGGCCCGTGCCCATGCTGCGCTGACCCACTTGATCAGCAAGGATTGCACCCGGTCACGGCTCGACCTGCGGCAGATCGACGGCTTCGGCGGGCAGCGCAAAAATGAACCGAGTTACCCGACCTTCGAAGCCTTTTCCAGCACGGCGGGTTGTCGGCAGGTACGAATCATCAGCTACAAGGATTTTCTTCGAGCACTCGGTACCGCCTTGCCCGGCTTCGACAAGGGGGCAGCGATCGATGTTCGCCAGGCCAGCTGGCTCGGGGAGCGGCTATATTGGGCCGGCGAACACCATCTGGAAGCCTTTGCTTGCGCCGTGGCCTACGCGCGCTTGCGCGGCCTGGAAGTCATGCTGCCGGCGGAGGTCACCGATTACCGCCTCGACCGCTCCGGTGTTCACGCGCTGGACGCTGACTACCACGCCGTGACGATGCCTGCTCAGGCCTGGAGCGACCGTGAATTCATGGCCATGCTGCTCGACAGCCAGGTCCCCTATGCCCGCTTGACACTACTGCGCGATGCCAGCAATTCCGAGTTGCTGTTGCTGGAGAAGCGTGACCCCACAGCCAATGCCATTGGCGAGGGGCTGAAGCTGGCAGGCGCACCTGACCTGATCCGCTACCTGCGCGATCTGCCGCAGATCACTCGCTTCAAGGTCGGACTGCCTGCGCAGGACTGAGTGTTTACCGCCACGCCCCCCCTGCGCAGCAAACACCCATCCGCTAAAAAAACGCACCGCCCGAGGGCAGTGCGTTTTTCAGTTGCGCCGCATTAACGGCGCGGCCTCTGCCGCGGACGGATCGTCCACGGACGAAGCCGCAAGACCTCGTCAGCCATGCCCTACCGACTGCGCCAGCCCCTGCAGCTCGCGGCTGGCGACTGCATAGATGGCGTAGTCGGTGCCGCTGGCGCCGCGCAGCTCGGCCAGCATCGAGCGCCAGCGCTCCATTAACACTGGTCGTTGAGACAACCAGGCGTCGACCCGCTCGCTGATCGCCTCCGGACCGTTCTCCATCTGCAGCACCGATACCGTGATGCTGCGCTGCTGTGAGTCGAGGTCGTCGCGGAAGCTTTCACGCGCCAGGGCCTGCCAGTTGTTGGCAACCGGCAGGTTGGTGAGCAGCTGCAGATACCAGGGAAGCTCCAGCGCACCACCGACGGCGAAGTAGGTTGCCGCCACCAGCGCAGGCACCTGGCCAGTTTCGTCAGCGGCCTCCAGAATCGGCAGCAGCGTGTACAGATGGCTGGTACCGGCCACCATGCGCGCCAGCAGCTCCGGCACCCCGGCTTCGGTGTAACGCTTATAGCGCTCCTGCCAGCGGTCACGCGTCGAGCCTTGCAGCAGTTCATCGAGCTTTAGACCAAGGGCAGCGACCCGCGGGCCAAAGTGCGCGACGTCGCGTGCGGCATCCAGCTCGCTACGACGATTGCGCAGGAACCAGCGCGTCGCGCGGCGGCCCAGACGCATCAGCTCATCCATCAAGGCCAACTGCAGCTCCGCCGGTACCTTGTGATCCAGCGCCTCGATCTGCCGGAACCAGTGAGGCAGATGGAAGATGTCGCGCACGATCACGTAGGCTCCGGCGACATTCGCCGCACTCATGCCCGTCGCCTCGTTCAGGCGCTGAACGAAAGTGATGCCCATGTTGTTGACCAGATCGTTGGCAATCTGGGTAGCGACGATTTCGCGCTTGAGGCGATGTTGCAGCATGGCATCGTGGAAACGCTCGCTCAGTTGCTGCGGGAAGGCACTTTCCATTTCGCGGGCGAGGTAGTCGTCGTCCGGCACGCGCGAATCCAGCAGCGCTTTCTTCAGTTCGATCTTGCTGTAGGAAATCAGAACCGACAGCTCCGGCCGGGTCAGCCCCTTGCCGATGCTGGCGCGCTCGGTTAGGGCGTCATCGCTGGGCAGGAACTCGAGCGCGCGGTCGAGCTGCCCCGCCGCCTCCAGCGCATTGATCAACCGAACATACTCGGCGGCCCGCTCCCGCGAGCGATGCTGCGCCTGGGACAGCGCCTGGGTCTGCTTGTAGTTGTTCTGCAGCACCAGCTCGGCCACCGCGTCGGTCATTTCGAACAGCAGTTGATCGCGCTGCTTGGCGGTCATGTCGCCAGCGCTGACCACCTCATTGAGCAGGATCTTGATGTTCACTTCATGATCCGAGCAATCGACGCCGCCGGCATTGTCGATGAAGTCGGTATTGCTCGATCCGCCATGCAGCGCGTACTCGACGCGCCCCAGCTGGGTCATGCCGAGGTTGCCGCCCTCGCCCACCACCTTGGCTCGTAGATCGGCGCCATTGACCCGCACCGCATCGTTGGCCTTGTCGCCGACTTCGGCGTGGCTTTCGCCGCCGCTCTTCACATAGGTACCGATACCGCCATTCCATAGCAGGTCCACCGGCGCCTTGAGCAGCGCGTGGATCAGCTCGGCTGGAGTCAGCTGATCCGCCTCGATGGCGAAGCGCTCTTTCATCTGTGGCGTGATCGCGACTCGCTTGGCCGAACGCGGGAAGATGCCACCGCCTTCCGAGATCAGCGACACGTCGTAATCGGTCCATGACGAGCGCGGCAGGTCGAACAGGCGCTTGCGCTCGATGAAACTGCGCGCAGGATCGGGATTGGGGTCGATGAAAATATGCAGATGGTTGAACGCGGCCACCAGCTGCAGGGTTTCGGACATCAGCAGACCGTTGCCGAACACATCGCCAGCCATGTCACCGATGCCGATGACGCTGATCACGTCGGTCTGCACGTTTATGCCGCGCTCACGGAAGTGCCGCTGCACCGAAACCCAGGCGCCGCGCGCGGTGATGCCCATCTTCTTGTGGTCGTAGCCTGCCGAGCCGCCCGAGGCAAAGGCGTCGCCGAGCCAGAAGTCGTATTCGGCGGCGATGCCGTTGGCGATGTCCGAAAAGCTCGCTGTGCCCTTGTCCGCAGCGACCACCAGATAGGGATCGTCACCGTCATAGCGCAGTACATTGGCGGGCGGAACGACCTGGCCTTCATGCAGGTTATCGGTGATGTCGAGCAGGCCACTGATGAAAATGCGATAGCAGGCGATCGCTTCGGCCTGAATATCATCCCGCGTGCCACTGGTAGGCAGACGACGCGGCACGAAACCGCCTTTCGCGCCGCCGGGAACGATTACCGCATTCTTCACCTGCTGCGCCTTGACCAGGCCGAGCACTTCGGTGCGGTAGTCCTCTTCACGGTCGGACCAGCGCAACCCGCCACGCGCCACCTTGCCGCCGCGCAGGTGCACGCCCTCGACCCGTGGCGAATAGACGAATATCTCGTACATCGGTGCCGGGCGCGGCATCTCCGGGATCGCGCGTGGATCAAGCTTGAAGCTGAAATACGACTTGGGTTTGCCGTTGGCATCCGGCTGATAGAAGTTGGTTCGCAGGGTGGCCTGAATCAGCGCCAGATAGCGCCGCAGAATCCGGTCCTCGTTGAGTACCGCCACCTCATCCAGCGCTGTGAGAATCGCCTGTTCCAGCCGTTGCTGCTTGTCTGCCAGATCCTCGTCACCGAGCTTGCGCGCCAGGTAGAAGCGCATCTTGAACAGCCGCACCAGCTCGCGGGCGATATCCGTGTGGTTGAGCAGCGCGCTGGCAATATAGCCAAGGTCGAAGCCCATGCGAATCTGCTTGAGATAGCGCGCATAGGCGCGCAGCAGCGCCACTTCCCGCCAGGCCAGGCCTGCGGTCAGTACCAGACGGTTGAATCCATCGTTCTCGGCAAAGCCGCCGTAGATATGGATGAACGCATCCTGCAGCGCCTCGTTGATCTCCAGCAGGTCGATTTCCAGACCTTCGGCATAAGTGAAGGCGAAGTCGTGTATCCAGTACTCGCGGCCGCTGCGGTCACGCAACCGAAACGGAAACTCGCCGAGCACCCGCAGCCCCAGGTTCTCCATGATCGGCAGGATGTCCGACAGCGGCAGCGGTGTATTCAGGTGGTAGAGCTTGCAGTGCAGGCGGTTCTCTTCAGCCGTGATCGGCTGATAGAAGCTCATCACCAGCGGGCGTTCCTCGCTGAGGTCGAGCACATGCTGCATGTCGACGGTGGCCGATTGCGGCGAGAAGCGCTCGCGGTAGCCGGCCGGGAAACCTTTCGGAAACTCGCTGAGCAGATGGGTGCCCCTGGCCTCGCCGAAGCGCTCGACCACCAGGCTCTGGTAATCGTCCTGCCAGGTACGGCAGGCCTGCAGCACTTCCTGCTCCAGGCGCACCGTATCCACCTGCAGCGCGCGACTGGGGTCCAGACGCAGGATGAACTGCACGCGCGTCAGCACCGATTCGGAGAAATAGGTGGAGAACTCGCAGTCGCTGGCTTCGAGCCGCTCCTGCAGCACCTGCTGGATTTTCAGCCGTGTCTCGGTGGAGTAACTGTCACGCGGTACGTACACCAGGCAGTAGCAGAAACGCCGATAGGGGTCGAAACGCAGGAACAGCCGCAGCCGATTGCGTTCCTGGATCTGCACGATGGCGATGGCGTTTTCGAACAGCTCGTCGATCGGCGCCTGGAACAGCTCGTCACGCGGCAGCACCTCGAGAACCTGCACCAGCTCCTTGGCCAGATGCGCGGAGCTGCCGAAATTGGCGCGCTGCACGACCGTCTCGACCTTGCTGCGGATGAACGGGATGCGTCGCACGCTCTGGGTGTAGACCGACGAGGTGAACAGGCCGAGGAAGCGGCATTCGCGAACCACCCGCCGCTCGTCATCGAATTCACGCACCGAGACGAAGTCAGGGTAAGCCGGACGGTGCACGCGACTGGGCATGGCCGCCTTGGCGAACGACAGCAGCAGCGGCTCACGCAGGTAGCTGACCGATTGGGCGGTGAGCGATTGCTCCTCCTCGGAAAGCCCGGTGCGCATGCTGCGCGACAGACCCAGCAGCGAGCTTTCGTCATAGACGATGCGCCCGCCCTCGGCCTGTTCCTGCACGGAGAACTCTTCGTAGCCGAGGAAGGTGAAATGGTCGTCCGCCAGCCAGCGCATGAAGTCGCGAATCTCGTCCAGCTCGTCGCCGTTGATGCTCAGGTTGACCTGCTCCAGACGCCCTTGCAGCTCGACCGCCTTGCCCTTCATCGCCGCAAAGTCACCCACCACCTGACGCACATCAGCCAGCACACCCAGCAGTGACTGCTCGAGCTCGCGCAGGGCCGTCGGACTGGCGCAGCGATCGATCTCGACGAAGATCAACGATTCGGCGTGGCTGTCAGCGGCGCGCTCGTCCTTGGGCAGCAACTCCAACAAGCTGCCGTCGGCCCCGCGACGCACCTGCAGCACGCTGGTTTGCAGGGTATGGATGCTGTAGCCGCGGCGCGTCAGCTCCATGCGCACTGAATCGACCAGGAACGGCATGTCCGGATGCAGCACCTCGACCACGCTGTGGGTCGATTGCCAGCCGTGCTTCTCGAAGTCGGGGTTGAATACCTGCACCTCGGGTTTGGCGGGATCGAAGCGCTCCAGCAGGCGCCAGCTGGCCAGTGTCGAGCCGACCAGATCGCTCATGCGCCGTTCGGTGAGTTCGGGCAGCGCGACGATGCCGAAGAACTGTTCGGCGAACAGGCTCAGTTGCGGCAGGATTTTCGGGTCTACGTGTTGCGCTAACGCTGTCTGCAATTGCTGCTGAAAGTCGGCCTTGCTGGCCGCTGAAAAGAACGCCATGTATGGCTCCGCTTGGCTTGCTGGGGAAAGAGACGTCGGTAGTGACTGACGGCACAGGTCGAAGGTTCAAGGTTAGTCTAGTCGAGGGTTAATGCAGTAAAGTGGCGCTTCTCCTGCAGTCGCCTGCGACTGTCTGTAGCAGCCAATAGCAGCCGGCGTCTCTGCCCGCCGCGCCAGCCGATTTGCCGCCCACCTGGAAGACTCGAAACGATGGATCACCGTGAATCGATAATCGCGCTGCGACAGTTCCTGTCCACCCAGATCCTGGGGCAGGAACGGCTGATCGAACGCCTGCTGATCGCCCTGCTCGCCGACGGCCACATGCTCGTCGAAGGGGCGCCGGGCCTGGCCAAGACCCGGGCCATCAAGGAGCTCGCCGAAGGCCTGGAGGCGGAGTTCCATCGAATCCAGTTCACCCCCGACCTACTGCCCGCCGACATCACCGGTACCGAAATCTATCGCCCGGAGACCGGCAGCTTCGTCTTCCAGCAGGGGCCTATCTTCCACAACCTGGTGCTCGCGGACGAAATCAATCGCGCGCCGGCCAAGGTGCAATCGGCGCTGCTCGAAGCCATGGCCGAGCGCCAGGTCAGCGTCGGCCGCAGCACCTATGACCTGCCGCCGCTGTTTCTGGTGATGGCGACACAGAACCCGATCGAGCAGGAAGGCACCTACCCCCTGCCCGAAGCACAGCTCGACCGCTTCCTGCTGCACGTGAAGATCGGCTTCCCCGACGCCTCGGTGGAACGACGCATCCTGCAGCAGGCCCGTGGCGAGGCGATCAATGGCGAGGCGGCGCCGGAACATCGGGTCAGCCAGCAGGCGATCTTCGCCGCGCGCAAGGACATCCTCGGCCTGTACATGGCCGATGCGGTGGAGGAATACCTGGTGCAGCTGGTCATGGCCACGCGTACCCCGGCCAAGTTCGATGCCGAACTGGCCGAATGGATAGCCTATGGTGCGAGTCCGCGCGGTTCGATCTCGCTGGATCGCTGCGCCCGTGCCCATGCCTGGCTGGCCGGACGCGATTTCGTCAGCCCCGAGGACATACAGGCGATGCTTTTCGATGTACTGCGTCACCGCCTGATTCTCTCCTTCGAGGCAGAAGCCGCCGGCATTGATCAGGATCGGGTCATCCAGCGCATTCTCGACGTGGTAGCGGTGGCCTGATGCAAGCGCAGGCTTCCGCCGGGCAGCCAGCCGAGCAGGGCTCCGGTATCCGTGTGAGCCTGGCCGAACTCATCGACATGCGTCATCGCGTCCGTGAAGTACCGCTGTTCTCCACACCGCACCGCCGCAGCCCGCTGGTCGGGCTGCATCATTCCAAGCTGCGCGGGCGTGGTGTGGATTTCGACCAGGTCCGCATCTATCAGCCTGGTGACGACGTGCGCACCATCGACTGGCGCGTCACCGCACGCACCCAGGAGCCGCACACCAAGCTGTTCCATGAAGAACGCGAGCGGCCGATCTATATCGTGGTCGAGCAGAGCCCGCGATTGTTCTTCGGCAGCGGCCGACTGTTCAAGTCGGTGCTGGCGGCGCAGGCGGCGAGCCTGATCGGCTGGGCGGCGCTCAGCCACAATGATCGGGTTGGCGGGCTGGTGTTCGGCGATGAGCGTCAGGAAATCAAGCCACGGCGCAGCAAGCAGAGCCTGCTGCAGCTGCTGGATCGCGTCACCCGCGCCAACAATCGCCTGCAGCCAGACAACCCGATCGACCCCGACGCTTTCAGCATGGCCCTGCGCCGGGCACGGGAAGTGCTGCGTCCGGGCAGTCTGTCGGTGATTCTCTGCGACGAGCGCACCCTCACCGATGCCGCCGAGCAGCAGCTCAGCCTGCTCGCGCGCCATGTCGACCTGCTGTTGCTGCCGCTGTTCGATCCACTGGATCACGCCCTGCCCGCAGCCGGCCTGCTGCGCTTCAGCGAAGGCAATGCGCGGCTTGAACTGGATACCCAGGATGCGGATCTGCGTCAGCGCTACCGCGAGCAGGGCGAGGCGCGAAGCGCCCGCTGGCAGCGTCTGGCCGATCGCCTGCGGGTGCCGCTGATGCCGCTGGATACCCAGCACGATCTGGTCGAGCAGTTGCGCGAGCACCTGAGCGTCCGCCATCCGAGCGCACGGCGATGAATCCGCTCGATCAACTGGCTCCGCTGATCAGCCCCGAGCCGATCAGCTGGTGGCCTCCAGCGCCGGGCTGGTGGCTGCTCGGCCTGGCGCTGCTGATGGCGCTTGGCTTGCTCTGGCGACTTCGTCACCGGCTGCTCAGGCGCAAGCCCCATGTGCAGCCGGAGCCACCGCTGGAGCCGCAGCGTCAGGAGGCGCTCATCGAGCTTTCGCGCTTGAGCAAACCCTACGGCGGGCAACCGGCCAGCCAGTGGCTGCAACAGCTCAATGGGCTGCTCAAGCGGCTCTGTCGCATTCGTTACCCCAACGACCACCCGCACACGCTCAGTGGGCGCGCGTGGCTGGCCTTTCTCGACAACCGCTGCCCTGCCGCCGGGCTGACCCGCTGGATGATTCTCGTCGAAGGTGCCTACCGGGCCGAGTGCCGCCTCGACGACAAGGCCATCGACGGGCTCGAACAGGCCGTTGACATCTGGATCCGCAAGCATGTTTGAAGTGGCCTGGCCCTGGGTCTTCCTGCTGCTACCGCTGCCCTGGCTGCTGCGCGCACTGCTGCCGCCGGCCGATAGCGGCGAAGCCGCGCTGAAGGTCAGCTTCCTCGACGAACTGCAGCAGCTGTCCGGCCGGCGCGCGCGTGTCGCCCTGCCCGCCTGGCGCCAGCAACTGCCCTACCTGACCATCTGGCTGTTGCTGCTGTTCGCCGCAGCACGCCCCCAGTGGCTGGGTGAACCACTGCCGCTGCCCACCAGCGGCCGCGATCTGCTGCTGGCAGTGGACGTCTCCGGCTCGATGGATTACCCCGACATGCAGTGGCAGGACGAGGAGCTGACGCGGCTGGAACTGGTCAAGGTGCTGCTCGGCGACTTCATCGAGGAGCGTCGTGGCGATCGCGTCGGCCTGATTCTCTTCGGCAGCAAGGCCTATCTGCAGGCGCCACTGACCTTCGATCGCCACACCGTGCGAGTCTGGCTGGACGAAGCCTGGGTTGGCATCGCCGGCAGCAACACTGCGATAGGGGACGCCATCGGCCTGGCGGTTAAACGCCTCAGGGAGCGACCGGCGAACAGTCGTGTGCTGGTACTGATCACCGACGGTGCCAACAACGGTGGCGAAATCGAGCCGCTGCTGGCGGCCTCGCTGGCCGCCGAAGAAGGCGTGCGGGTCCACACCATCGGCATCGGCGCCTTGCCGGAAGAAGGTGGCGTGCTCAGCCGCTTCGGTTTCAACCCTGGCCTGGACCTCGACGAGCTGACTCTGCGCGCCATTTCCGAGCAAACCGGCGGTGAGTATTTCCGCGCCTCGTCGAGCGCAGAGCTGAAGGCGATCGGCGATACGCTGGATCGTCTCGAGCCGGCAGCGCAGCAACCAGCCCAGGCCCGTGTGGCCGAGGCCCTGTACATCTGGCCGCTGTCGGCGGCTTTGCTGATCAGCCTGCTGATGGTCGCGGCCAGCCTGTGGAGTGCACAGTTGCAACGCCTGGCCTGGCGACGGGAGCAGCGCCGATGAGCGAACTGCTACCCCATCTGTTGCGGCCATACTGGCTGCTCATCCTGCCGCTACTGATCTGGCTGCTGTGGCGGCTCTGGCATCGGCAGTTGCAGGTCGGGCGCTGGCAGCGTCTTCTGCCGGAAGCCTTTCATGCCGCCTTGCTGACCCGTGGCCGACTGCGCCACAGTCGCCTGCCCTGGCTGGTGCTGGGCCTGGCCTGGCTGCTGGCGGTCATCGCATTGCTCGGGCCCAGCTGGCAACGCTTCGAACAGTCGAGCATGAAGCGCAGCGATCCCCTGGTGGTGCTGCTGGAACTCACGCCATCGATGCTCGCCAGCGACGCACCACCCACTCGCCTGGAACAGGCCAAGCGCAAGCTGCTGGATCTGCTCGAGCGCCGGCAGGACGTACAGACCGCCGTCGTGGTATTCGCCGGCAGCGCCCACACCGTGGTGCCGCTATCCGATGACCTGGCGACCACCCGCAACCTCCTCGACGCCCTGCACCCGACGCTGATGCCCGAGCAGGGCCAGCGCGCGGACCTTGCCGTGGCCAAAGGCCTCGCCCTGCTCGAGCAGGCTGGCCTGGGGCGCGGGCGCTTGCTGCTGATCGGCAGCAGCCTGGACGAGCACGAACGCAGCGCCATCGTCACGCTGATGGAGGGCAGAAACGAGCAACTGCTGATACTCGGCGTCGGCACCGAACAAGGCGCGCCAATCGCCGGCAAGGACGGCAGTTTCATCAAGGATGCCCAAGGCGCAATCCTCATCCCGCGCCTGGACAACGCCAGACTGCAACGCCTGGCCAACGAGCTGGGAGGGCGCTATCAGCGCGCGCGGCTGGGTGACGACGACCTGACGGCCCTCGGTCTGCTCGATCAAACTGGCACGTTGCGCCAGGACGATGAAATCACGCGGCTGGAAGCCTGGCTGGATCAGGGGCACTGGCTGCTGTTGCCACTGCTCTTGCTGGCCGCCCTCGCCGGTCGCCGCGGCTGGTTGTTCTGCCTACCGCTATTGCTGCTGCAGCCGCAGCCTGCCAATGCCTTCGAGCTACAGGATCTCTGGCTACGTCGCGATCAGCAGGGCCAACGCCTGCTGGACGCGGAGCGGCCGGCCGAGGCCGCCGAGCGCTTCACCGATCGCCGCTGGCAGGCCACCGCCCGCTATCAGGCCGGCGACTATGCCGGCGCGGCAGAACTGTTCGCCGAAGGCAACACGGCCGCCGATCACTACAACCGTGGCAATGCCCTGGCTCGTAGCGAAGCCTTCGACGCCGCCATCGAAGCCTATGACCAGGCGCTGGACCTGCAGCCTGATCTACAGGCGGCGCAGCGCAACAAGGCGCTGATCGAAGAGCTGCTGCGCCGCCAGCAGGAACAGCCCGAGCCCGAGCAGGAACAGAATCAGCAGGACGAGCAAACCGAAGAACCACTGCCGCAACCCGAGCAGCCGCAATCACAGGAAGCGGGCTCTGCCCATTCCCCTTCGCCGGAGGATGCCCAGGGCGAGCCGTCCAGCGAAGCCAGCGGCGCCTCGCAGCCATCGACAACCGAAGCCACGCCCGAGACCGAAGAAATGGATGGCAGCGCGGCCCAGGCGCAACACGAGGCGCTCCCCGAGCAGGAACGGCAACAGGCGATGGAGCAATGGTTGCGGCAGATTCCGGACGATCCCGGCGAGCTGCTGCGAAGGAAATTCCTCTACGAACAACGCAAGCACCAGGAAACCAATCGATGATGCGCCTGATGGCTTTTCTTCTGCTCGGCCTCCTTGCTGGTCAGGCCGCAGCCGCCGGCCTGTTCGCCCGGGTTGACCGCACCCAGCTGAGCATTGACGAAACCCTGGAGCTGAGCCTGGAAAGCCAGGGCAGCACGGTATTCGGCAAGCCCGACCTGCAGCCGCTGGAGCCATTGTTCGAGGTGTTCGACACCCGTCAGGTCAACCAGCTTTCCAGCAGCAACGGCGAAGCCTATGCGATCACACGCTGGTTGATTACCCTGCGGCCGAAGCAGACCGGCTACGTGATCATCCCTCCGCTGCAACTGGGCGACTGGCGCAGCGAGCCGATCACATTGATGGTCCAGGAATCGCTGAAAAATACCGAAAGCGACCAGCTGGCCCCGATCTTCATCGATGCCAGCGTCGATCAGGAAAACGTTTACGTTCAGGCCCAGGTGATTCTTACCCTGCGCATCTATCATTCGGTTTCGCTGTACGACGACAGCACCCTCTCGCCGCTGCAGATGCCGGAAGCCCTGGTCGAACGGCTCGGTGAGCCACGCACCTACGAGAAAACCATCAACGGCATTCGCCACGGCGTCATCGAAGTGCGCTATGCGCTGTTCCCGCAGAAGTCCGGCGAGCTGACCATCCCTGCCCAACTGTTCAGCGCCACCACCGTGACCAATGGCAGCAACCCGCTGTTCGGCTCGCGTTCGGGCCGCTCGACGCAGGTCAGGTCACCAAGCATCCCGCTGACGGTCAAGCGCAAACCGGCGGACTACCCCGCCGCGGCGCCCTGGCTGCCGGCACGCAGCCTGACCCTGGTCGAGGCCTGGAGCCCGGAGCCCGATCAGGCACAGACCGGCGAATCGCTCACCCGCAGCCTGTTGCTCAAGGCCGAAGGCCTGACCAGCACCCAGTTGCCCGCCATCGGTTCTGCCCAGAGCCCCGACCTGCGCCGCTACCCGGATCAACCGATCCTGGCCAACGAAGTCAGTGGCGCGGGTCTGGTCGGTAGCCGCGAGCAGCGCGAGGCGCTGATTCCCACGCGCAGCGGCGCGTTGCAGCTACCCGCCGTGGAAGTGGTCTGGTGGAACACCGTGGAAGACCGGCTGGAACGTACCACGCTGGACGAACGGCCCCTGAATGTCGCCGATAATCCGAATCTCGCGCCGACGCCCGCCGAGCAACCGGCCGCAACGCCACTACCTGCGGAGCAGCAGCTACTGTGGCCCTGGCAGCTGAGTACCCTGCTCTTCGCCCTGTCCACCCTCGCCGGCTTCGGACTGTGGCTACACGCGCGGCGGCAACCCGCAGTGCAGCGCGCACTGCAGCCTGGCCCGACCCCACGCAGCCTGCTCGACGACCTGCGTCGCGCCTGCCAGGCCAACGACTCGCAGGCCACTCGCCAGGCGCTGGATGCCTGGGCGCGGCAACAGCCGGAGACGCTGGCCGACATGGCTGCGCGCTTCGTGCCGCTGTCCGATGCGCTGGACGGACTCAATGGTGCGCTGTACAGCGAAGCCGGCCAGCGTTGGCAGGGAGAGGCTCTGTGGCAGGCGATCCAGACGCTCCCTCCAGCGACCAGTCCGAGTGTCGAGCAGGACCACAGCGCCCTGCCACCACTGTATCCACGCTGACCGGCAACGCCACACCGCTTCACACCAGACGCGCCTGACCAACGCGGTGCACGGGCACCGCATGGCGCACCACTTTCTCGCTGGCATATCGCTTGCTTCAGGCTTGGCATAGACCACTCCTGATCCGTCGCGCACGGTTAACTGTGCCGCACGCTTCGCAATCGAAAGGCCCACAGCATGACCGAACCCTCCACGTCGCCCCGCCACGATGCACTGGCCTGGGTCGCCGGCAGCGATGCACCGGAAAAGAGCTCGCTCAACCTGGGCTTTCTGCCACTTACCGATGCCGCCTCGCTGATCGTCGCCGCCACCCAGGGCTTCGCCCAGCCCTTCGGCCTGACGCTCAACCTGCACCGCCAGAACTCCTGGTCGAGCCTGCGCGACAAGCTGATCGGCGGTGAACTGGACGCAGCGCACGGCCTGTACGGACTGATATATGCCGTGCACCTGGGAATCGGCGGCAGCCGCGCGGTGGATATGGCGGTGCTCATGGGGCTTGCGCAGAACGGCCAGAGCATCAACCTGTCGACCCCGCTCAAGGCTGCCGGCGTGACCGATCCCGAGGCATTGCGCAGCAGCGTGCGCCAAAGCGGTGCACGCCTGACTCTCGCGCATACCTTCCCCACCGGCACCCACGCGCTGTGGCTCTATTACTGGCTGGCCGCCAACGGTATCCACCCGCTGCAGGATGTGCGGACGCTGGTGCTGCCGCCATCGCAGATGGTGGCGTACCTGCAGGCCGGGCGCATCGACGGTTTCTGCGCCGGCGAACCCTGGGGTGCGCAGGCGATCGCCGAGGGGGTCGGCTTCACCCTCGCAACCAGCCAGTCGATATGGCCGGATCATCCGGAAAAGGTGCTCGGCTGCACCCGCGCATTCGTCGAGCAGTACCCCAACACCGCGCGCGCACTGGTGATGGCGGTGCTCGAAGCGAGTCGCTTCATCGACCAGAGCCAGGAAAACCGCCGCAGCACCGCACAGCTGATTGCCGGGAGCGAGTATGTCAACGCGCCGCTGGCAGCCATCGAATCACGCTTTCTCGGCTCGTATCAGGATGGGCTGGGCAACGCCTGGAATGACCAACACCCGCTGCGCTTCTTTGCCGATGGCGCAGCGAACATGCCCTACCTGTCCGACGGCCTCTGGTTCATGACCCAGCTGCGGCGCTGGGGTTTATTGCGCCAGGACCCGGACTACCAGCTGGCCGCAAGCCAGGTGCAACAGATCGAGCTGTACCGACAGGCTGCCGAAGCGCTGAGTATCACCGTGCCGGAGTCGCCCCTGCGCAGCGCCACGCTGATGGATGGCAAGACCTGGGACGGCAGCGATCCGGCAGCCTACGCCCGCAGTTTCCCGCTGCACGCCATGGCCGATCAGGCCATGGTGGCTGCACTTTGAGCAGGAGATCAGGCATGTTGCGCATCCTGCTGATCGACGACACCCCACGCAAGATCGGGCGCCTGCGAAGCGCGCTGATCGAGGCCGGCTTCGAAGTCATCGATGAATCCGGCCTGACCATCGATTTGCCCGAGCGGGTCGAGGCGATCCGCCCCGACGTGGTGCTGATTGACACCGACTCACCAGGCCGCGATGTGCTGGAACAAGTGGTGCTGGTCAGCCGGGACCAACCACGACCCATCGTCATGTTCACCGACGACAGTGACCCGGATGCCATGCGTCAGGCCATCCGCGCCGGGGTCAGCGCCTATATCGTCGAGGGCATTCAGGCCCAGCGGCTCAAGCCGATCCTCGATGTGGCGATGGCGCGTTTCGAGACCGACCAGGCGATCCGCGCGCAATTGCAGGCCCGCGAGCAGCAACTCGCGGAACGCAAGCGCATCGAGCTGGCCAAGGGCATGCTGATGAAGATGCGCGACTGCAAGGAGGAAGAGGCCTACACCCTGATGCGCCGCCAGGCGATGAGTCGCCAGCAGAAGCTGATCCAGGTCGCCGAGCAGATCATCGCCATGAACGAGCTGCTTGGGCAGTGAGCTGCACGCCCGCAGTGCAATCACTCGACCAAACGCACCATCGGCGAGCGTACTCGCGGTCCCTCGGTATAGACCGTGAGACAGCTGCAACGCCGCCATCCGCCACGACGCGGCGTTCAGCCGAAAGCCTGCAGCAAGCGGCAGGCTGGCAAGCAGCTTGCTAGATGGATTGGCCGAGCCAACGAAGGCGTCCGGCAAAGACGAAGGCGTCCCTGCACCGCATGTTTCGACATGCCGGTCCGGACGCCTTTTTTGTTGCCCGCGCGGCAGTGCCGCGCGCTCACTTCAGGGATTTGCAGAATGACCATCACCGCGACCTTGGCGATCGCCTGTGCACTGCTGATGCTGGGCCACTATCTGAACGGCATGGCCAGCACACAACATTCCCGACGCGTAGCGCAGTTGCGCCTGCTGGCAGTTCAGGAAGATCTGGAGATTCTCCGCCTGCTGCAACAGCATCGCGGTCTGGGCGTACAGAGCGAACCCACTGCGGTAGCGCTGCGCTGCGCGCTGGCGACAAGCCTGACGCAACGTCTGCAACAGCGCAGTGCCCTGCCCGATGCGTATTCGATAACCGAAGGCTGGCTGGCTCTGCGCAACAACCCTGCCGATTTCGACGGGCATTGCGCTCTGATCGAAACCCTTATCGATGCGCTTGAGAAGCGGGCGCCGATGTCGAGCAACGAACCCGCCGAAGCCGCTCGCGCCTGCCGCGAACTGGAAGACGTGGCACGCCTGCGCGGCCTCTGCGTCGTCGCCTCGAATCAGGGCGGCTGCACGCCGGCCTTGCAAAAGCGCCTGAAAGCACTCTGTCGGCGCATGGTTACAGACACCGATATGGAGCTGAAGCGGCTGGTCGGCAAGCTGGAGCGCAGCGTGATACATGCAGCCCAACCCAGGCTGAGCCCGCCCGAGTGCTTTGCCCTGGTCACTCCCTTCATCGACGCGCGCTTGCAGTTGATCCGGCAACGTCTGCAGCACAGTGGTGCACTAGCGCAGCACGGCTTGCACCGGGCGGGCTGACGGATCGAGGTTGCGGGGCCGGTCTCCGCTCCATTGGCGGCCGGCAACGCATGGCTACGTGCAGGATCCGCTACACGCGGGTTTCCATTAGAAGCGCCTCGGCCGCAAATGAGCCTGCTCAATGCCAGCTCATTCGCGGTCAAGACTGCAGCCACGAGCGCGCATCTAACCCCGGCGAAGAACACAACGCTAGAATGCGCGCCTTCTACCGATTACCGAGCGACCCATGGCGCGTCTTACCCTGCATTTCCCGGAAGACCAGTACTGCTTTTCCACCCAGCTCACTGTACGAATCACCGACATCAACGCCGGCAACCATCTGGCCAACGATTCGATGATCTCGATGATTTCCGAGGCGCGGGCGCGCTTCCTGTTCGCCTACGGGGTAGCCGAGACCCGTCAGGATGGCGCCGGGATCATCGTGACCGACCTTGCCACGACCTACAAAGCCGAGGCCCATGCCCGTGATGCGCTGCTGTTCGAGGTCGGGGTGATGGATTTCAACAAGTACGGCGGCGATATCATCTTCCGCATCACCCGCCCTGCCGACGGCACACTGATCGCCATGGCCAAATCCGGTTTCGTCTTCTACGACTATGCCCAAAGCCGCGTCGTCGCCATGCCCGAGGCGTTCGCCGGCAAGTTTCCGCGGGTCAACCGGATCGAATAGGGGCGTCTGCCACAGATTGCAGCAACCGCTGGACATCCTCGCGATGACACAGCTCGGTGCCCGGACGCATCACCGTCGCGGCACCCGCGGCAATGCCCCGGCACACCGCATCCTGTAGCGAGCGCGCCTCGGCCAGCGCCAGCACCATGGCGCCGAGCATGCTGTCACCCGCACCCACCGCGCTGACTACCGGGACATCCGCCGACGGCAGGCGCTGCAGCTCATCGCCACAGGCGTACAGCGCACCCTGGGCTCCCAGCGACAACACGACCACTTCGGCGCAGCCCTGAGCGATCAGGCGGCGCAGCGCTGCCGCCTGTTCGGCCTCGCTGGAGATGGGGTAGCCCACAAGGCTGGACAGCTCGTCGAGGCTCGGCTTCATCAGGTATGCACCGCCCTGCCGGGCGGCGTGGCGTAATGGCTCGCCGGACAGATCGACGACCAGCCGCGCACCGATACCGCGCGTCAATGCCAGCAGCTCGTCGTAGAAACCCAGGTCGACGCCAGGTGGAAAGCTGCCGCTCAGCACCACATAGGCCGGCGCTGGCTGCAGCGCTACGAGGCTGTCGAGGCAACGCTGAAGTTCCTGCGCGGATAGCGTCGGACCGGGCAACACGAAACGGTACTGCAGGCCTGAGCCCAGCTCGTCGACAGTGAAACTCTCGCGGGTATCGCCAGTAATGGACACCGGACGATGCACCAGACCCAGTTCGTCCAGCGAACGTTTCAGGAGATCGCCAAAGGGCCCTCCAGCCGGATAGATGGCGATCGCCCTGCCCCCGAGCGTCTTCACCACCCGCGCCACGTTGATCCCGCCGCCACCCGGGTCGTGGCGCGGCAGCGAACACCGCAGCTTTTCGGTACTGATCACCCGGGCGGTGCTCACGGAAAGGTCCATCGCGGGGTTGAGGGTCAGGGTCGCAATCAGAGGCATCGCTCGCTCCTTGGCAAAAGCCGCTCAAGACTAACAGCAAGCGCGCCTGGGTTTTACGAGATGCCTTGCCCTGATTTGGCGCGCGGTTGCGCGCTATCTGTGCGCTTTGTCGTCGTACGCCATCTGCTTAGCCACGCCGAACGCACAGAATCGGCGGCCTCCGCAGGCTGGCACGCTAGATGCTAGTTCCGCTTCAGGCAGGCCAACGGCGGTCTGCAATATCACGACAAAGGCGTCGCACCACACCTGCTCCGGCAGGCGTGCTGCGGCGCCTTTTTGTTTTCCGCCTCGACGAGGGGGCGGTCTGAGCAGCCCTAGCGGCCAACGCCGCGTCACGAACGCCCTGGAGCCGATCCAATGAGCACGAGTTTCTGGAAAGCCGGCCACGCGCCGACCCTGTTTGCCTCCTTCCTCTACTTCGACCTGAGCTTCATGGTCTGGTACGTCCTCGGCCCGCTGGGCGTGCAGATCGCCGCCGATCTCGGCCTGACCACCCAGCAACGCGCCTTCATGGTCGCCACGCCGATCCTCGCCGGTGCCGTACTACGTCTGGCGCTGGGCATCCTGGCGGATCGCACATCGCCGAAAACCGCGGGGCTGTTTGGCCAGAGCGTCGTCATCGTCGCGCTGTTCGTCGCCTGGCTGCATGGCATCCACAGCTACGAGCAGGCTTTGCTGCTCGGCCTGTTCCTCGGCATGGCCGGCGCATCCTTTGCCGTCGCGCTGCCGCTGGCCTCACAGTGGTATCCGGCAGAGCACCAGGGCAAGGCGATGGGCATCGCCGGTGCCGGTAACTCCGGCACAGTGCTGGCGGCCCTGTTCGCGCCGGTCCTGGCGGCCATCTTCGGCTGGAACAACGTATTCGGCCTGGCGCTGATCCCGCTGGTCCTCACCCTGATCATCTTCGCCAGCGTGGCGAAGAATGCGCCCAACCGCCCGGCGCCGAAGTCGCTGGCCGATTACATGAAGGCGCTGGGCGACCGCGACAGCTGGTGGTTCATGTTCTTCTACAGCGTGACCTTTGGCGGCTTTCTCGGCCTGGCCAGCACCCTGCCCGGCTATTTCCACGACCAGTACGCCTTCGACCCGGTCAAGGCCGGCTACTACACCGCTGCCTGCGTCTTCGCCGGCAGCCTGCTGCGGCCCCTTGGCGGCGCTCTTGCCGACCGCATCGGCGGCATCCGTGCACTGCTGGTGATGTACACCGTCGCCGCCTTCTGTATCGCCGTGGTGGGGTTCAATCTGGCCAGTTCGACTGCAGCGTTGGCGCTGTTCGTGGTCGCCATGCTCAGCTTGGGTGCCGGCAACGGTGCGGTGTTCCAATTGGTGCCGCAGCGCTTCAACAAGGAGATCGGCGTGATGACCGGACTGGTCGGCATGGCCGGCGGCATCGGCGGCTTTCTGCTCACCGCCGGGCTTGGCGCAGTCAAACAATCGACCGGTGACTACCAGTTCGGCCTCTGGCTATTCGCCAGCCTCGGCGTGCTCGCCTGGTTCGGTCTCTATGGCGTCAAGCGTCGCTGGCGCACCACCTGGGGTTCTGCTGCGGTAACCGCGGCGCGGGTGTGATGCCCACGCAGATCCTGCAGGGCGCGAATATTGCTCTGCTGCAGTACGCAGTCATTCGAGAACGACCATGCCCCTGCGATTGAGCTATGGCGAGGCCAGCGCTGCCGGACCGCGCCCGGAAAACCAGGATGCGATACGCATCGTCACCCCGGCGCCCGGGCTGGCAACCGGCAAGGGCTATCTGTTCGCGCTGGCCGATGGCGTCAGCCAGTGCGCCGATGGCGGCCTGGCTGCGCGAGCGACCTTGCAGGCGCTGGCTTTCGACTATTACGCGACGCCGGAGACCTGGGCCGTCGCGCAATCACTCGACCGCGTGCTGGTCGCGCACAACCGCTGGCTGCAGGCCAACGGCGGCAACCAGCCGCTGTTGACCACCCTCACCACACTGGTGCTGCGCGGTCGCCGCTTCACCCTGGCGCATGTTGGCGATTGCCGCGCCTACCGCTGGAACGGCTCCCAGCTCGAGCGACTCAGCGAAGACCATGTCTGGGAGCAGTCGGGCATGCAGCATGTGCTCAAGCGTGCGCTGGGACTGGATCAGCACCTGGTGATGGACTACCTCGACGGCGAGCTGCAAGAAGGCGAAAGCTACCTGCTGCTGAGCGACGGCGTCTGGTCCTGCGTCCCCGAACGCGACATCGCGCATATCCTGCACGATCAACCCGACCTAGGCGCCGCGGCACGGGCGCTGGTCAATCTGGCGCACCAGAGCGGCAGTCAGGACAACGCCAGTGCCTTGCTTCTGCGCGTCGAAGCCCTGCCCGAAGCGGTGCTGGCCGACGCCCTCGCCCAGCTCGATCATTGGCCGTTGCCGCCGAAGCTGCGCCCCGGCCAGCTGTTCGAGGGCTGGCAGGTGAATGCACTGCTGCACGAGTCGCGGCAGTCGCTGATCTATCGGGTGCAAGATGCTCAGGGCCAGGCCTGGCTGCTGAAGACGCTGCCACCCAGCCGGCAGGACGAGGCAGACGCAGGACCGGCGTTGCTCCAGGAAGAATGGTTCATGCGCCGGGTTGCCGGGCGCAACTTCGCCGAACTGCATCCGCTGCCAGAACGCCAACACCTCTATTACGTGCAGCGCGAGTACAGCGGGACGACCCTGGCGCAACGCTTCGAACGAGACGGCCCGCTGCCACTGGCCGATTTGCTGCAGGTCGCCTCCCGGCTGATCCGCGCGGTGGGCATGCTGCATCGGCGCAACATCCTTCATCGTGACATCAAGCCGGAAAACCTGCTGCTGGGTGAGGACGGCGAGCTGCGTATCCTGGATTTCGGCCTGGCGTTCTGCCCCGGGCTGACTCGCGACCTGCCCAATCACCTGCCCGGAACCCCGAGTTTCATTGCCCCGGAGGCATTCACAGGGGCCGAACCCAGCGCAGCGCAGGATCTTTATGCGACCGGCGTGACACTGTATTACCTGCTGACCGGGCACTACCCCTACGGCGAGATCGAAGCCTTCCAGCATCCACGCTTCGGCAACCCGACACCGGCCAGCCGCTATCGCCCGGACGTGCCGACCTGGCTGGAGGAAAGTCTCGCCCGCGTGCTAGCGGTCGATCCACGACAGCGTTTCGAAACCGCCGAGCAATGGCTGCTTGAGCTGGAACAGGGCGAACAGCGCAGCGCCAGCCTTCGGCTGCGCCCCCTGCTCGAACGTGAGCCGCTCAAGGTATGGCGCGGCATGGCGCTGTTGTCGCTGCTACTCAACCTGCTGCTGGTCGTGCTGCTGATAAAAGGCGCTTGACGCTCAGCGACGGGTAATCAGCCCCTGGCGCGCCACCCGGGTCAGCTCGCACACGCATTCTTCCAGGCGCTCAGCGGTCGGTGCCTGAATCACGGCCAGATCGAAGCTGTCGGTGGCAAAACGCGCCAGCGACTCGTCGGCCGTGGCGAACTGGATAAGCAGGGCGCGGGATTTGCGATGACGTCGCGGCCAACCTTCGAGGTAGCGCAACAGAGATGGCTGGTGAGTACCGCCGAGGAGGACTTTCGGATTGCTGGGGTGTAGGCCGCTGGTGATCGGGGCCAGGCGCAACTGGGCGTGCTTTGCGTTCATTGATTCAACTTCCGCCTCGAGGATTCCGCTGGGCAGCGGTGGGAGGCGACACCGGAACCAGCGCTTTAGCGGTATTTCGAAGCCATCGGCTCCAGGCGCCCCGCAAGTAGCTGACTAAATCGGCGCATGGGCGAAACTTTAGAAAGCTGGCCGCAGCCTGTCAACGGCGTTTTTGGAGTCGCTTCGATGGCGATTCGCACCATCAGGGCGCAAGCCGCTGCATATCAGTGCAACGATGCTCCGCGGCCAACGCCCCATCAACCGCTCAAGCCCTTGAAAATTGGTGTATTTGCAAATTGGCATAACCTCTGCAAAGCAGAACCTCGAAGAATCATTACGACCTGACCCTCAACGTGGAGCGGCAGGTCTCCCGACAGAGCGGGACACGGACAAAGGCGTCCTCACTGGGTAACCGGTGGGACGCCTTTTTTGTTGTTGAAAAATTTCGAGCAGGCCGGACGGCAGCTGGCACGGAGAACGGGCATGAAGAAACTCAAACTGGTAATGATCGGCAACGGCATGGCCGGCGTGCGGACCCTTGAGGAACTGCTCAAGCTCACCAACGAGCTCTATGACATCACGGTGTTCGGCGCCGAGCCACATCCCAACTACAACCGCATCCTGCTCTCCCCGGTGCTGGCCGGCGAACAGCAGTTCGAAGAGATCGTGCTCAACGACCTGAACTGGTACGCCGAGAACGATATCCACCTCAAGCTCAACCGCAAGGTGGTGAAGATTGACCGGGTCAAACGCCGGGTGATCGCCGATGACGGCAGCGAGGCGGAATACGACCGCTTGCTCATCGCCACCGGCTCCAACCCGTTCATCCTGCCGATTCCCGGCAAGGACCTGCAGGGCGTAATCGGCTACCGCGACATTGCCGACACCCAAGTGATGATGGAAACCGCCAAGACCCACAAACACGCGGTGGTCATCGGCGGCGGCCTGCTCGGCCTGGAAGCGGCCAACGGCCTAAAGCTGCGGGGCATGGACGTCACCGTGGTGCACATCGGTGACTGGCTGATGGAGCGCCAGCTGGACAAGACTGCCGGCACCCTGCTGCAGAGCGCGCTGGAAAGCCGTGGCCTGAAGTTTCTCCTGCCCAAGCACACCGCCGAACTGCTCGACAACGGCGAAGGCCGGGTATGCGCGGTCAAGTTCAAGGACGGCGACGTGATCCCCGCCGACCTGGTGGTGATGGCCGCCGGCATCCGCCCCAACAGCGAACTGGCCGAACAGGCCGGCATCCCGTGCAATCGCGGCATTCTGGTCAACGACACCCTGCAGACCTACGACCCGCGCATCTACGCCGTCGGCGAATGCGCCAACCATCGCGGCACCGCCTATGGCCTGGTCGCACCGCTGTTCGAACAGGCCAAGGTCTGCGCCAACCACCTGGCCATGCTTGGCTTCTCCCGCTATCTCGGCTCGGTGACTTCGACCAAGCTAAAGGTCACCGGCATCGACCTGTTCTCGGCTGGCGATTTCATCGGCGGCGACGGTACCGAGACCATCACCCTCTCCGACCCCATCGGCGGTGTCTACAAGAAGCTGGTGATCAAGGACGACGTGCTGGTCGGCGCCTGCCTGTACGGTGATACCGCCGATGGCGGCTGGTACTTCCGCCAGGTACGCGAGGGCCAGAACGTGGGCCAGATCCGCGACCATCTGATGTTTGGCGAGGGCGCCATCGGCGATGCTGGCCACCAGGGCCAGAGCAAGGCCATGTCGATGCCGGACGATATGGAAGTGTGCGGCTGCAATGGCGTGTGCAAGGGCACCATCGTCAAGGCGATCCAGGAACACGGGCTGTTCTCGGTGGACGAGGTGAAAAAGCACACCAAGGCCGCCAGCTCTTGCGGCTCCTGTGCCGGGCTGGTCGAACAGATCCTGATCAACACCGTCGGCGGCGCCGCCGACGTCAAGCCGAAGAGCGAGAAGGCCATCTGTGGCTGCAGCGACCTTAACCACGGCCAGGTGCGCAAGGCCGTTCGCGAGCACCACTTGACCAGCATTCCGGCGGCCATGGCCTTCATGGAATGGCGCACGCCGAACGGCTGCGCCACCTGCCGTCCGGCGCTGAACTACTACCTGATCTCCACCTGGCCGGGCGAGGCCAAGGACGATCCGCAATCGCGCTTCATCAACGAGCGCGCCCACGCCAACATCCAGAAGGACGGCACCTACTCCGTCGTGCCGCGCATGTGGGGCGGCGTCACCAACGCCTCCGAGCTGCGCCGCATCGCCGATGTGGCGGACAAGTATCAGGTGCCGATGGTCAAGGTCACCGGCGGCCAGCGCATCGACCTGCTGGGCATCCGCAAGGAAGACCTGCCAGGCGTCTGGAAAGACCTGGATATGCCCTCCGGCCACGCCTACGGCAAATCCATCCGCACCGTGAAGACCTGCGTCGGCAGCGAGTTCTGCCGCTTCGGCACGCAGAACTCGACGCAGATGGGCATCGACCTGGAACACGCCCTTTTCAACATGTGGTCGCCGCACAAGGTCAAGCTGGCCGTCTCCGGCTGCCCGCGCAACTGCGCCGAATCCGGTATCAAGGACGTCGGCATCATCGGCGTGGACTCCGGCTGGGAGCTGTACATCGGCGGCAACGGCGGCATCAAGACCGAGGCCGGCGAGTTCTTCGTCAAGGTGAAGAGCGCCGAAGACGTCATGGAATACAGCCTGGCGTTCCTGCAGCTCTACCGCGAAGAAGCCTTCTACCTTGAGCGCACCGTGCACTACATGCAGCGCGTCGGCATGGACCACATCAAGAAGGCCGTGCTGGACGACGCCGAGCGACGCAAGGCGCTGCATCAGCGGCTGTTGTTCTCGCTCTCCTTCGAGCAGGACCCGTGGCAGGAGCAAGTTTCCAAGCCGCAGCTGAAGAAGGAATTCGACCGCATCGCCGTCAAGCAGCTGGAAAACGCCTGAGAACCTGATCTGGAGGGACACTGCATGAACTGGCTCGATATCTGCGCACTGGATGAGATCAACCCACTCGGTTCGCGCATCATCGCTGGCCCCAAGGGCGACATCGCAATATTCCGCACCTCGGACGATCAGGTCTTCGCCCTCGACGACCGCTGCCCACACAAGGGCGGCCCGCTGTCGCAGGGGATCGTCTACGGCAAGCAGGTCGCCTGCCCACTGCATAACTGGCAGATCGACCTGCAAAGCGGCGAAGCACTAGCGCCCGACGTCGGCTGCGCCCACCGCCACGAGGCGCGCGTCGAGAATGGTCGCGTGCAGCTTTCGCTTAACCAGCGCAAGGATTGCGCGGCCTGAACACACCGCAGTTGACCAGCACCTTTTCCCAGGAGACGACGCCATGCTTATGACAACCGCCTCGACCTGCTGCTACTGCGGTGTCGGCTGTGGCGTGCTGATCGAGCACGACGGCGAGCGCATCCTCGATGTGGCCGGCGACCCCAGCCATCCGGCCAACTTCGGCAAGCTGTGCAGCAAGGGCTCGACCCTGCACCTGACCGGCGATCTCGGTGCCCGCGCCCTCTATCCCGAGCTGCGCCTGGGTAAGGGCCTGGCCCGCGGCCGTACCGACTGGGACAGCGCCCTGGAGCATGCCGCTAACGTGTTCGCCGAGACCATCCGCGAACACGGGCCGGACAGCGTCGCCTTCTATGTCTCCGGCCAGCTGCTGACCGAGGACTACTACGCCTTCAACAAACTGGCCCGCGCCCTGGTGGGCACCAACAACCTGGATTCCAACTCGCGGCTGTGCATGTCCTCTGCGGTGGTCGGCTACAAGCGCAGCCTGGGCGCCGACGCCCCACCCTGCTCCTACGAGGACATCGAGCAGGCCGACTGCCTGCTGATCGCCGGCAGCAACATGGCCTATGCGCATCCGGTGCTGTTCCGCCGGCTGGAGGAAGCCAAGACGAAGCGGCCGGAGATGACCATCATCGTCATCGACCCGCGGCGCACCGACACCAGCGAGCTCGCCGACCTGCACCTGCCGATCCTGCCGGGCACCGACGTCGCGCTGTTCCACGGCCTGCTGCATATCCTCATGTGGGAAGGCTGGATCGACCGCCGCTTCATCGATGCCCATACCGACGGCTTCGATGCGCTGAAAAGTCTGGTGCGCGACTACACCCCGGCCATGGTCGCCGACCTCTGCGGCATCAGCGTCGACGACCTGCAGAACTGCGCACGACTGATTGGTAGCGCGCCTAGTTTTCTAAGCCTGTGGTGCATGGGGCTGAATCAGTCCACCGCTGGCAGCGCCAAGAACAGTGCGCTGATCAACCTGCACCTGGCCACCGGTCAGATTGGCAAGCCAGGCACCGGCCCTTTCTCGTTGACCGGCCAACCGAACGCCATGGGCGGCCGCGAAACCGGCAGCCTGTCCAATCTGCTGCCCGGTCACCGCGAAGCGGCCAACGCCGCACACCGTGCCGAAGTCGCGGACTACTGGGGCGTCGAGCAGCTGCCGAAACAGCCCGGCCTGTCCGCCATCGAGCTGTTCGACGCCGTGCGCGTCGGCAAGATCAAGGCGCTGTGGATCGCCTGCACCAACCCGGCTCAGTCGCTGCCGGACCAGCAGAAAGTCCATGAGGCCCTGGCCGCCTGCCCCTTCGTCGTGGTGCAGGAAGCCTTCTTCACCACCGAAACCTGCCGCCACGCCGACCTTCTGCTGCCGGCCGCGAGCTGGGGCGAGAAGGAAGGCACGGTGACCAACTCCGAGCGTCGCATCAGCCACGTGCGCCGCGCCGTGCCGGCCCCAGGCGAAGCCCGTGCGGACTGGGCGATCACCTGCGATTTCGCCCGACGCCTGGAACGTCACCTGCGCCCCGGCCGCCCGAGCCTGTTCACTTTCGAGAATGCCGAAGCGCTGTTCGAGGAGTACAAGCCGCTCACCGCCGCCCGCGATCTGGACTACAGCGGCCTGAGCTACGCACTGATCGATACCCTCGGTCCGCAGCAATGGCCGTTTCCGCCAGGCAGCGAACAAGGCACCGCGCGGCTTTATGATGACGGTGTGTTTCCCACTGCCAATGGCCGCGCCCGTTTCATCGCCGAGCACTACCAGGCGCCGAAGGAAAAGCGCGAGGCGCGCTATCCGCTCACGCTCAATACCGGCCGGCTACGCGACCAGTGGCACGGCATGAGCCGCACTGGCACCGCGGCGCGGCTGTTCGGCCATGTCGAAGAAGCGTTGCTCGGAATGAACGCTGATGACATGCGCCGCCGGCGTCTGCTGGACGGCCAGCTGGTGAAGGTGAAGAGCCGGCGCGGCAGCCTGATCCTGCCGGTACAGAAGGACGACAGCCTGCGTGCCGGCCAGGCGTTCCTGCCGATGCACTGGGGTGATCGCTTTCTCAAGGGGCTGGGCTGCAACATGCTGACCCTGGCCAGCGTCGACTCCCTGTCGAAACAGCCGGAACTCAAGCATGCCGGCATCGAAGTGGAACAGGTCGAACTGCCCTGGCAGTTCTTCGCGCTGGTTGAGGGCGATGTGCAGCGACGCTTCGAGGCGCTGCGGCCATTGTTCGAAACCTTCGACTACGCCAGTTTCAGCCTCGGCGGGCGCGAACGCTCGGCGTTGCTGATCCGCGCCGCCCGGAATGCGGCGCCAACGGCTGCCGAGCTGGACACCATCGACAGCCTGCTCGGCCTCGACGAAGGCCCGGTGCTGGCCTATGACGACCCGCGTCGCGCGGTCGGCAAGCGCGTACGCATCGAGGAAGGCCGTATCGTCGCGTTGCGCCTGGCCGGCGAGACCGCCGCCCGGCAGTGGCTGCGCGGACTCTGGGAAAGCGGCAACGCCGACGCCGAACTGCGTCGCTGGCTGCTGGCTCCACTCAGCGCGCCACCTGGCGGCGCAACCATCAGCACCGACCGTATTCTGTGCAACTGCATGAACGTCAGCCAGAGCAAGGTCCGTGCAGGCATCGAGCGCGGTCTCGATCTGACCGGCCTCAAGCAGGAGCTCGGCTGCGGCACCAGCTGTGGCTCCTGCGTACCCGAAATCAAGCGTCTGCTGGCCAGCCAGCCGGAACGCGCACTTCTCTGATACCAACCAAGACGAGGATTACCCCATGAGCGCAAAAGTCTGGCTGGTAGGCGCCGGCCCTGGCGATCCGGAACTGCTGACTCTCAAGGCCGTGCGCGCGCTGGGCGAGGCACAGGTGGTGATGATCGATGACCTGGTCAACCCCGCCGTGCTCGAACACTGCCCGAACGCTCGCATCATCCCGGTGGGCAAGCGCGGCGGCTGCCGCTCCACACCGCAAGCCTTCATCCACCGTCTGATGCTGCGTTACGCCCGCCAGGGCAAGTGCGTGGTGCGCCTCAAGGGTGGCGATCCGTGCATCTTCGGCCGCGGTGGCGAAGAAGCCGAATGGCTGTCGGCACGCGGCATCGAGGTCGAGCTGGTCAACGGCATCACCGCCGGCCTGGCCGGCGCCACGCAATGCGGTATCTCGCTGACCCAGCGCGGCGTAGCCCGCGGCGTCACCCTGGTCACGGCGCACACGCTCGACGACAGCAGTCCGGAATGGCAGGCGCTGGCCAAAAGCGGCACCACGCTGGTGGTGTACATGGGTGTGAGCAAGCTGGAACAGGTGCAGGCCGGGCTGTTGGAGGGCGGACTTTCCGCCGGTACACCAGTGGCGATGATCGAGAACGCTTCACTGCCGCAGCAACGCGAATGCCATTCGAGCCTCGCCGGCATGTGCCGCGATGCTTTGGCCTTCAAGCTGAAGAGCCCGGCGATCCTGGTGATCGGCGAAGTGGCCGCACATGCTGCGTTCCAGGCGGTAAGCCAGAGCGCCTGACCGTAGCTGACCGCCG
>NZ_JXXD01000104.1 GCF_000935215.1 Stutzerimonas stutzeri
CGGTAATCGGGATGTTCGGCCTGCAGGCGCTGCAAGCGCGCCAGCGGGTCCTGCCGATAGAAGTCCGCCAGCTGCGCGTAGACCTCGGGAAAGGCCCGATGCAGCACGTCGGGCGCGCTGAAGAAATACTCGCTGGTAACGGCAAAGAACTCTGCCGGGTTCTCGGCGGCGTAGGGGTCGATCGGTGTCTCGGCATCCGGGTAGGCGTCGAGCATGCGGTCGAGCTGGTCGTAGGCGCGCTGCATGGCGCTGGCCCAGGCGTCGATGCGCATCTGCCGGTGCAGCGGCGGCAGGCCGTTGGCGTCGCCGTTGAGCATATCCAGCTTGTGCGCCAGCTCGTGGATCACCAGGTTGTAGGCCTCCCAGCCGCCACTCTGCTGCACGCCAGGCCAGGCCAGGATCACCGGGCCCTGCAACCAGGCTTCGCCGCTGTGCTCGGCGTCCCATTCATGCTCGACGCCGGCGGCGTCGCGGTGCCTCTGCGGGCTGAGGAAGTCGTCGGGGTAGATCACGATTTCGTGAAAGCCGCGATACCAGCCGAGATCGGCCAGGTGCAGCAGCGGCAATTGCGCCTGCAGCGCCAGGCGCAGGCGGTCCTGGGGTTGCAGTTCGACGCCGGCCAGCGGCGTCAGGCGCTTGTCGTGCAGAAACAGCACGGCGCGCTCACGCAGGCGGCTCAACTCGTCCCCGCTCAGGCCATCGAGTATCGGCAGGCTGTCGAGCACCTGCTGCCACAGCTCAGGCGCGACCGGGTTGCGGGCAAGGATGCGTTTGCGCTGCCAGGCGCGGAAGGACCACATGGGCGGAGGCTCCAGCGAAGTGGGCGCCCACATTAAGCGTGGCTGCGGGATGCGACAAGCAGTGAAGTGCCGTCGGTCGGTGCGTCACGGGACTGTCAAGCGGGGCGGCTACATCAGGAGAACCACTCACTCGCAAGGAGACCCCGAGATGACCGCACCGGATCAGAAACGCCGCCAACTGTTGCAGGGCATCGGCGCCGGCATCGCCCTGCCGGCCCTGGGCATTGCACCCGCCATCATCGCCGCGCCGCGCGAGCGCCCGCAGATGCTCGACGGCGTGCAGTCCGGCGACGTCACGGACGGCCGCGCATTGATCTGGAGCCGCTGCGACAGGCCTGGACGATTGGTCGTCGAGTGGGATACGCGCAGCCGCTTCGGCAATCCGCGGCGCATGCTGTCTTCGATCACCGATGCCGGTCAGGACTTCACGGCTCGCGTCGATCTGCGTGGGCTGCCGGCAGATCAGTCGATCTTCTACCGCGCGCGCTTCGAGGATGCCCGCAGTGGCGTGCTCAGCGAGCCCTGGTTCGGCCATCTGCGCAGCGCACCAACTCGCCCGCGCAATATCCGTTTTGTCTGGGGTGGCGATACCTGCGGCCAGGGCTACGGCATCAACCCGGACTTCGGCGGCATGCGCATCTACGAAAGCATGCGCATGCGCCGACCGGACTTCTTTCTGCACAGCGGCGACGTGATCTACGCCGACGGGCCGATCCCAGCCGAGCTGACTGCCGAGGACGGCAGCATCTGGCGCAATCTGGTCATCGAAGAGAAGAGCAAGGTCGCCGAGACGCTCAATGAGTTTCGCGGCAACTACCGCTACAACCTGCTGGACGAAAATCTGCGCGCCTTCAACGCCGAGGTGCCGCAGATCTGGCAGTGGGATGACCACGAGGTGACCAACAACTGGTCGCCGAGCAAGGAGCTGGATGGCCGCTATCAGCAGGTGCGCGACATCGATACGCTGGTGCAGCGCGCACGCCAGGCGTATCTGGAATACGCACCGATGCGCATGGCCCGCGGCGACAAGCTCGGGCGCATCTATCGCAAGGTCAGCTACGGGCCGCTGCTGGATGTGTTCGTGCTGGACATGCGCAGCTACCGCGGGCCGAACACCCACAACCTGCAAGCGGAGCAGGGCACCGACACGGCGTTTCTCGGCCGCGAGCAGCTGCGTTGGCTCAAGCGAGAGCTGCGGGCCTCGCGCGCGACCTGGAAGGTCATCGCCGCCGACATGCCCATCGGCCTGCACGTACCGGACGGTCCGCGCTGGGAGGCAATCGCCAATGGCAACGACGGCGAGGCGTTGGGCCGGGAGCTGGAAATCGCCGACCTGCTGACCTTTATCCAGCGTGCACGAGTGCGCAACACCGTCTGGCTGACCGCGGATGTGCACTACTGCGCGGCGCATCACTATCACCCCAATCGCGCTGCCTATCAGCGTTTCGAACCGTTCTGGGAGTTTGTCGCCGGGCCACTGAACGCCGGCAGCTTCGGACCGAATCCGCTGGATGGCACCTTCGGCCCGGAGGTGGTGTTCCAGAAGGCTCCGGCGACTGCGAACAGCTCGCCGCGGGCCGGCTTCCAGTTCTTCGGCGAGGTGGAGATCGACGCGCAGAGCGGTGCGCTGGGCGTGAGTCTGCGCGACATCGACGGCACGGTGGTCTACAGCCAGGCGCTTGAGCCCTGGCAGCCGGCCTGAGCCGGCTCAGCCGAGCAGGAAGTTGCCGGCGCGGGGTTCACCTTCCAGCGCTGGGACTTCTGCCTCGTCCTTGAGCTGTACGCCGGAGAGCTGTCGGCGGCTGGCTTCGCGCATCAGGTAGAGCAGGCGGTGCGCGGCGAGGTTGTAGCTCAGGCCCTCGGGGCGAATGTTGGAAATGCAGTTGCGCTGCGCATCGTGCCGGCCGACCTCTGGCGCCCAGGTGAAGTACAGGCCCAGGCTGTCTGGCGAACTGAGCCCTGGGCGTTCGCCGAGCAGAATGACCACCATGCGCGCCTTGAGGCGCTGGCCGATTTCGTCGGCAATCGCCACGCGTCCCTGTTCGACCAGGGTGATCGGCCCGAGGGACCACCCTTCGGCGCGAGCTTGTTCTGCAATCTTCAAGGCCATCGGTGCGGCGTGGCGTTGCACGGCCAGGGCGGAGAGGCCGTCGGCGATCACCAGCGCCAGATCGCAGCCTTCGCCGGCGTGCTCGTCGAGCGTGGCGGCGCTGGCGTCGTCGAGGCGTCGGCCGAGGTCGGGACGCTGCAGATAGATCTGCCGGTCTGAAGCGGCACTGCGCAGGTGCAGATGGCTGAGGTCATGTTTCTCCAGCTCGGCAGCCAGCGCTTCGCAGTCCAGCGGCAGATGCACCGCGTCGCGCGCCTGGGCGTGGGCGAACTGGAAATCCAGCTGCGCGTCGGTGGGCAGGCTGACACCAGCCCGGCCAAGGGCGATGCGTGCCGGGGTCAGCTGGCGCAGGTGCTGCCAGGGATTCTCTATCGCGGGAGTTCGATCGGGCATGGCTACCTCGGAGCGTGACGGTCAGACGCGTGAAGAAGCGCGCAGCGTTTTCCACCTGAGCATGGCCGAGGTAGCAAGAGCCGCTTCATGCCATGTTCTCCAGCGCCCGGCGGAAGGCTTCGGGCAGCTCGCGGCCGAGCTGCAGGCGGTTGCCGTCCTGGCGGAGGATCTGCATCTTCGCCAGCCACTCCTCGAATTCCGGCGCGGGCCTGAGGCCGAGTACCTGGCGCACGTAGAGCGCGTCGTGGAAGGAGGTGGTCTGGTAGTTGAGCATCACGTCGTCCGAGCCCGGGATGCCCATGATGAAGTTGATGCCCGCCGTGCCGAGCAGGGTCAGCAGCATGTCCATGTCGTCCTGGTCGGCTTCGGCGTGGTTGGTGTAGCAGATGTCGCAACCCATGGGCACGCCGAGCAGCTTGCCGCAGAAGTGGTCCTCCAGCCCGGCGCGGATGATCTGCTTGCCGTTGTAGAGGTACTCCGGGCCGATAAAGCCGACCACGGTGTTCACCAGCAGCGGCTTGTAGCGGCGCGCGACGGCGTAGGCGCGGGCTTCGCAGGTCTGCTGATCGACGCCGTGATGGGCGTTAGCCGAAAGCGCGCTGCCCTGGCCGGTCTCGAAATACATGAGGTTGTCGCCGAGGGTGCCGCGCTTCTGCGACAGGCCGGCCTCGTAGCCTTCCTGCAGCGTCGCCAGGCTGATGCCGAAGCTGGCATTGGCCGCCTCGGTGCCGGCGATGGACTGGAACACCAGGTCCAGCGGCGCACCGCGGTTGATCGCTTCGATGGAAGTGGTGACGTGGGTGAGAATGCAGGCCTGGGTCGGGATCTCGTAGCGGCCGATCACCGCGTCGAGCATCTTCAGCAGCTCGCAGATGCCGGCGGTGCTGTCGGTGGCCGGGTTGATGCCGATCACCGCGTCGCCGTTGCCGTAGAGCAGGCCGTCGAGAATGCTCGCAGCGATGCCGGCGCCGTCGTCGGTGGGATGGTTCGGCTGCAGCCGGGTGGACATGCGTCCGGCCAGACCGATGGTATTGCGAAAGCGGGTAACGACGCGGACCTTCTGCGCGACCAGGATCAGGTCCTGCACGCGCATGATCTTCGACACCGCAGCGACCATTTCTGGCGTCAGGCCCGGTGCCAGAGCCTTTAGTGACGACTCGTCCGCCTCCTCGCCGAGCAGCCAGTTGCGGAAATCGCCCACGGTCAGGTGGCTGACCGGGGCGAAGGCAGCGGCGTCATGGCTGTCGATTATCAGCCGAGTGACTTCATCGCTTTCGTAGGGAATCAGTGCTTCCTCGAGAAAACGCTTGAGCGGCACCTGGGCCAGGCACATCTGCGCCGCCACGCGTTCGGCGTCGCTGTCGGCCGCGACCCCGGCGAGCAGGTCGCCGGAGCGCCCCGGGCTGGCCTTGGCCATCACCTCGCGCAGGTCGTCGAAGCGCCAGGTGGTGCCGCCCACGCTGTGCGAGTACGCCATGTCAGCCTCCTTCTTCAGTGCAGCGATGCTTCGGCTTTCTCGATCGCCGCGAACTCCTCTTCCGGCGTGCCGGCCACCAGATGGTGTCGACTGTAGATCGCAAAGTAGGCGATGAAGATCCCGTAGATGATCGCGGCGCCGATCACCACCCGCGGGTCGACCAGGAAGCCCGCGATGACCGCGATGCAGGCCAGCACCAGCGCCACGCCCGAGGTGACGATGCCGCCGGGTGTCTTGTACGGGCGATGCAGGTCTGGCCGGCGCAGGCGCAGGACGATGTGCGAGGCCATCATCAAGACGTAGGAGATGGTTGCGCCGAACACCGCGACGAGGATCAGCAGGTCGCCCTGGCCGGTCAGCGACAGCAGGAAGCCGATCACGCCGGGGATCACCAGGGCCAGCACCGGCGCCTTGTTCTTGTTGGTCAGCGACAGCTTGCGCGGCAGGTAGCCGGCCCGCGACAGGGCGAAGATCTGCCGCGAGTAGGCATAGATGATCGAGAAGAAACTGGCGATCAGCCCGGCCAGGCCGACCAGATTGACGAAGCCGCTCATCCAGGTGGACGAACCGTAGGCGGTGGTCAGCGCTTCCACCAGCGGATTGCCGGACGCCACCAGGGTGCTGGAGCCGGCGCCGCCTGGGCCGACCAGTAAAATCAGGCCAGCAAAGGCGACGAGTATCAGCATGGCGCCGATCAAGCCACGTGGCATATCGCGCTGCGGATTCTTGGTTTCCTCGGCGGCCAGCGGTACGCCTTCCACGGCGAGGAAGAACCAGATGGCATAGGGAATCGCCGCCCAGATGCCGACGTAGCCGTAGGGCAAGAAGCTGCTGGCGCCAGCAGCGGAGGTCGGTGCGATATCGAGCAGCTTGTCCACCGAGAAGTGCGGCACCATCGCCACGATGAACACGGCCAGCGCCAGGGCAGCGACGGCGGTGATGATGAACATCAGCTTCAGCGCCTCGCCGACGCCGAAGATATGGATGCCGATGAAGATGATGTAGAAGGCGAGGTAGATCGCCCAGCCGCCGATGCCGAACAGCGATTCGCAATAGGCGCCGATGAACACGGCGATGGCCGCCGGCGCGATGGCGTACTCGATGAGGATCGCCGTACCGGTGAGAAAGCCACCCAGCGGGCCGAACGCGGTGCGTGCGAAGCCGTAGCCGCCACCAGCCGTGGGCACCATCGATGACAGCTCGGCCAGCGAGAAGCACATGCACAGGTACATGGTCGCCATCAGCAACGTGGCGATGAACAAGCCACCCCAACCGCCCTGGGCGAGCCCGAAGTTCCAGCCGGCATAGTCGCCGGAGATCACGTAGGCGACGCCGAGACCGACCAGCAGCACCCAGCCGGCGGCGCCTTTCTTCAGTTCGCGTTCCTGGAAGTAACTACTGCCAACGGTTTCGAAATCAATTGCGTGGTGCGGTGGCGTTGAACGGCTGTGTTCGAGAGCCATGGGGGGAATCCTCTTGGATAGGTTGGCAAGTCTCTCCCTAGCAAGCGTCATGCCCCACGCCGGAAATGCGATATTTACGGTGTTTTGTCAGCCAAGTTCGGCAGGAACGCACCTTTTGCGTGCTCCGTAGCACCACGGCGGAGCCCGGCAGGTGTCTTGTTCAAGGCGCGGGCGGCGTGTGCCACCCGCGCTGATCTATCAGAAGAAGCCCAGCGGGTTGATGTCATAGCTGATCAGCAGGTTCTTGGTCTGCTGGTAGCTGTCGAGGATCATCTTGTGGGTTTCTCGACCGACGCCGGACTTCTTGTAGCCACCGAACGCGGCATGCGCCGGATAGAGGTGGTAGCAGTTGGTCCAGACACGGCCCGCCTTGATCGCCCGGCCCATGCGGTAGGCGCGGTTGATGTCGCGGGTCCATACGCCAGCGCCGAGGCCGTACTCGGTGTCGTTGGCGATGGCCAGGGCTTCGGCCTCGTCCTTGAAGGTGGTAACGCCGATCACCGGGCCGAAGATCTCCTCCTGGAACACACGCATCTGGTTGGTGCCCTTGAGCAGGGTCGGCTGGATGTAATAGCCGGTGGCGAGAGAGCCTTCGAGCTTCTCCGCTGCGCCGCCGGTGAGCACCTCCGCGCCTTCGCCCTTGGCGATCTCCAGGTAGGACATGATCTTGTCGAACTGCTGCTGGCTGGCCTGGGCGCCGACCATGGTCTCGGTGTCTAGCGGGTCGCCGCGCTTGATCTGCGCGACCTTCTTCGTCACCGCTTCCATGAAGGGGGCGTAGATGGATTCCTGCACCAGCGCGCGCGACGGGCAGGTGCACACCTCGCCCTGGTTGAAGAAGCCCAGCACCAGGCCTTCGGCGGCCTTCTCGATGAAGGTCGGTTCGGCCTGCATGATGTCTTCGAAGTAGATGTTCGGGCTCTTGCCGCCCAGTTCCACGGTGCTCGGGATGATGCTTTCCGCGGCGCGCTTCATGATGTGCGAGCCCACCGGGGTGGAGCCGGTGAAAGCGATCTTGGCGATGCGCTTGCTCGAGGCCAGGGCCTCGCCGGCTTCACGACCGTAGCCCTGCACGACGTTGAGCACGCCCGGGGGCAGCAAGTCGCCGATGACTTCCATCAGCACTGCGATACCTAGAGGGGTCTGCTCGGCCGGTTTCAGCACCACGCAGTTGCCTGCCGCCAGTGCCGGGGCGAGTTTCCAGGCGGCCATCAGGATCGGGAAGTTCCACGGGATGATCTGCCCGACCACGCCCAGCGGCTCATGGAAGTGATAGGCCGCGGTGTGCTCGTCGATCTCGGCTGCGGTGCCCTCCTGGGCGCGGATGCAGCCGGCGAAGTAACGGAAGTGGTCAGCCGCCAGCGGGATATCGGCGTTCAGGGTTTCACGGACGGCCTTGCCGTTGTCCCAGGTTTCGGTGACGGCGAGCATCTCCAGGTTCTGCTCGATACGGTCGGCGATCTGCAACAGGATCAGCGAGCGCGCCTGCACGCTGGTCTTGCCCCAGGCATCGGCAGCGGCATGGGCGGCGTCCAGGGCTTTCTCAATATCGGCGGCGTCGGAGCGCGGAAACTCGGCAATCGGCTGTCCGTTAACCGGAGACAGGTTGGTGAAATACTGCCCGTTGACGGGTTCGACGAACTCGCCATTGATGAAGTTGCCGTAGCGGGCCTTGAGGGTAACGAGGGCACCGTCGGTGCCGGGAGGGGCGTAGATCATGGGGGGCTCCGGTTTGTTCTTGGATGGAGATTCGCTGCATAAAGCGTAGATCACGACTTGAATACTGTCGCGGTGGCCAGAGGCGCTTTTCGTGGCGGCAGA
>NZ_JXXD01000105.1 GCF_000935215.1 Stutzerimonas stutzeri
CCAGGGGCTCAGAGGGCACTATGGAATATCGCTTCGATTTCCTCTTGCGTGGCGCGGCGCGGGTTGGTCAGGCCGCAGGCATCGTTCATGGCGTTGGCGGCCAGCGTCGGGATGTCATCGGCCTTGGCGCCAAGCTCGGCCAGGCCGCCCGGAATGCCGATTGCCTGCGACAGGGTACGGATTGCCACGAGTGCTGCTTCGGCACCCTGCGCGGCGTCAAGTCCGCGGGTCTCCACGCCCATCGCGGTTGCAACGTCGCGCAGGCGTTCGGGGCAGACGCTGGCGTTGTAGCTCTCCACGTGAGGCAGCAGTACGGCGTTGCAGACGCCGTGCGGCAGATCGTAGAAGCCGCCGAGCTGGTGAGCCATGGCGTGGACGTAGCCCAGCGAGGCGTTGTTGAACGCCATCCCGGCGAGGAACTGTGCGTAGGCCATGGCTTCGCGGGCGGGCATGTCGCTGCCGTTCTCGACGGCGGTACGCAGGTTTGCCGAGATCAGTTCTATGGCCTTGAGCGCGCAGGCATCGGTGATCGGCGTGGCGGCGGTCGAGACATAGGCTTCAATCGCGTGGGTGAGGGCGTCCATGCCGGTCGCGGCGGTCAGCCCCTTGGGCATGGCGACCATCAAGGCCGGGTCGTTCACCGACAGCAGCGGCGTGACATTGCGGTCGACGATGGCCATTTTCACGTGGCGGGTTTCGTCGGTGATGATGCAGAAGCGAGTCATCTCGCTGGCGGTGCCGGCGGTGGTGTTGATCGCCACCAGCGGCAGTTGTGGTTTGGCCGAGCGGTCGACGCCTTCGTAGTCGGCGATATTCCCGCCGTTGGTGGCGCACAGGGCGATGCCCTTGGCGCAGTCATGAGGCGAGCCGCCACCGAGGGAAATGATGAAATCGCAGGCGCTGTCGCGCAGCTGGGTCAGGCCCTTCTCGACGTTGCCGACGGTTGGGTTCGGTTGTGCGCCGTCGAATACGACCGATTGGATATCCGCGGCAGCCAGCAGCGCGGCGACCTTTTCGGCGACGCCTGCTCGTGCCAGTCCGACATCGGTGACGATCAGCGCTTTGCGAAAGCCGTAGTTAGCGATGGCGACCATCGCTTCATCGAGGCTTCCGGCGCCCATCATGTTTACTGCGGGTATGAAGAAGGTGCTGCTCATGGTGAATGCCTGCGATTGTCTAGAATGAGGTTTTCGCAGCATCGCATCTGGACCTGAGGGCGAAATGATCTGGCTCAAGAAGGTGACTAGTCGGTCGTGTTTCGGCTCTGCGTCCGACTAACGGCGCCTGGTCGGCTGGCGGGACCTGCTGTGCTAACCTGCGCCGCAGTTTTTCAGTGGGTCTCACCGCTTTTGAGGGCATCCATGCATATCCACATTCTCGGCATCTGCGGCACCTTCATGGGTTCGCTCGCGGTGCTGGCCAAGGAACTCGGGCATCGCGTCACCGGCTCCGACGCCAACGTCTATCCACCGATGAGCACCCAGCTCGAAGCCCAGGGCATCGAGCTGACCCAGGGCTACGAGCCGAGCCAGCTCGAGCCGGCGCCGGATCTGGTGGTGATCGGCAATGCCCTCAGTCGCGGCAACCCGGCGGTGGAATACGTGCTGAACAAGGGCCTGCCCTATGTCTCCGGCCCGCAGTGGCTGGCCGACCACGTGCTGCAGGGGCGCTGGGTGCTGGCGGCGGCCGGAACCCATGGCAAGACCACCACCAGTAGCATGTTGGCCTGGGTTCTGGAACATGCCGGCATGAGCCCGGGCTTTCTTATCGGTGGCGTGCCGCAGAACTTCGGTATCTCCGCACGGCTCGGTGGTACTCCGTTCTTCGTGGTCGAGGCCGACGAATACGACAGTGCTTTCTTCGACAAGCGCAGCAAGTTCGTCCACTACCGCCCGCGCACCGCGATCCTCAACAACCTGGAATTCGATCACGCGGACATCTTTCCGGATATCGCCGCTATCGAGCGGCAGTTTCATCATCTGGTACGCACGGTGCCGGGCGAGGGACTGATCATCCATCCCGAGTCGGAAGGTGCGCTCAAGCGCGTCATCGGCATGGGCTGCTGGACCCCTGTGCAGACCACCGGTGACGGCGGCCAGTGGCAGGCGAAGCTGCTCAGCGCCGACGGTTCGCGCTTCGAGGTGATCTTCGAGGGCGTCGTACAGGGCGTAGTGGAATGGGACCTGACCGGCCAGCACAACGTCAACAACGCGTTGGCGACGCTCGCCGCGGCGCGGCATGTGGGTGTGCTGCCGAAGCAGGGCGCCGAGGCGCTGAGCGAGTTCCTGAGCGTCAAGCGACGCATGGAAAAGGTCGCCGAGGTCAACGGCGTGACCATCTATGACGACTTCGCCCACCACCCGACCGCCATCGCCACCACCCTCGACGGCCTGCGCAAGCGCGTCGGTGATACGCCGATCATCGCGGTGGTCGAGCCGCGTTCCAACTCCATGAAGCTCGGCGCGCATCGCGAGGGCCTGGCTGAATCCGTGGCGCTGGCCAACCAGGCGATCTGGTACGCACCCGCCAATCTTGGCTGGGATCTGGCCGCAACCGTCGCCGGCTCGCCGGTGCCGACCACCGTGTGCGACTCGCTTGAGGCGATCATCGCCAAGGTGAAAGCTGACGCGGTGCCGGGCACCCAGGTGGTGGTGATGAGCAATGGCGGTTTCGGTGGGTTGCACGGCAAATTGGCTGAGGCGTTGGGCTGATTGCTCAAGGTGGAAAACGCTTCGCGGTTTTCCACCCTACGATGACCGTGGGTAGGGTGGAAATCGCCGAAGGCATTTCCACGCGGATCGCATCAGCAAGTAGGGTGGGCCGGGCGGCGTTCCGCTTCAGCCCGCCCGAACACGACCAAGCGGCTACAAGGGAACAAATGTATGAACGGACCGGAACGCATCACCTTGGCCATGACCGGCGCATCCGGCGCGCAGTACGGCCTGCGCCTGCTCGACTGCCTGATCCAGGAAGACCGCGAGGTGCACTTCCTGATCTCCAAGGCCGCGCAGCTGGTGATGGCCACCGAGACCGACGTGGTGCTGCCGGCCAAGCCGCAGGCCATGCAGGCGTTCCTCTCGGAATACACCGGTGCCGCCGCGGGGCAGATCCGCGTGTTCGCCAAGGAGGACTGGATGGCGCCACCGGCCTCCGGCTCCGGCGCACTGACCGCGATGGTGGTGGTGCCATGCTCGACCGGCACGCTGTCGGCGATTGCCGCCGGCGCCTGCAACAACCTGATCGAGCGTGCCGCCGACGTCGCGCTCAAGGAACGTCGCCAGTTGATCCTGGTACCGCGTGAGGCCCCTTATTCGAGCATTCACCTTGAGAACATGCTCAAGCTATCCAACCTCGGGGTGACCATCCTGCCGGCCTCGCCGGGCTTCTATCACCAGCCGCAGACCATCGATGATCTGGTCGATTTCGTGGTTGCGCGCATCCTCAATCTGCTCAACATCCCGCAGGACATGCTGCCGCGCTGGGGCGAGCACCATATCGTCAGTGACGATTGAGATGATCGGCCGAGCGCTGCTACTCCTGGCGACGCTGAGCCAGCTCGGCGGCTGTGCCAGCGTGCGCACGCTGGATGCCGCCAAGCCCGGCGCACCGATCATCTATTCTGGCACACGCCTGGACTGGTACAGCCTCAACGGCGGTTGCTGCCCGATGGATCGTTTCGGTGCCATGCCGCCGAAATATCCCGCGCTGGATCTGCCCGCCAGCGCCCTGGTGGATACGCTGCTGCTGCCCTTCGCCGTGGCGGCGGAGCTGGGTGTCGGCCTCGGCGTGCGCGGCGGTCTTTGAGCGGCGCGCTTTATTACTGATCTGGGTTCAGGCTGGCCTCCCGTGCAGCAGGCATAATTTCCCGGTCTGCGGCACAAGGAGAACAGGTGTGAAAGACCGAACTCAGTTCCACATGAATTACTGGATGATCGCCATTCTGGTGTTCCTCGGCCTGCAGTACCTGCTGTCGATCCAGCAGGAGGTGGCGACCATCCCCTACAGCGAGTTCGAGCAGCACCTCAAGGAGGGCCGCGTCGAAGAGCTGGCGATCACCGAGCGGCGCATCGAGGGCTTGCTGAAGGAGCCCTTGGCCAGCGGTCAGCGACGTTTCATCAGCAACCGCGTCGAGCCGCAGCTGGCCGAGCATCTGCAGCAGTACCCGGTGCGCTACACCGGCAAGGTGGAAAGCACGCTGGTGCGTGACCTGCTGTCGTGGATCGTCCCGGCCATGCTCTTCTTCGGCATCTGGCTGTTCCTGCTCAAGCGCATCGGCAGCGGCCTGGGTGGCGGCGGCATGATGCAGATCGGCAAGAGCAAGGCGCGTGTCTACGTCGAGACCGACATGAAAGTGAGCTTCGCCGACGTTGCCGGCGTCGACGAGGCCAAGGACGAGCTCAAGGAAATCATCGAGTTTCTCCGCGATCCGCAAACCTATGGCCGCCTAGGCGGACGCATGCCCAAGGGCGTGTTGCTGGTCGGTCCACCCGGCACCGGCAAGACGTTGCTGGCGCGCGCCGTCGCTGGCGAGGCGAAGGTGCCGTTCTTCTCCATTTCCGGTTCCGAGTTCGTCGAGATGTTCGTCGGCGTCGGTGCCGCGCGGGTGCGCGATCTCTTCGAACAGGCGCGGGCCCAGGCGCCGGCGATCATCTTTATCGACGAACTGGATGCCCTCGGCCGCGCCCGCGGCGCCGGACCATTGTCCGGCGGGCATGACGAGAAGGAGCAGACGCTCAACCAGCTGCTGGTGGAGATGGACGGCTTCGATACCTCCAGCGGATTGGTCCTGCTGGCGGCCACCAACCGCCCGGAAATTCTCGACCCGGCCCTGCTCCGCGCCGGCCGTTTCGACCGCCAGGTGCTGGTCGATCGGCCGGACAAGGTCGGGCGGGTGCAGATTCTCAATGTGCACCTGAAGAAGTCGCGGCTGGGTATCGATGTCGACCCGCAGGCCATCGCCGCGCTGACGCCGGGCTTTACCGGTGCCGATCTGGCCAATCTGGTCAATGAGGCGACCCTGTTGGCGACCCGGCGCAATGCCGAGGCGGTGGCGATGGAAGATTTCACCGCGGCTATCGAACGCATCATCGCCGGCCTGGAGAAGCGCAATCGCCTGCTCAACCCGCGCGAACGGGAGATCGTCGCCTATCACGAGATGGGCCATGCCCTGGTGGCCATGGCTCTGCCGGGGGTCGATCCGGTGCACAAGGTGTCGATCATCCCGCGCGGCATGGGCGCACTGGGCTACACCATCCAGCGGCCCATCGAGGACCGCTTCCTGATGACCCGCGAGGAGCTGGAAAACAAGATGGCCGTGCTGCTCGGCGGGCGCGCGGCGGAATGGCTGGTGTTCGCCCATCTGTCCACCGGCGCCGCGGACGATCTGGCCAAGGTCACCGATATCGCCCGGGCCATGGTCACCCGTTACGGCATGTCCAAGCGTCTCGGCCACCTGGCGCTGGAGCGTGAGCCGAACTCGTTCCTTGGCAACGAGGCGATGCTCGGCCTCAAGCCGCAGCATGACTATGCGGAGAGCACGGCAACCGCTATCGATGAGGAAGTGCAGGAGCTGGTGCAGTCTGCATTCCAGCGCAGCCTGGGGTTGCTCGAGGAGCGGCATGAACTGCTTGAGCGCTGCGCGCGTCGTTTGCTACAGCAGGAGACGCTGGATGCCGATGAGCTGCGTGAGCTCAGCGCGGCTCCAGCCAGCGATCCGGCACAGGCATCCCCTCAGGCCTGATGCGGCCTCAGGGCTGGCGAGTCAGTCGGGCTGGCGCTGGGCATGTTGCGCCAGCGCCCACTCGACATGCTCGCGTACCAGCTCCGAGGGGTCGTGGCGGCGCGCCTGGAGCGCTTCCAGCACCGGGATGCTTGACGGCGCGTTGCCCAGGCCGACCGCCAGGTTGCGCAGCCAGCGCTGGTAACCGGCGCGGCGTAGCGGCGAACCCTCGGTGCGGCTGAGAAACTCCTCTTCCGTCCAGCGGAACAGGGGCGCCAGCTCGGCGTTGTCCAGGCTATGGCGTGGTTGAAAGTCGCTCTGCTCGGTGGGGCGGGCGAATCGGTTCCACGGGCAGACGATCTGGCAATCGTCGCATCCGAATACGCGGTTGCCGATCTTGTCGCGCAGCTCGACGGGGATCGCGCCTTTCAGCTCGATGGTGAGATAGGAAATGCAGCGTCGCGCATCGAGTAGCCGTTCGCCGACGAAGGCATCGGTGGGGCAGACGTCCAGGCAGGCGTGGCAGCTGCCGCAGTGATCGCGAGTCGTCGGTTCGTCGACCGGCAGAGCGATATCGACGAACAGTTCGCCGAGAAAGAACCAGCTGCCGGCCTTGCGGTTGAGCAGCAGGGTGTTCTTGCCGATCCAGCCGAGCCCTGCCTGCTGCCCGGCGGCCTTCTCCAGCACCGGCGCGCTGTCGACGAAGGCGCGAAAGCCGAACGGGCCGACCATCTGCTGAATGCGCTCGGCGAGCTGCTGGATGCGTTTGCGGATCAGCTTGTGGTAATCGCGGCCCAGCGCATAGCGTGACACATAGGCCTTCTCCGGACTTGCGAGCTGCTGCGTCATGCGCGTGTCGCCGGGCAGGTAGTCCATGCGCAGCGAGATCACCCTGAGCGTGCCCGGCACCAGTTCGTCCGGCCGCGAACGCTTGCTGCCGTGGGCGGCCATGTAGTCCATCTCGCCCTGATACCCGGCTGCCAGCCAGGCCTCCAGATGCGCTTCGTGCTCGCCGAGGTCGACATCGGTGATCCCCACCTGCTGGAAGCCGAGCTCACGCCCCCATTCCTTGATGGATTGGGCGAGGGCGGCGGGGTCGAGAGAGAGGCTGGACATTGGAGAGCGGCATGACAGGCGGGTGCGTATAATTCTGCCAGACATTCCGCCGCGATGATCCCTGCTCCGATGACCGATTCCCTGCCCGTCGCTCTGTATACCGCCGCCCAGGTGCGCGAACTCGATGCGCGCCTGATTGCCGCCGGCACTCCCGGTTTCGAATTGATGCAGCGTGCCGCTCATGCCGCATGGCGTGCGCTGCGTCGGCGCTGGCCGGATGCCGGGGCGGTCACCGTATTGGCCGGACGTGGCAATAACGCGGGCGATGGCTACATCGTTGCGGCGCTGGCGCAGCGCTCCGGCTGGCAGGTGCGGGTGCTGGCGGTGGGCGATCCGCAAGCTTTGCAGGGCGATGCCGCGCAGGCCCTGGCCGAGGCGCGGGCGAGCGGTGTGGTCGTCGAGCCCTGGCATGCCGAGGCGATGTTGCAGGGCGTGCTGGTGGATGCGCTCCTGGGCACCGGCATTGCCGGTGACGTGCGCGAGCCATATGTCGCAGCGATCGAGGCGATCAATGCCAGTGCGCTACCGGTGCTGGCCATTGATCTGCCGTCCGGGCTCTGCGCCAACAGTGGGCGGGTGCTGGGTCACGCGGTGCGTGCCGATCTCAGTGTGACCTTCATTGGGCTCAAGCTCGGGCTGTTCACCGCGGACGGCCCGGATCGCGTCGGCACGCTGGTATTCGATGATCTGCAGGCCGATCCGCAGATCGTCAGTCAGGTCGCAGGCGACGCTGTACGCCTGGATCAGTCAACGTTGGTGCCTGTCGCGCCGCGCTCGCCGGTGGCGCACAAGGGCAGCTTCGGTCAGGTGCTGGTCATTGGCGGCGATCTGGGGACCGGCGGCGCCGCGCTGCTCAGCGCCGAGGCGGCGTTGCGCTGCGGCGCGGGCATGGTGACGCTGGCGACTCGTCCGGAACATGTCACCGCTGCGCTGGTACGACGCCCGGAAATCATGTGCAGTGGCGTCGAGTCGACCTATAGCCTGACCGCGCTGGTCGAGCGCGCCGATGTGCTGGTGGTCGGCCCGGGCCTGGGGCAGGCGCCCTGGGGACGCAGCCTGCTGTCGCTGGCGGCGCAACATGAGTTGCCGCAGGTGTGGGACGCCGATGCGCTGAACCTGCTGGCGGCTGGCGGCATCGAATTGCCGGCAGCGAGCGTGATCACCCCGCACCCGGGCGAGGCTGCGCGGCTGCTGCAGTGCTCGGTAGCTGAAATCCAGGCTGATCGCCCCGCTGCGGCGCGTGCGCTGGCCCATCGCTACGCCTGTGTGGCACTGCTCAAAGGCGCCGGTACGCTGATCGCCACCGCGGATGGTCGGCTGGCGCTGTGTGATCGCGGCCATCCGGCGATGGCCAGTGCCGGTTTGGGCGACGTGTTGGCCGGCGTGATCGGTGCGTTGCTGGCGCAAGACCTGACGCCATTCGATGCGGCCTGCCTGGGGGCGTGGTTACACGCCTCCGCTGGCGAGCGCTTGGGTGAGCAGGGGCGCGGACTCGCCGCCAGCGATCTGATTCCCGTGGTTCGTCAGTTGCTCGAGGAGCAGTCGCCATGCCTGAAGTGAATCTGTATGCCGCGGACGAGGCTGCCATGCTCGCGCTGGGCGCACGCATCGCTCAGGCGACCGGCGGTCTTGGCGTCATCTATCTGCATGGTGATCTCGGTGCGGGCAAGACCACGTTGTCGCGCGGCCTGATTCGCGGCTTCGGTCATGCGGGCAAGGTCAAGAGTCCGACCTTCACATTGGTCGAACCCTACGAGTTGGACGATGTGCAGGTTTACCACTTCGACCTGTATCGTCTGGTCGATCCGGAAGAACTGGAGTTCCTCGGCATCCGCGACTATTTCGAAGGCAATGCGCTGTGCCTGATCGAATGGCCGGAGCGCGGGGCCGGCATTTTGCCAAAGGCCGACATGGACATTACCATTGCACCGCATGAGGCCGGCCGTACGCTGCGCCTGTCGCCCCACACCGCGCGGGGCGAAGCCTGGTGTGTCGCCCTGACCGACGGAGAGCTATGAATAACATGGGTTTGGGTATGCGCATTCGCACCCTGATTGGTGGACTGGTGCTGTTGCTGATGGCAACCGACCTTCATGCCGCCAGCGATGTGCAGAGCGTGCGCCTGTGGCGTGCGCCGGACAACACCCGCCTGGTGTTCGATCTATCCGGCCCGGTCGAGCACAAGATCTTCACCCTTACCGCGCCTGATCGGCTGGTCATCGACGTGACCGGCGCGACGCTCAAGGCCGAACTCGACAAGCTGCCGTTGAAGAACACGCCGGTCGCCTCCCTGCGCGCCGGCCAGCACGATGCCGACACGCTTCGCGTGGTCGTCGATCTGCATGCGCCGGTAGCGCCGAAGAGCTTCAGTCTGGCGCCCAATCAACAATACGGTCATCGCCTGGTGGTCGACCTCTTCGATCAGGCGACAGCCGCGCGCGCCGCGACCCAACCACCAGCCACCGCTACCCCGGCGACGCCCGCCGCGCCGGTTTCCCCGACCCTGCCAGCGGTGAAGCTGCCGGCTACCGCGAGCAGCAAACGCGACATCGTGATCGCCATCGACGCCGGTCATGGTGGCGAAGACCCCGGCGCGATTGGCCCCGGCAAGATCTACGAGAAACACGTGGTGCTGCAGATTTCCAAGGAACTGCAACGGCAGATCAACGCCGACAAGGGTTTTCGAGCCGAGCTGGTACGCACCGGCGACTACTTCATCCCGCTGCGCAAACGTACCGAGATCGCGCGCAAGAAGGGCGCCGATCTGTTCGTCTCGATCCATGCCGATGCCGCGCCGCGTTCGGCGGCCTACGGTGCCTCAGTGTTCGCCCTGTCCGACCGCGGCGCCACCTCGGAAACCGCGCGCTGGCTGGCCGACAGCGAGAACCGTTCCGACCTGATTGGCGGTGCCGGCAACGTCAGCCTCGGCGACAAGGACCAGATGCTTGCAGGTGTGCTGCTGGATCTGTCGATGACCGCCTCGTTGTCATCGAGCCTGAATGTCGGGCAGAAAGTATTGAGCAACATGGGGCGCATCACCCCGCTGCACAAGCGGCGGGTCGAGCAGGCGGGCTTCATGGTGCTGAAGTCGCCGGATATTCCGTCGATTCTGGTGGAGACCGGCTTCATCTCGAACCCGTCCGAGGCCAAGAAGCTGCAGACGGCGAGCCACCAGCAGTCGCTGGCGCGCTCGATCCACAGTGGCGTAAGGCAGTTCTTTCATGAGAATCCGCCGCCTGGAACCTATGTGGCCTGGTTGCGGGATTCCGGCAAGATCGCCAGTGCGCCGCGCGAGCACATCGTACGTTCCGGCGAGAGCCTGGCATTGCTCGCCCAGCGCTATCAGGTAAGCCTGACTTCCCTGCGCAGCGCCAACAATCTGCGCAATGATGTGATCAAGATCGGCCAGACGCTGAACATTCCCGCCACCACGCTGGCCTCGCAGCCATGAGCGAGGTGCCGCGCATCCAGCTGCTAAGTCCGCGGCTGGCGAACCAGATTGCCGCCGGCGAGGTGGTGGAGCGCCCGGCCTCGGTGATCAAGGAGCTGCTGGAAAACAGTCTGGATTCGGGCGCGCGCCGCATCGATGTGGACATCGAGCAGGGCGGGGTCAAGCTGCTGCGAGTGCGCGACGACGGCTGCGGCATTCCGCCGGACGATCTGCCGCTGGCCCTGGCGCGTCACGCCACCAGCAAGATTCGTGATCTGGAAGACCTCGAACGGGTCATGAGTCTGGGTTTTCGGGGCGAAGCGCTGGCTTCGATCAGTTCCGTCTCGCGTCTGACCATGACTTCACGCACCGCCGATGCCAGCGAGGCCTGGCAGGTGGAGACCGAGGGGCGTGAAATGGAAGCGCGGGTGCAGCCCGCGGCGCATCCAGTGGGCACCTCGGTGGAGGTGCGCGATCTGTTCTTCAACACGCCGGCGCGACGCAAGTTTCTGCGCACCGAGAAGACCGAATTCGATCACCTTCAGGAAGTCATCAAGCGCCTGGCGCTGGCGCGTTTCGACGTGGCCTTCCATCTGCGCCACAACGGCAAGGTCGTGCTGGCGCTGCACCAGGCCGAAGACGATGCGGCGCGCGCGCGTCGTGTCGCTTCGGTATGCGGGCCGGCGTTCCTCGAGCAGGCGCTGCCCATCGAGATCGAGCGTAACGGCTTGCGACTGTGGGGCTGGGTCGGGCTGCCGACCTTCTCGCGCAGTCAGGCGGATCTGCAGTATTTCTACGTCAACGGGCGCATGGTTCGCGACAAGCTGGTGGCCCATGCGGTACGCCAGGCCTATCGCGATGTGCTGTTCAATGGCCGGCACCCGACGTTTGTGCTGTTCCTCGATGTCGACCCGGCGGTGGTGGACGTCAACGTGCACCCGACCAAGCATGAAGTGCGCTTCCGCGACAGCCGCATGGTGCATGACTTCCTTTACGGCACGCTGCATCGCGCGCTGGGGGATGTGCGGCCGGAAGATCAGCTCGCGGCACCGGCCAGCGTCACGCCGATGACGCAGGTTTCCGGACTGGCCGCTGGCGAGTTCGCCGGGCAGAACGAAATGAGTCTGGCGGCCAGCGTGCTTGAGCGGCCCCAGGGTGATACGTCGTCCTGGCGCGGCGCAGGGGCCGGTTATCAGGCGCCACGGCCAGCTTCGGCCGGCTATACCGCCGAAGCTCAGGGGGCTTACCGAGAGTTCTTCACACCGTTGCCCGAAAGCGGTCCGGCGGCACTGCCGGCGAGTCAGGATGACGTGCCGCCGCTGGGGTATGCGCTGGCGCAGCTCAAGGGCGTCTACATCCTCGCCGAAAATGCCCAGGGCATGGTGTTGGTTGACATGCACGCCGCTCACGAACGCATCACCTATGAGCGACTGAAAGCCGCCATGGCCAGCGAAGGCTTGCGCGGGCAGCCATTGCTGGTGCCTGAGTCGATTGCGCTGAGTCAGCGTGAAGCCGACTGCGCCGAAGAGCACGGGCAATGGTTTCAGATGCTGGGTTTCGAGCTGCAACGACTGGGGCCGGAAACCTTGGCGATTCGACAGATCCCGTCGCTGCTCAAGCAGGCCGAAGCGACCCGGCTGGTCCGCGACGTGTTGGCCGATCTGCTTGAGTACGGCACCAGTGACCGTATCCAGGCCCATCTGAACGAGCTGCTGGCGACCATGGCGTGTCATGGCGCAGTGCGCGCCAACCGGCGGCTGACGGTGCCGGAGATGAACGCCTTGCTGCGCGATATGGAACATACCGAGCGCAGCGGGCAGTGCAATCACGGGCGTCCGACCTGGACGCAGCTCGGCATGGACGAACTGGACAAGCTGTTCCTGCGCGGTCGCTGAGTAATCCTCGCGGCGAACCGTGCTTGCAGCCGGCCGCCTGTCGCCGGAAACTATGCGGCCAAGACCGTCGAGCTTTCTGATGTCCGCTCTCCCTCCTGCCATCTTCCTCATGGGCCCCACTGCGTCGGGCAAGACCGATCTTGCGTTGGAACTGACGCGCTTGCTGCCCTGCGAGCTGATCAGTGTCGATTCGGCGCTGGTCTATCGCGGCATGGATATCGGCACGGCGAAGCCGTCGGCTGAGGTGTTGGCCGAGTTTCCCCATCGTCTGGTGGACATCCTCGACCCGGCCGAGAGCTACTCGGCTGCAGAGTTCAGCGCAGATGCCCTGGCGGCCATGGCCGAGATCAGCGCGGCTGGCCGAATTCCTCTGCTGGTTGGCGGCACCATGTTGTATTTCAAGGCGTTGCAGGAAGGACTCGCCGATATGCCGGCAGCTGACCCTTTGCTACGTGCCGAGCTCGAGGCGCTGGCCGCGACGCAAGGGTTGCAGGTGCTGCACGATCAGCTGGCCCAGGTGGATCCGGAGTCGGCAGCGCGCATTCATCCTAACGATCCGCAGCGGCTGGTACGCGCACTAGAGGTATATCGCGTCAGCGGCTTGACCATGAGCGAGCACCGAGCCCGACAAAGGTCGCAAAAAGCCGTCGCAGACGCTCCAGGCTCAGGAGTCTTGCCTTATACTGTCGCGCAACTGTGCATCGCCCCCGCACAACGCCACATCCTGCATGAACGCATCGAGAGACGTTTCCTGCACATGGTTGAACAGGGCTTTGTCGAAGAGGTCGAAGCCCTGAGGAATCGGGGTGACCTGCACCTTGGCATGCCGTCGATTCGAGCGGTTGGTTATCGTCAGGTCTGGGAATATCTGGACGGATCATCGACCCGAGAGGAAATGGTGGAGCGCGGCATCATCGCAACCCGGCAACTGGCCAAACGGCAGTTCACCTGGTTGCGAAGTTGGGGGGAGATGCACTGGCTGGACAGTTTGCCCCGCGACAATCTGCCGCGCGCATTGAAATACCTGCAATCGCTCTCCATATTGAGCTGACACTGCGAATTGACCGTCTATTCTCAGACAAGTGGATCGTCGGTTGTACTTTTAGAACACTAATGAAAACAGATCCTCTAAGGAGTGCGGCACATGTCAAAAGGGCATTCGCTACAAGACCCTTACCTCAACACACTGCGTAAGGAACGCGTCCCGGTTTCCATCTATCTGGTCAACGGCATCAAGCTGCAGGGCCAGATCGAATCCTTCGACCAGTTCGTCATTCTTCTGAAAAACACCGTCAGCCAGATGGTCTACAAGCACGCCATCTCCACTGTCGTTCCGGGCCGCCCTGTGCGCCTGCCGACCGCTGGTGATGCCGAGCAATCCGAGTCGAGCAACGACTGAGGTAGGTTTCTTTGTTCTTCGAACGTCCCGGTGGTGGTGAGCGGGCTATCCTGGTGCACCTGGACGGCCAGGACCCCGCGGCGCGCGAGGACCCTCAGGAATTCCAGGAGCTGGCGCGCTCGGCAGGCGCCGAGGCAGTTGGCTTCGTCAATGTCGCCCGGCATCAGCCGTCCGCCAAGTTCCTGATCGGCAGTGGCAAGGTCGAGGAGCTGCATGACCTCGTCAAGGATGGCGAGGCCGAGTTGGTGATCTTCAATCACACCCTGACGCCTAGCCAGGAGCGCAACCTCGAGCGAGCGCTCGAATGTCGCGTGCTGGATCGTACCGGTCTGATTCTGGATATCTTCGCCCAGCGCGCACGCACTCATGAAGGCAAGCTACAGGTCGAACTGGCCCAGCTTGAGCACATGAGTACGCGCCTGGTTCGCGGCTGGACTCACCTTGAGCGACAGAAGGGCGGTATCGGTCTGCGTGGCCCGGGTGAAACCCAGCTGGAAACCGACCGCCGCTTGCTGCGTGTGCGCATCCGGCAAATCAAGCAGCGTCTGGAAAAGGTCCGCGGTCAGCGCGAGCAGGCCCGTCGCGGGCGTCGTCGTGCCGATATACCCTCCGTGTCGCTGGTTGGTTACACCAACGCCGGCAAGTCCACCTTGTTCAATGCGCTGACCGAGTCGGATGTGTATGCGGCCAATCAGCTGTTCGCCACGCTCGATCCGACGTTGCGGCGGCTTGAGCTGGATGATGTCGGGCCGGTGGTGCTGGCCGACACCGTGGGTTTCATCCGTCATCTGCCACACAAGTTGGTGGAGTCCTTCAGGGCTACGCTGGAAGAGTCCAGCAACGCCGATCTTCTCTTGCATGTCATCGATGCGCACGAGCCAGAGCGCGATCAGCAGATCGAGCAGGTGCTGGCGGTGCTCGGTGAGATCGGCGCCAACGAGTTGCCGATGCTCGAGGTCTATAACAAGGTTGACCTGATGGAGGGCATCGAGCCGCAGATTCAGCGCGACGCCGATGGCAAGCCGCAGCGTGTCTGGGTGTCCGCTCGTGATGGATTGGGGCTGGATCTGGTGCGCCAGGCCATTGCCGAGCTGTTGGGCAACGATCTGTTTGTCGGGACGCTGCGCCTACCACAGCGGCTCGGGCGGCTGCGGGCGCAGTTCTTCGAGCTCAGCGCGGTGCAGCGGGAAACGCATGATGACGAGGGTGGCAGCCTGCTGGAAGTTCGCTTGCCAAGAATCGAATTGAATCGCTTGATCAGTCGCGAAGGGCTGCGGGTGGATGAGTTCATCGAGCAACACACTTTGCAATAAAGCCTCTGGTGGCAATTTTGCCGGTAGTTCGGGGCTTTCTGTAGCATTGGTGGGCGCG
>NZ_JXXD01000106.1 GCF_000935215.1 Stutzerimonas stutzeri
TGAACTTCGTACCGTTGCGCATCCGCCAGCGCGACGGACGCTGGGTGGGTGTGCTCAACAGCGAGCAGGGCAGCTGTGAATTGCCGTTGCCGATTACCAGCGACGACGGGTTGCGTGATCGCGAACTCATCCTCGGCATTCGCCCTGAACAGATCGGCCTCGCCGGAGTCGGAACAGCTGATTTTTCGCTGGCGGTCGACATCGAAGTGGTCGAACCCACCGGGCCAGACACCCTGGTGGTGTTCACGCTGAATCAGGTCAAGGCCTGTTGCCGGTTGATGCCGGACCAGGCTCCGCGAGTGGGGGAGACGCTCAATCTGCAGTTTGACCCGCGCAAGGCGCTGCTCTTCGATGCGCAGACCGGCGAGCGGCTTGGTGTTGTGCAGCCGGAGCCGGTGCGCGAGAGCAAGGTCCCCCGGCTGGTTTCCAACGGAGCGGGCACAGCGCAGTGAACTGCCGCTTGCCTTGCCAGCAGGCGGTCGATGAAAGTGGACGGTTACAGGAATGAACAGAGCCGTCTCGGCTCGATCCAGCGATCAATAACAACAAAAGCGGAGTGGATATGAAAAAAACACTAACCGCCCTGGGCGTTGCGACTGCCGTTGTCGGGATGGCCCTGCCGTTGAGCGGCCATGCCCTGGAATTCACCGGCTACATGCGTAGCGGCGTGGGTGAATCGGTCAACAGCGATTCGCAATCATGCTTCCAGTTGCCCGGCGCGCCGAGCAAGTACCGTCTCGGTAACGAGTGCGAGCAGTACGCCGAGCTGGACCTGCGCCAGGACCTCTACACTTTCGCCGATGGCTCGGTACTGAGCCTGGAAGGCATGGCGGCGCTGTACAACCAGTACAACCACACCCCGGAATTCACTGGCGACCATGGCTGGGCGCGGATGGTCCAGGCCTACGCCGAGTGGAGCAAGGTGCCGGCGCTGAACAACGGCTCGCTGTGGGCGGGCCGCCGCTTCTACAAGCGTAACGACATCCATATCTCCGACTTCTACTACTGGAACCAGAGCGCTACCGGCGCCGGCGTCGAGGACATGGAGATCGGCGGACTGAAGTACAGCTATGCCTTCTCGCGCAAGGACAGCGTGTTTCAGGAAGAGTACGTCACTCGCCACGATTTCAACGTCGGCGGCTTCGACAGCAATCCGGGCGGCGAGCTGGAATTCGGCCTGAGCTACCTCGACAAGCCCAGTCGCGACGACGCCAACAGTGGTTGGGCGGTGACGGTGCAGCACGTGCAGTCGGACTTTCTAGGCGGCAAGAACACACTGGCACTGCAGTACGGTGAAGGGCCGGGCACCGGCCTCGGCTATACCGGCGACGTGACCCTGGACGACAGCGCCAAGAGCTGGCGGGTGGTGGAGTACTTCGACTGGCAGGTGACCCCGCGCTTCGGCGGCCAGGCTCAGGTGGTCTATCAGAAGGACAAGCGCGCCGACGGTGGCGATCAGGACTGGTGGTCGGTGGGGGCTCGCCCGGTCTATGCGTTCAGCGAGCAGTTCAAGCTCGTCGCCGAGGTCGGCCACGACCAGATCGACGCCACCGACGGCACGCGCAAACTGACGAAGTTCACCATCGCGCCGACCTGGTCACCCGCCGGCCCTGGCTTCTGGGCACGGCCGGAGTTCCGGCTGTACTACACCTATGCCAGCTGGAACGAGGCGGCGCAGCGTGCCGCCAATCTAATGGCCGAAGGCTCGGCGTTGTCGGACACCGGTGCATTCGGCAATGCCCGCCATGGTTCGAACTTCGGCGTGCAGGTGGAGCATTGGTGGTAAAAGTCGCGGATTAGCGCGTCGCCATCCAGATCAGTAGGCCGGCCTGGAACAGCGCCAGCGCAATCAGGCAAACAATGGTGAATCGCAGCGCACCGTCCTCACGGCGGAAGCGGGCGATTCGCTCCTGCAGCTCACGAATCTGGTTCTCCTGTGCCTGCAGGTTGCGGTCGGCCTGTTCCAGCATCGCCGCCGCCTCCTGCAGCTCCACTACCTGCACCTTCTCGCTGTTCCAGTCCGCTCGCAGGGCGCTGACCCGCGGTGCGCCGTAGGTTGGCTTGAGCGGCGTCGCCTGGGGGTAGTCGATATCGAAGCCCTGGGTGCGCAGGCAGTGATCGCGACGCAGGCGCTGGTCTTCGCTCGCCACATCCTTCGGCAACGCGCCGCCCTCGACCAGATAGTGGCTCCAGCGCTTCTGCGCCCATGCCGCACCCTGGGCCAGCAGAAAGCGACCGACGCCGCGGTTGGCCGGGTCCAGTTGTAATCCGCTATCCGGCCCGAAGCGGAGTTCCTTGCTGCGGTGATCGGCCCAGACCTCCAGCACGTTGTGCTTGCGCGCGCGCACCTGGCCGGGGATGTTGATGAACATCCGCAGCAGGCTCTGCTCCGGCGTATGCCGTTCCAGTTGCGCAAGTTCGACGAATCGCAGCGGGCGCGCGCCGCCGTCGCGCTCGGTGGGCAGTGGTGCCAGGCGCAGGAGGCGGAAACGGTCGGGCTTGAGCTCCGTCCACGGATGCTTAGGTGCTGCCGGCTGGTCTTTTTCAGTGCTCTGGGTGGTTTCGCTGTCGGTCATCTGCGCGTTCCTGGGCCTGCGCGGCGGCTCGTTCAGGAGCCGATCGGGCCCTCGTCATGCGGGCTATCGGCAGCGCGGCGCCTAACTGGAGGCTGGCAGGATGCCATTGGCCTGCAGGAAGTGTCGGATACGTTCCTGCAGGCCCCAGGCGAGCGGCAGGTCGGGATCATCGTAGGAGGCCAACTGTTGCGCATTCGCCGGGACGATGCGCAGCACATGGTTCATGCCATCGATCAGCGCCAGCTTGGCGTCGGGTTTTGCGCGCTGCAGGGCTCCGGCGTCCTCGATGCCGACCTGGATGTCGTGGCGGCCCTGCACGATCAGCGCAGGTGTCTCGACGGCCGCGAAGGCCTCCGCCGGGTCGTAGGCGAACAGCGAAATCAGGTACGGCTGCACGCTGGGGCGGAACAGCACCTGCAGGGGCTCCGGCACTTCGGCGTGGGTTCGGCCGGCCTTGAGCTCGTCGATCAGAAAATAACTGGTGGCGAGCAGTGCCGGCGGCAGGCGACCCTGCAGTTGCTCGCGCAGCACCTCGTCGATCGGTCGGCCGCTGCCGGCGATGCTGATCAGCGCCGCGGCGCCCGACTTCGGCGCGCCGAGACTGGCGATCAGCGCGCCTTCGCTGTGGCCGATCAGGATCAGTTGGCTGAAACGGGGATCGCCCTTGAGCTTCGCGCTCCAGGCCAGCGCATCGCTGACATAGCCCTCGACGCTCAGCTCGCGCTCGTCCGGTGCGGCCGCCAGGCTGGCGCCGACGCCGCGCTTGTCGTAGCGCAGGCTGGCCACGCCCAGCTTGGCGAGGCCCTGGGCCAGGCGCTTGAGGCTGTCGTTGCGTCCGGCCGGGTTGTTGCCGTTGCGATCGGTCGGGCCGGAACCTGCGATCAGCAGCGCTACCGGTACCGGTTGGTCGCTTTTCGGCAGCAACAGGCTGCCCTGCAGCACGCCGCTGCCGGTATCCAGGTTCAGGGTCTGATTGAGCAGGGTCTGCGCCTGCAGGAAAGAAGGGGACATGGTCAGTAGCAGCAGTATCAGCAGGGCACGCATGGAAGGATTTCGTTGGTCACTGAGCAGGTTGGACGCGGCAATCGACGCAAAGGTCAGTATGCGCCGGCAACAGGAGCGATGACACCGTAGCGGCCTCAGGTATACTTCCGGCCCCTGTTTTTCGGTCGATCGCGGAGCGTCCTGCATGTCCGGCAATACCTACGGCAAGCTGTTCACCGTCACCACTGCCGGCGAAAGCCATGGTCCTGCGCTGGTGGCCATCGTCGACGGTTGCCCGCCCGGGCTGGAGCTGTCGCTGGACGATCTGCAGCGCGATCTCGACCGCCGCAAGCCGGGCACCAGCCGGCATACCACTCAGCGCCAGGAAGCCGACGAGGTGGAAATCCTCTCCGGCGTCTTCGAAGGCAGGACAACCGGTTGCCCCATCGGCCTGTTGATCCGCAACACCGACCAGAAGTCCAAGGACTACTCGGCGATCAAGGACCAGTTCCGTCCGGCCCACGCCGACTACACCTATCACCACAAGTACGGCCTGCGCGACTACCGCGGCGGTGGCCGCAGCTCCGCGCGCGAGACCGCCATGCGCGTGGCGGCCGGTGCCATCGCCAAGAAGTATCTGGCGACCCTGGGCATCCAGGTGCGCGGTTACATGAGCCAGCTCGGTCCGATCGAGATCCCGTTCAAGACCTGGGACAGTGTCGAGCAGAATGCCTTCTTCAGTCCGGACCCGGACAAGGTGCCGGAGCTGGAGGCCTATATGGACCAGCTGCGTCGCGATCAGGATTCGGTGGGCGCGAAGATCACCGTGGTCGCCGATGGCGTACCGCCGGGCCTTGGCGAGCCGATCTTCGACCGCCTCGACGCCGAGCTGGCCCATGCGCTGATGAGCATCAATGCGGTCAAGGGCGTGGAAATCGGTGCCGGCTTCGCTTCGGTAGCCCAGCGTGGCACCGAGCACCGTGACGAGCTGACGCCCCAGGGATTCCTCTCCAACAATGCCGGCGGCATTCTCGGTGGCATCTCCTCGGGACAGCCGATCGTCGCCCACCTGGCGCTCAAGGCCACGTCCAGCATCACCACGCCAGGGCAGTCGATCGATGTGAATGGCGCGCCGGTCGAGGTCATTACCAAGGGTCGCCATGACCCCTGCGTAGGCATTCGTGCAACGCCGATCGCCGAGGCCATGATGGCCATCGTTCTGCTCGATCACCTGCTGCGCCACCGTGGGCAGAACGCCGATGTGCAAGTGCTCACCCCGGTGCTGCCGCAACTGTGAATCCGGGCCGTAGACGGCAGACCGACGGCGGCAGCATAAGGCGGCCGTTGTCCGCAGTCGGTAGCTTGTAGCCTATGGCCGCTGCTCTGCCGTACTGGCGTCTGTCCGGTTTCTACTTCTTCTACTTCGGCCTGCTCGGCTCCACGGCGCCGTTTCTCGGCCTGTACTTCGATCATCTGGGTTTTTCGCCGGAGCGGATCGGCGAGCTGATCGCCATTCCCATGCTGATGCGTTGCGTGGCGCCGAATCTCTGGGGCTGGCTGGGTGATGCAACCGGTCGGCGGCTGGAAATCGTCCGTCTCGGCGCGCTGTGCACCTTGCTGTCCTTCGGGCTGATCTTCTTCGACAAGAGCTTTGCCTGGCTGGCGCTGGTGATGGCGTTGCATGCGTTCTTCTGGCACGCGGTGCTGCCGCAGTTCGAAGTCATCACCCTGGCGCATCTGCACGAGCAGACTGAGCGCTACAGCCAGGTCAGGCTGTGGGGCAGCATCGGTTTCATCTTCGCGGTGGTAGGGCTCGGACTGCTGTTCCAGCGGCTGAGCCTCGATCTTTACCCGACCGCGGTGGCCTTCGTGATGGTCGGTATCGTGCTGAGCAGCGCCTGGGTGCCCAACGCTCATCCGCGGCAACGTAGCGAGGCGGCCGGGCAGGGCGGGTTCCTCGCCCAGCTGCGGCGGCCTGGCGTACTGGCCTTCTACGGCTGCGTGGCGTTGATGCAGCTGGCCCATGGGCCGTACTACACCTTCTTCAGTATTCACCTGGAAGCACTGGGCTACAGCCGCAGCTTTATCGGGCTGATGTGGGCGCTGGGCGTGGTCGCGGAAATCCTGCTGTTCCTGGTAATGGCGCGGCTGCTCGAGCGTTTCTCGCTGCGTCAGGTGCTGCTGGCCAGCTTCCTGATCGCCGCGCTGCGCTGGGTGTTGCTCGGGCAGTTCGCCGAGCATCTGGCCGTGCTGCTGGTCGCGCAGCTGATGCACGCGGCGACCTTCGGCAGTTTCCACGCCGCTGCCATTCACTTCGTCCAGCGCAGTTTCGGCCATCGCCAGCAGGGCCAAGGCCAGGCGCTGTATGCCAGCCTGTCCGGCATCGGTGGAGCGCTGGGTGCGCTCTACGCGGGCTACGCCTGGTCCGGTCTGGGACCAGGCTGGTCGTTCGCCATCGCCAGTCTCGCGGCGCTGGCCGCAGCCGCTATCATTGCCTTCCGTTTGCAGGAGGACCGCGCATGACTGCCACCCGCCAGCACCTGAGCCAGGCGATCATCGACGCCGGACGCTTCTTGTATGGTCGTGGCTGGTCGCCGGCGACCAGCGGCAACTACTCAGCGCGCCTGACCAGCGCCGAGCTGCTGCTGACCGTTTCCGGGAGGCACAAGGGCGAGCTGACTGCCGATGACCTGTTGGCCGTCGACATGCACGGCAACAGCCTAGAAGAGGGCAAGAGGCCTTCGGCGGAGACACTACTGCATACCCAGCTGTATCGCTGGAAACCGGAGATCGGCGCGGTGCTGCACACCCATTCGGTCAATGCCACGGTGCTGTCCCGCGTCGCCTTGGCCGATTCGCTGGTGTTCGCCGATTACGAGTTGCAAAAGGCCTTCAGCGGCATCTCGAGCCATGAATCGCAGGTGCTGGTGCCGATCTTCGACAACGATCAGGACATCGCCGCCCTGGCCACCATGGTGCGGCGGTGGCTTGACGAGCATCCCGATTGCGTCGGCTACCTGATTCGCGGCCACGGCCTGTACACCTGGGGCGAGACGATGAGCGATGCGCTGCGACAGATCGAGGCATTCGAATTTCTGTTCGAATGCGAACTGAAGATGCGTGCCCTGCAGCCCAGATAAATTCCAGCCTGCCCGGTAGCGACCGGGCAGACGACATTTTCGGAGAGCCGAACATGAGTGTCCTTAGCGTATATCACGAGACCCGACCCGATCAGCCGCTCAAGGTGCTGACCCACCTCGAAGACATCTCCCCGACGCTGGCCAAGGTCGGTGTGCAGCTGGAGCGCTGGGAGGCCAGCGCTCCAATCGCCGCCGGGGCCAGCCAGGAAGAGGTGATCGCCGCCTACCGGCCGCAGATCGACAAGCTGATGACCGAGCGTGGCTACGTCACGGTGGATGTGATCAGCCTGACCCGCGATCACCCGCAGAAGGACGAACTGCGCGCGAAGTTCCTTGACGAGCATCGCCATGCCGAGGACGAAGTGCGCTTCTTCGTTGCCGGGCGCGGGCTGTTTACCCTGCACATCGACGACATGGTCTACGCCGTGCTGTGCGAAAAGAACGACCTGATCTCCGTGCCCGCCGGCACGCGTCACTGGTTCGACATGGGTGAAGAGCCGCACTTCGTCGCGATCCGCCTGTTCAACAACCCGGAAGGCTGGGTCGCGGAGTTCACCGGCGAAAGCATCGCCGATCAGTTCCCGCGGCTGGACGACTGAGATGCCGATCAAGGCGATCCTCACCGATATCGAAGGCACCACCAGCGCCGTCAGCTTCGTCTTCGATGTGCTGTTCCCCTATGCCCGCGAGCATTTGCCGGCGTATATCCGCAGCCACGCCGGCGAACCTGCGGTCGCTGCGCAGCTCGAGGCGGTGCGCGGCGAAAGCGGTGAGGGCGATGCGGATATCGAGCGCGTCATCGAGATACTGCTCGGCTGGATCGCCAGCGATCGCAAGGCGACCTCGCTCAAGGCGCTGCAAGGCATGGTCTGGTTCCAGGGCTACCGGGCCGGCCAGCTCAAGGGGCACATCTATCCGGACGCAGTGGCTGCGCTACGGGAGTGGAAGGCGCAGGGGTATGCGCTGTACGTGTATTCCTCAGGCTCGATCCAGGCACAGCAGCTGATCTTCGGCTGTTCCGAGGCCGGCGACCTGACACCGCTGTTCTCCGGTTATTTCGATACCACCAGCGGGCACAAGCGCGAGGTGGTCTCCTACCAGCGCATCGCCGAAGCCATTGGCGTGCCAGCCGTCGAGGTGCTGTTCCTTTCCGATGTGGTCGAAGAACTCGATGCCGCGCAGCAGGCCGGCATGCGCGTCTGTGGGCTGGGCCGCGATGGCGGCGCCCTCGGTGAGCACGAGACCGTCGCCAGCTTTGCGCAGATCGACCCTCGGCGCTACTGAGCCACCGGGCGATTACTGAACCCTGCCGCCGCGCTGGCATCCTAGATTAGGTACTCACCCAAACAGGAGCGAACCCATGGGAGATGCCTTCGGCGGTATTTTCGGCCTGCTCATCCTGATACTGGATATCTGGGCGATCATCAGCATCGTTCGCAGCGATAGCACCGGGGGCAAGAAGGTGCTCTGGGTGCTTCTGATCGTTCTGTTGCCAGTGCTCGGCCTGATCATCTGGGGAATCATGGGGCCGCGCGGCAATCGCCCTGACTCGCGCGGGCCGTATCGGTAGCCGTTGATGGAAAGCCTCAGCGGCCCGCTGGCCATCGTGGTCCTCATGCTCGACGTCCTCGCCATCGCTTATGTGTGGCGCAGCCGCATCGAGGTCGGGCGCAAGGTTGTCTGGTCGTGTGTGATCCTGCTGCTGCCCGTGGTCGGTCTGATCATGTGGGCGGTAGCAGCCGGGCCGTTCGGCAAGGCGCGGTTGTGACACATGTGGCGCAGCGGTCTGCTGATCAGTCTGCTGGCGCTTGCTGCCGAGCCGCTTCGGGCTGACGACGCGGCGGCCTGGCAGGCATTGCGCGAGGGGCGGGCGATTCTTGTCATGCGTCACGCCAGCGCGCCAGGTCTCGGCGATCCCGAAGGCTTCGTTCTCGAAGACTGCAAAACCCAGCGAAATCTGAATCAGCGCGGCCGGGATGAGGCCCGGCGCTGGGGCGCGCGGCTGCGCGAAGCGGGCCTGGGTGAAGTGCGCTTGTTCAGCAGTTGCTGGTGCCGTGCGCTGGAGACCGCCGAGCAGATGGCGCTCGGCCGGGTGGAACCACTGCCTGCGCTGGATTCGTTTTTCACGTCGCCCGCAAACGAGCACTGGCATACCGAAGCCTTGCGCGAGGCCGTCGAGCAGTTGCCGGCCGGCGAGGTAGCGGTGCTGGTCACTCACCAGGTCAACATCACTGCACTGACGGGCATCTTCCCGCAGTCGGGCGAGGGACTGATCCTGGAGCGCCCGCTGACCAGTCCGCCCAGACTACTGGCGCGTATCGCGCCGCCTTAGCCGCCTTTGGCCGCTTTGGAGTAGTTGTCCCAGATATGAATGGCCGCATAGGCCCGCCACGGACGCCAGGCTTCCGCGCGTCGAGCCAACGCCTTGGCGCTGATGCCATCCGCGCCCCACATTGGCGCTTTCAGCAGTCCGAGATCGGCTGCGGGAAAGGCGTCCGCGACGCCGAAGCCGCGCAGCGCGATGTATTCGGCAGTCCAGGGACCGATCCCCGGCAATTCGCAGAGTCGTTGCACCAGCGCATCGGCGCCATCTTCCACATGCAGCTGCAGCGCTCCTTCGGCCACCGCGGCAGCGAGCCGGCGTAGCGCCTGGGCTCGCTTGGATGGCATGCCGATATTGTCCAGCGGGTCATCAGCTATCGCTTGTGCGGTAGGGAAGAGCATCTCCAGCCCCGGTAGCGCGTCCTGCAGCGGCTCGCCGAGGCGTTCCACCAGACGTCGCGTAATGGTCACCGCCGCCTTGACCGTGACCTGCTGGCCGACCACCGCCCGCACCGCCTGTTCGAACGGGTCATAGGCGGCTGGCAG
>NZ_JXXD01000107.1 GCF_000935215.1 Stutzerimonas stutzeri
GCAGTGATGGCTGCGAGACGGCAATGCCTGCCGTCTGCGGCCCTCAGTGATGCTTGTGTTTGTGCTTGTAATGACCTTTGGCTTTGCCTGGATGGCCGTAGTAGCGGCGATCATCCCGGTAGCGACGGTCACGCCGGTAGTCATCATCATCGTCGCCGTAGGCATTGCCGATCGCGCCGCCAGCGCCGCCGCCCACGGCTGCGCCGATCAGCCCACCCGTGCTGCCACCGACCTGCTGGCCGATGACATTACCGCCTGCCGCACCGAGGCCACCACCAATGGCCGCTTCGGTACGGCTGCGTTTGTCCGCACCGACCATGCCGCCGGCCGCGCCGCCAACGCCGGCACCAATGGTGGCGCCGGTCGAGCCCCCCAGGTGTTCTCCCACCACAGAACCCAATGCACCGCCGAGCGCGCCGCCGACGGCGGCTTCGGTGTTGCTGCCGGCGAAGGCTGCAGCGCTGAGCAGGCTGGTGGACAACAGGAAAATCGAGGCGTACTTCATGGAGTGATCCCGTATGTGGATTGCGCCGCGATCCTCACGCGCCGCTGCGCTTGCGGCAAGAGCGATCCGATGAAATGCGTGATCCGGTTGGCGTTTGCTAACTATTTGATTTTGCTTAGGAACAAGAGGTGTTTCGAGTGGTCTTAGCTCGCTTGTGGGGCCTGCGCGCAGGGCCTTTACCCGCTCGGAATCAGCATCAGCCTTGCGCGCGCACCGCTGCGGCAGGGCTGTAGATCCGCGGCGGGCTGTGCTGTGGCAGGTGGATGAGGTTGAGGTTATGTCGCTGCGCCCACTGGGCGGCCAGGCCGGTGGGTGAAGACAGGCTCACCAGCGCTGGAATCCCGGCCCGCTGCACTTTCTGCACCAGCTCCAGGCTGCAGCGGCTGGTGACGATCGCCAGACCACCGGCCGCTGCACAGCCGGAGCGGGCCATGGCACCGATCAGCTTGTCCAGCGCGTTATGCCGCCCGATATCCTCGCGGCCCAGGCGGATCTCGCCGTTGGCGTCCATGAACAATGCGGCGTGCACCGCCCCGCAGTCGCGCCCCAGCGGTTGAAACGCTTCGATTCGTTGACGCAGGTCCTGCAACCAGTGCGAGGGCGGCAGTGGCGCTGCCGGCATGACGGGCAGGCGCGGCAGTGCCTGCTCCAGCGCTTCGACCCCGCAGAGCCCGCAGCTGCTGTTGCCGGGTAGCTGGCGGCGTTGCTGCTTGAGGCGCCAGAACGCGCGGCTGGCAATGTCCAATTCGGCGCGCCGCGCACTGCCTCTGCCGTGCAGGCGAATGTCGTAGATATCATCCAGCGACTCGACGAAGCCATTGGCCAGGCTGAAACCAACCACGAAATCTTCCAGATCGGCCGGCGAGATCATCATCACCGCCTGGCTCAGCCCGTTGTAGGCGATCGCCAGCGCGCACTCCTCGGCAAGATCGACTGCGCATTGCGCGACATCGTCGATTGGCTGGTAGCAGTAGCGCTGGCTGGCGCCGGCAGGTGGTTGCGCGGCAGTGGCGACGCCGGCATTCAGGCGAGACGGGGCGTTCATCGGCGATTCGGTCCGGTTAGTCGCCTGCTTGGCAGGTTCGGTTGGTCAATTTCGGCGTCCATGGCCCCGATACTGGGTTGCTGCTCCTCGCCATAGCCCGCTATGACTTGTCGCAGCACCTTGTCTCGGCCATTTACATCCGAACCTGCCTCAACCACTCACCGCACAGGCCACGAAGTCTGACGAGACCGGCGTTCTGCAACGCTGCAACTGCAGTGCATGCTCGCCGCCGGTGGATAGGGTTATGACCCCAGCCGGCTACGGACGATTCACCGCTGGTCGTTATCCGCCAGCATGTCGCGTACGCGCTTGGCCAGCGCATCGAGGTTGAACGGCTTGCTGATCATGTCCATGCCCGGTTCGAGGAAGTCCGCGCTGGCGGCCTGCTTGGCATAGCCGGTCATGAACAGCACCGGCAGATCGGGGCGATGCTGGCGCGCGACATCCGCCAGTTGCCGGCCGTTCATGCCGGGCAGTCCGACATCGGTGACCAGCATGTCGATGGTGGGCGTGCTCTCAAGCAGGCGGATCGCCGCATTGCCGTCGGCGGCTTCCAGCGTCTGATAGCCGAGCATCTGTAGCACGTCGATGACCAGCAGGCGCACCGCCGGATCATCCTCGACCACCAGGACGGTTTCGCCTTGCTGGGCCTGAAGCGGGCCGTCGTCTTCGCCGGCTGGCGCGACGCTGGCGCCTTGGTCCTCGAATACGGGAAGGTACAGGCTGACCTGGGTGCCTTCGCCCGGTTCGCTGGTGATCTGGATATGGCCGCCGGCCTGCCGGGTGAAGCCGTAGACCATGGAAAGGCCGAGCCCGGTGCCCTGGCCGATGGGTTTGGTGGTGAAGAACGGTTCGAAGACGCTGGCCAGCACCTTGGGGCTCATGCCGCAGCCGCTGTCGGTCAGGCAGAGGATGACGTAGCGCCCGGCGGCCAGATCGCCCACATCGCCTTGCCTGTACAGTTCGACATTGCGAGTTTCCAGCAGCAGGGCGCCGCCGTCAGCCATGGCGTCGCGGGCGTTGATGACCAGGTTGAGCAGCGCGCTTTCCAGCTGGTTTTCGTCGCTGGAAACCGGCCACAGACCTTGCTGCAATTGATTGCGGATGTGGATATGGCTGCCCAGCGTGCGGCTGAGCAGGTCGTGCATCGACTCGATCAGCTGGTTCAGCTCGACACGCTTGAGATTCAGCGGCTGGCGCCGGGCGAAGGCGAGCAGGCGGTGGGTCAGTGCCGCGGCGCGATTGGCCGAGGTGACCGCGGCATCGATGAAGCGCTGGGTTTCGCCGTGGCGGCCGGACTGGATGTAGCGCTGGATCAGGTCCAGGCCGCCGATGATGCCGGTCAGCATGTTGTTGAAGTCGTGGGCGATGCCGCCGGTCAGCTGGCCGACTGCTTCCATCTTCTGCGCCTGACGCAGCGCTTCCTGTGCCTGCTCGCGGCTGGCCATTTCCTTGAGCAGGCGTTCGTAGACTTCCGCCAGTGCCTGGGTGCGCTCCTGAATACGGCTTTCCAGCGTCTCGTTGAGTTCGCGCAGAGCCTGTTCGGCGCGCCAGCGCTCGGTGACATCCAGCGCCATGACGAAGAAGCCGAGCACGTTGCCCTGGCCGTCACGGCGCGGCAGGTAGTGCACCAGCATGCGTCGGGGCTGGCCGTCACGGTGCGGGCTATGAGCCTCGAAGGTCACGTCGCGGCCGGCGAGGGCGTCACGGATGCTTGTCTGGCGCTCGGCATAGCCGCGTTCACCGAGCACTTCGCGGGCGGTCTTGCCCAGCAGCCATTCGGTCGAATGGCCGAACCAGTCGGAGTAGTAGCGGTTGTTGAAGCGAAAACGCTCCTCGGCGTCGACGTAGCCGATGAGCACCGGCAGAGCATCGGTGACCATCTTCAACTCGGCTTCGCTCTGGCGCAGGGCATCTTCGCTGGCCTGCTGTCCGGTGATGTTCATCACCGCGCCGGGAAAGCGCTGTGGCCAGCCCTGCTCGTCGCAATGGCAGCGCCCGCGCGCCAGCGCCCAACGGGTGACGCCATCGTCGCTGCGCAGCCTGTAGCGCTCGTCGAGCGTACCGCGCTCGACGATGCAGCGCTCCAGCGCAGCGCGCAGGCGAGGCACGTCGTCGGGATGGACATGATCGAAAAAGGCTTCGCTGCTCAGGCCGTTCGGCCCGGACTGGGCCACCGGCAGGATGCGGGAAAGCTCCGCGCCCGCCGGGATCTCGCTGGCCTGGATTGCCCAGTCCCAGATCCCGATCAGGTCGCTGGCCTCGAGTGCCAGCTGCAGGCGCTGTTCGCTGGCGCGGTGCACCTCGGCGCTGAGCTTGTAGTGCAGGGCGGTCTGCGACAGGCGGGTTTCGGTGCGCACGCGTTCGCTGGTCTCGCTGAGGCACAGCAGCAGACCGCCGATGCCGTGCGAGGCGTTGCGAATGGGGCTCAGGGCGAGGTCGAACCAGGCTTCCACCGGAGCGCCATCGCGTTCGATGACCAGTTGCTGATTGCGCAGCACTCGTGGCTCACCGCGGCGGGCAGTGTCGCAGGCCGGCTCCAGCAGGGCCCAGGTCGCGCCCCAGCGGTGGCAAGCGGGCTGGCCGAGTTCGGCCGGGTGGCGATCGCCGATCAGTGCGGCGTGGGCGTCGTTGTACAACTGCAGCGCCTGGTCGCCCCAGAGGATGCACATCGGCAGGGGTGCTTCGAGAATGGTGTCCAGCAGCAGCCGTAGCGAAGCCGGCCAGGCGTCAGGAGTTCCGAGCGCAGTCGCCCCCCAGTCATGCCGGCGGATTCGCTCGCTCATCTCGCTGTGACTATGGGGCCAGAATTCGGCGCCTACTGCTGCCATGTTGCTTCCTATCGATCATCCGTGGGCGAACTACGAGCGGCAGGGCATGTGCTGCGCACCGCTGCGCTGTTTCGATGCGTGCCGGCCCGGGCTCGTCCTGAGCCGGTTCCCGCCGACGGCAACTGTTGCGTAGTGTAAAGCTTCCGGCTGCCCGAAGGCAGCGCCAGCCGTCACGCTGGACCGCCGTGCAGGCTGCGGATCAGGTCGAGGTAATCGTCAACCGCGGCGAATTCCTCGGTGTCCTTCGGTGCGCGGCGGCTGTCCGGCTCGCGCACCGCCAGCAGATGCGCGATGCCGAAGCGATGCGCACTGCGCAGGATCGGCAGGCTATCGTCGATGAACAGTGCGCGTGCGGGCTCGAACTCCAGATCCTGGCGCAGTGCGTGCCAGAACTGCGGCTCCTCCTTCGGATAGCCGTAGTCGTGGGAGCTGATCAGGCGGTCGAACCAGGGCGCCAGTTCGATCTTCTCCAGCTTCAGCGACAACGAGTCGCGGTGCGCATTGGTGATCAGCACCACGCGCTTGCCGGTATGGCGCAACGCGGCGAGAAATTCGTCGGCATTTGGTCGAAGGGCGATCAGCTCGGCGATCTCGCGTTTCATGTCGCGGATCGGCAGGTTGAGCTCGCGGGTCCAGTAGTCCAGGCAATACCAGGTGAGTTTGCCGACGTGCTCGTTGAACAGTGGTGCCAGTTCCAGCTCGGCCATGGCGCGGCTTATGCCGTGCAGCTCGGCGTAGCGTTGCGGCAGCAGTTCGAGCCAGAAATGATTGTCGAAATGGAGATCCAGCAGCGTGCCGTCCATGTCGAGCAGGACGGTATCGATGTCGGACCAGGGCAGGTTGGCGGTCATGTGCGGGCTCGCGTCAGCGGTGTATGGACGGGACGGCGTCGGTCAGCTGGTCGCAAAGCACTCACGGCCAGCGCAAAAAGCCGGGTTATGATAGCCGCTCGCGTTTCCAGGAGTTTCCCATGCGCCAGAAACCCACCGTGCTAGCCCGTGAGATCGTCGCCAGCAGCCGACTGTTCCGTGTCGAGGAGCTGCAGCTGCGCTTTTCCAATGGTGTCGAGCGCACCTATGAACGCCTGGTTGGCAAGGGCAGCGGTTACGGCGCGGTGATGATCGTGGCGCTGGCCGATGCAGAGAACGCACTGCTGGTCGAGGAATATTGCGGCGGCACCGACACCTATGAGCTGTCGCTGCCCAAGGGCCTGATCGAGCCGGGTGAAGACGTGCTCGAAGCGGCCAACCGCGAACTCAAGGAGGAGGCCGGCTTCGGCGCGCGCCGCCTGGAGCTGCTCACCGAGCTGTCGTTGTCGCCCGGTTACATGAGCCAGAAGATTCAGGTGGTGCTGGCGCGCGATCTGTATCCGGAGCAGCTGCCCGGCGACGAGCCGGAGCCGATGCGGCTCGACAAGGTCAACCTGCACGAACTGTCCAGTCTGGTGCAGCATCCGCAGTTCAGCGAGGGGCGTGCATTGGCCGCGTTGTACCTGGCCAAGGATCTGTTGACCCAGCGCGGAGAGTTCGGCCAATGAGTCATCCCTATCTGTCGTCGGTCATCGATCTGGTGCGTCAGGCGGGCGAGGCGATCCTGCCGCACTGGCGCAGCGAGCTGGATGTCCAGACCAAGACCGACGAATCGCCGGTGACTGTCGCCGATATGGCGGCGCATCAGGTGTTACTGGACGGCCTGATGGCGCTGGATAGCGCCATCCCGGTGCTGTCCGAGGAGGATTGCGAGGTGCCGCTGAGCGAGCGCGCCGGCTGGACGCGCTGGTGGCTGGTTGATCCGCTGGATGGCACTAAGGAATTCATCGCCGGCAGCGAGGAGTTCACGGTCAACGTCGCGCTGATCGAGGCAGGCAAGGTGCGCTTCGGCGTGGTCGGCATTCCGGCATCCGGACGCTGTTACTACGGTGGCGAGGATTTCGGCGCCTGGCGCAGCGAAGTCTCCGGCGCGACTCAGCCGCTGCGCGTGCGCCAGCAAGCGGAGCAAGCGTTTACCGTGGTCGCCAGCCGTCGCCACAGCAGTCCGGCGCAGGAGCAGCTGCTGAGTCGTCTGGGCGAACGTTTCGGTGAGCTGGCGCTGGCGAATGTCGGCAGTTCGCTGAAATTCTGCCTGCTGGCCGAAGGTGCTGCGGATTGCTACCCGCGCCTGGCGCCGACCTCGCAGTGGGATACCGCTGCCGCGCAGGGGGTGCTGGAAGGTGCCGGTGGCGAGGTGCTGGATGTCAGTGGTGCTGCGCTGCGCTATGACGCGCGGGAAAGCTATCTGAACCCATCTTTCCTGGCTCTGCCCAGAGGCGTCGACTGGCGCGACTGGCTGATCGAACTGGCCAATCGCGAGTAACCCCGGCGCGTCTGCCTGGAGCGGGCATTGCGCCGACTGAGCAAGCCGCCGCAGACGCGTGCAATGTAATCCTTCGCTTATTTGTGCAGCACGAACTGCCCGGTGAAGCGCACCGCGTCACGGCCGTCGGCCGCCAGGATGCGGCTTTTCAGCTCCAGCCGCGAACGGCCACGGCGACGATAGATCGATTCGAAGCGCTCCCAGGCCTCGGGGCTCGGCGCTGAACAGATGGCGATTGCATCATCCACCACCGGCAGCGGGTACTCGATCTGCCCTTCGTGGATGACGATGTGCCCATCCTCGATGCCCGCCTCGCGCAGCCGCAGATGCAGCCAGCCCCAGCCTGCCAGCACCGAAGCGCAATACAGACTGCCGCCGAACATACTGCTCTTGTGGTTGATGTTCGGCTGCAGCGGTACCTGCAGGCGCAACTCGTGGTTTTCCCACTGCTCGACGCGCAGCCCGAGCGAGCGGGTCAGCGGAATGTCGTGATGGAGGATGGCTTCCAGGTAGCGGCTATCGCGGCTCATGCCGGGGAGGTTCCTAAACGTTACGAAGATACAGACAGACGCCAAGCATGACTCCTGAGTCACGCTTTGGCCAGTCCGTTCAGGCTATCCGTGGCGACGAATCCGGGCACGCCGCGCTGCTGTCTGCGGTGTTCCGCATCGGTGCTGGCGGGTGCAGCGGCGATGTCCGATGGTGCGCCGCGTCAGCCGGCGGTTTTGCTTCGGTAGGCGCAATAACCTGGGCGCGGGCCGATACGCGGGTGGTTGCGGCAGGTGTCCGGGCGCTTGGCATAGACCGTGCAAAGCCGCGTCTTGCGGTCCAGATAGAGACAGTCGCCATTGGCCAGGCGGGTCAGCGTGAAGATCTCGTGCTTGTGATTGAAGTGCTCGACGATGCCCGCCTTGCTCAGGCGCTTGGCGATGTTCTTTGCCGGCTCGTCACGCTCGAAGACGTCGACCAGCTCCAGCCGGATCAGGTCGTCGATGCGTACCTCCACCGGCAGGGTGCAGCAGGTCGCATGGCAGTCGCGGCACAGGCCGGCGCTGTAGCGCACCCAGGTTTCCAGGCGTTCCGGGTCGGCGGAGGCGATCAATCTTGTCTTCACGGGCAGTCTTCGGTGCGTTCGGGCGCGCGGATCATAACGAGTCGCGCGGCGATTGCCAGCGTCTTCCGACGGCGGCGACCGGACGGGCGGTAGCGCAGATGTAAAGGAAACCTGCAACGCTTTTTCTGGAATGTCGAATGGAGGTGAACGGGCATGGCTGCCGCGAGTCCCTCTTGTGTGTCTTCGCTAACCGAGGTCTGTCCATGACGCAGGAAACAGCCATTGCCACCGCTGAAGAAATTGCCGCTTTCCGTGAGCGAGTGTTGCGCAAGCTCACCTACTCGGTTGGCAAGGATCCGGAGAACGCCTCCGATTACGACTGGTTCCATGCGGTAGCCTTGGCTACTCGCGACAGCACCATCGACCGCTGGATGGATTGCACGCGCGAGGCTTACACCAGCGGGCAGAAGCGGGTTTATTACCTCTCTCTGGAGTTTCTCATCGGCCGCCTGCTGGTCGACAGCCTGAGCAACCTCGGCCTGTTCGACGTGGCGCGTGAAGCGCTCGCCGGGCTCGACGTGGATATCGAACGCATCCGCCTGCTGGAGCCTGACGCGGCGCTCGGCAATGGCGGCCTCGGCCGGCTCGCGGCCTGCTTCATGGAGAGCATGGCGACCCTCGGCGTGGTCTCCCATGGTTACGGCATCCGTTATGACCACGGCCTGTTCCGCCAGGCCATCGTCGATGGCTGGCAACACGAGCAGACCGAGACCTGGCTGGATTTCGGCAACCCGTGGGAGTTCGAGCGCTCCGAGGTGAAGTATCTGATCGGCTTCGGCGGCAGCGTCACGGCGGCCACCAACGAGAAAGGCGAGGTCCAGCATTTCTGGCACTGGGCCGAAGGGGTACGGGCGATCGCCTATGACACCCCCATCGTCGGTTGGCGCGGCGCCGGGGTGAACACGCTGCGCCTCTGGCGTGCGCGGCCCGAGGCGGATTTCCATCTGGCGCGCTTCAACGCCGGTGACCATATCGGTGCAGCGGCCGAAGAGGCCCGCGCCGAAAGCATTTCACGGGTGCTCTATCCGGCCGACAGCACCGAGGCCGGGCAGGAGTTGCGCCTGCGGCAGGAGTATTTCTTCGTCGCCGCCTCGCTGCAGGACCTGCTGCGTCGCCACATCAAGCAGCGCGGTTCGCTGGACAGCCTGCCCGAGTACACCGCCATCCAGCTCAACGACACCCACCCGGCGATTGCCGTGGCCGAGCTGATGCGACTGCTGGTCGACGTCCATAGTTACGAGTGGCAGCATGCCTGGCGGCTGACGACGGCGACGCTGTCCTACACCAACCACACGCTGTTGCCCGAGGCGCTGGAAACCTGGCCGGTGGGCCTGATGGAGCGCCTGCTGCCGCGGCACATGCAGATCATCTACCTGATCAACGCCTACCATCTCGACCAGCTGCGCGAGCGCGGCGTCCACGATGCCGAGCTGCTGCGCTCGGTATCGCTGATCGAGGAAGATCACGGTCGCCGGGTGCGCATGGGCAATCTGGCCTTCCTCGGTTCGCACAGCACCAATGGCGTATCCGGGCTGCACACCCAGCTGATGCGCAAGACCGTGTTCACCGATCTGCACAGCCTTTATCCGCAGCGGATCAACAGCAAGACCAACGGTATCACCTTCCGCCGCTGGCTCTACCAGGCCAATCCGCAGCTGACTCGGTTGCTGGTGGAGCATGTCGGCGAGGAGGTGCTCGATGAGCCGGAGACGCGCCTGCGCGAGCTCGAACCCTTTGCCGAACAGGCCGCGTTCCGCCAGCGCTTCGCCGAACAGCGGCTGGCCAACAAGCGTCACCTGGCCAATGTGATCCAGGAGCGGCTGGGCATCAGCGTCGACCCGACCGCTCTGTTCGACGTGCACGTCAAACGCATCCACGAGTACAAGCGCCAGTTGCTCAACCTGCTGCACACCGTCGCGTTGTACCAGGCGATTCGCTCCGATCCGGGCGGCAACTGGGTGCCGCGGGTGAAGATCTTCGCCGGCAAGGCGGCGGCGAGCTATCACCAGGCCAAGCTGATCATCAAGCTGACCAACGACATCGCCAATACCATCAATGCCGACCCCACCGTGCGCGGCCTGCTCAAGGTGGTGTTCCTGCCCAACTACAACGTCAGCCTGGCCGAGGACATCATCCCGGCGGCGGACCTGTCGGAGCAGATTTCCACCGCCGGCCTGGAGGCTTCGGGTACCAGCAACATGAAGTTCGCCCTCAACGGGGCGCTGACGATCGGCACCCTGGACGGCGCCAATGTGGAGATGAGCGAGCAGATCGGCCTTGAGCACATGTTCATCTTCGGCCTCACCGCGCAGCAGGTGAATGTGCGCAAGCAGGCCAACGAGTACAACGCCGAAGCCATCATCGGCGCTTCGCCGCGGCTCAGCGAAGTGCTCTCGGCGATTCGTGGCGGTGCCTTCTCGCCGGGTGATCCGGGCCGCTACACCGGGCTGGTGGATGGCATCAGCTGGCACGACACCTTCATGGTCTGCGCCGATTTCGAGGCTTACTGGCAGGCGCAGCTGGATGTCGAGGAGTGCTGGCGTGATCCGGCACGCTGGTGGCGTTCCTCCGTGCTGAATACCGCCCGCACCGGCTGGTTTTCGTCGGACCGCACCATTCGCGAGTACGCCCGGGAGATCTGGAAAGTGCTGTGATGGCCGGCGCGCCGGAGGGTCATCCGCCGGCGCGCAGCCACAAATGGCGAGGG
>NZ_JXXD01000108.1 GCF_000935215.1 Stutzerimonas stutzeri
CTACGTGTCGGGCGACCAGCACGCGCCCTACGTGGTGCTGAGCGTGCTCGACCGCGGCCCGGGGATCGATCCCGCCGAGCTGGAATGCATCTTCAATCCGTTCATCCGCGGTGATCGCGCCCGTGGCGGGCAGGGCGCCGGGCTGGGTCTGGCGATCGTCAAACGCATCGCTTCACAGCACGGCGGCATCGTCGAGTTGCGCAACCGTGAGGGCGGTGGTTTGGAGGCGCGCGTCAGCCTGCCGCTGGGATTGCTGCTGCCGCGCGATGCGGTGCAGGGCAAACCGGCCGAGTAGCCGGTTCGCCACGAGGCGGAATCAGCCCTTGCCTTTGGTGCGGGTCAGGTGCGGCCCGCCGTTCTTCTCCAGGTACTGGATGATCAGCCCGGCGACGTCCTTGCCGGTGGTCTCTTCGATGCCGGCCAGACCCGGCGAGGAGTTGACCTCCATCACCAGCGGGCCATGGTTTGAACGCAGGATGTCGACGCCGGCGACGTTCAGGCCCATCACCTTGGCCGCACGGATGGCGGTCATGCGTTCTTCCGGGGTGATCTTGATCAGGCTGGCGGAGCCGCCACGGTGCAGGTTGGAGCGGAACTCGCCGGGCTTGGCCTGGCGCTTCATCGCCGCGATGACCTTGTCGCCGACCACGAAGCAGCGGATGTCGGCGCCGCCGGCTTCCTTGATGTACTCCTGCACCATGATGTCCTGCTTGAGACCCATGAAGGCCTCGATCACCGATTCGGCCGCCTTCTCGGTTTCGCAGAGCACCACGCCGATGCCCTGGGTGCCTTCCAGTACCTTGATCACCAGGGGGGCGCCGTTGACCATCTGGATCAGGTCGGGAATGTCGTCCGGCGAGTGGGCGAAGCCGGTCACGGGGAGGCCGACGCCGCGGCGCGACAGCAGTTGCAGCGCACGCAGCTTGTCCCGCGAGCGGGCGATGGCGACCGATTCGTTGAGTGGGAACACGCCCTGCATCTCGAACTGGCGCAGCACCGCACAGCCATAGAAGGTCACCGAGGCGCCGATGCGCGGGATCACCGCATCGAAGCCGTCCAGCGGTTTGCCGCGGTAATGGATCTGCGGCTTGTGGCTGGCGATGTTCATGTACGCGCGTAGCGTATCGATCACCACCACCTCATGGCCCCGCTGCTGGCCGGCTTCGACCAGGCGTCGGGTGGAATACAGGCGCGGATTGCGCGACAGCACGGCGATTTTCATGGAGCACCGGAGGAAGTGAGGATCTGGGGTTTGTCCTGGATATAGGTTCGCGACGGATCGATCAGCCATTGCCCTTCGACCAGTGCCTTTGAACCGAGCAGCAGGCGATAACGCATGGTCTTGCGGCAGGTCAGGGTGAACTCCACCGGCCAGACATGACTGCCGAGTGCAAGCAATGTTCGCACCACGTAGCGCGTCTGCACCTGCCCGTTGGAGCTCTTGATCAGCTTGCGCGTGACCAGCGGTGCCTCGCAGCGGTGGCGGCGCTGTACCAGCGTGCCCAGGTGGGCGGTGAATCGGACCCAGCGCTGACCGTCGCGTTCGAACTCGCTGATCTCGGTAGCATGCAGCGCCGATGTGCTGGCCCCGGTATCGACCTTCGCGCGCAGGCCCACCACGCCGAGATCCGGCAGGGCGATCCACTCACGCAGACCGATCACGGTATGGGGGTCGAGTCTCTTCAATGGGAGCATCCGAAGAATTTGCCGGCATTCTAGTCGGGGTGCATGACAACTGCATCCGTCTGTAACACCCTAGAACGACGTGTAGAGGATAGAGCTGGACGATGGCCGAAAAAGACGACGACAAGGTGCGCCTGGACAAGTGGCTGTGGGCTGCGCGCTTCTTCAAGACCCGTGCGCTGGCCAAGGCGGCCATCGAGGGTGGCAAGGTGCACTGTCGTGGCGAGCGTTGCAAGCCGAGCAAGGAACCGAAGGTGGGCGACGAGCTGCTGATCCGCATCGGTTTCGACGAGCGCACGGTGGTCGTCCGCGCTTTGTCGGCGGTGCGCCGCGGGGCGCCGGAGGCGCAGACACTCTACGAGGAAACGCCGCAAAGCCTGGCCGCGCGCGAGGAAGCGGCGGCGCAGCGCAAGGCCGGCGCGCTGGGGCTGCAGACCGATGGGCGGCCGAGCAAGAAGCAGCGCCGACAAATCCAGTACCTGCGCGACTACAAGCCGGACTGATCTTCGCAACGCTGGCGAGCTGCATTACCCACGAGGCCGTCCGGCAGCCGCCCTTGGTCCGGGCCGGCTTTGCGCCTAAAATCGCCGGCTTCCTCCGCCGTTCCAGCGAGCCCCGGCATGTCCGACCAAACTCAGCGCTTTATCTTCGATGATTCCGACGTTCGCGGCGAAATCGCCACGCTGGACGAAAGCTTCCAGCACGTGCTGGCCAAGCACACCTACCCCGAGCCCGTCGCCCAGCTGCTTGGCGAGCTGCTCGCCGCTGCTGCGCTGCTGGTCGGCACGCTCAAGTTCGACGGGCTGCTGATTCTCCAGGCGCGTTCCAGCGGAGCCGTCCCGCTGCTGATGGTCGAGTGCTCCAGTGCCCGGGAGGTGCGCGGCATCGCGCGCTACCACGCCGAGCAGATCGAGACGGGCGCAACGCTGGCCGAGTTGATGCCCGAGGGCATGCTGGCGATCACCGTCGACCCGGCCAACGGCCAGCGCTACCAGGGAATCGTCGGCCTGGACGGGGTCAACCTGGCGGAATGCCTGACCAACTATTTCGCTGCGTCCGAGCAGCTGCCGACGCGCTTCTGGCTCAATGCCGATAGCCGCCGGGCCTGCGGCCTGCTGTTGCAGCAGCTGCCGGCCGATCGAATCAAGGATACCGACGAGCGTGACGCCAGCTGGGAGCACCTGCGCACCCTGGCCGACACCCTGACGGCCGAGGAACTGCTCGGGCTGGATGCCGAGACGCTGTTGCACCGGCTCTACCATCAGGAGCAGCTGCGCCTGTTCGACGCGCTGCCGATCCGCTTTCGCTGCAGCTGCTCGCGGGAGCGCTCGGCCCGTGCGCTGATCAGCCTGGGCGAGGAAGACGCCCAGCAACTGGTGGTCGAGCAGGGCGGTGCGGTGAGCATCGATTGCCAGTTCTGCAACGAGAAGTACACCTATGATGCCGCGGACGTGGCCCAGCTTTTCGCCGGTGGCGGCAGCGACGCGCCCTCGGGCACCCGTCATTGAGCGGCGCCTGGCGCTCGGCAGCCATCCGCGGAGCGCCAGTACGCTAAGGAATGAGACAGGGATGGACCGGCAGCCAGCCAGTGAACTATTTGGCCATCACGGCCTCATACCCAGCGCGGCGCATTATCTGGCATAATCGCGCGCACTTTTTTCGATGTAGTTCGTCGCTCGGCGGGCTACAACAGCATGGAGGAATCGGCCCAAGGCCGACGGGAACACTCATGACGCAAGCCACCAACGCCGTGTACACCGACATCAGCACCGCTCAACTGATTGAAGAAGCCGTCAAGCGCGGAGAGGGCGAACTGTCCGCCAATGGCTCTCTGGTGGTGAAGACGGGGCACCGCACGGGTCGTTCTCCGGCTGACCGCTTCATCGTCGAAGAGCCGAGCACCCAGCACAAGATCGCCTGGGGCCCGATCAACCGTCCGTTCCCGGCCGGCAACTTCGAAGCACTGTGGAACCGCGTCGAAGCCTACATCGCCGAGCGCGACAGCTTCGTTTCTTACGTCCATGTCGGTGCCGATCCCGAGCACTACCTGCCGGTCAAGATGACCACCGAAACCGCCTGGCACAACCTGTTCGGCCGTTGCCTGTTCATCACCCCGGAACAGTTCAACCAGGCCAGCCTGAGCGAGTGGCGCATCCTCAACGCACCGTTCTTCCAGTGCGTACCCGAGCGTGACGGCACCAATTCCGATGGCTGCGTGATCATCAACTTCGCCGAGAAGAAGGTGCTGATCGCCGGCATGCAGTACGCCGGTGAAATGAAGAAAGCCATGTTCTCCGTGCAGAACTTCCTGCTGCCGGACGTCGACGTGCTGCCGATGCACTGTGCCGCCAACATCGGCGAAGACGGTGACACCACCCTGTTCTTCGGTTTGTCCGGCACCGGCAAGACCACCCTGTCGGCCGACGAGAGCCGCTACCTGATCGGCGATGACGAGCACGGCTGGGGCGTTGGCCGCGTGTTCAACATCGAGGGTGGCTGCTACGCCAAGTGCATCGACCTGTCCGAGAAGAACGAGCCGGTGATCTGGAAGGCTATCAAGTTCGGCGCCGTGCTGGAGAACGTGGTGCTCGACGAGCGCACCCGTCTGCCCGACTACGCCGACGCCAGCCTTACCCAGAACAGCCGCGCCGCGTACCCGCTGCAGCATGTCGAGAAGCGCTCCGAGAAGAACCTCGGCGGTGAGCCGAACGCGGTGATCTTTCTGACCTGCGACCTGACCGGCGTACTGCCGCCCGTGTCGATCCTGAACAACGAGCAGGCTGCCTACCACTTCCTGTCCGGCTACACCGCGCTGGTCGGTTCCACCGAAATGGGTTCGGGCAGCGGCATCAAGTCGACCTTCTCCACCTGCTTCGGCGCACCGTTCTTCCCGCGTCCGGCTGGCGAGTACGCCGAGTTGCTGATCAAGCGTATCAACGGCTTTGGCTCCAAGGTCTACCTGGTCAACACCGGCTGGACCGGTGGTGGCTACGGCGTTGGCAAGCGCTTCAACATCCCGACCACCCGTGCGGTGATCGCGGCGATTCAGAGCGGCGCGCTGATCGGTGCCGAGACCGAGCACCTGCCGATCATCAATCTGGACGTGCCGAAGGCCGTCGCCGGCGTCGATACCCAGCTACTGAACCCGCGCAACACCTGGGCCGACAAGAGCGCCTACGACCAGGCCGCAAAGGAACTGGCAGCCAAGTTCGTCGAGAACTTCAAGAAGTTCGATGTCTCCGACGCCATCCGCAACGCCGGCCCGCAGCTCTAAGCTGCCTGCTGCGTGATTCGAAAGCCGCCTCCGGGCGGCTTTTTCGTTTGTGCCGGGTGGTGATTCGGATCAAAGGCGTCGATGATTCTTATCGGTCAAGGCGCATGGATTCGATTGGTCGGCGCCCTTAGCATGGCGCCACTGTTGATCACGAGGAAGCGTCATGAATACCGTAGAAGCCATCCGCACCCGTCGCGCCGTCAAAGTCTACGACCCGAGCTTCCAGCTCAGCCGGGAGGAGAAGGACGAGCTGCTGCAACTGGCACTGCTGGCACCCTCTGCCTTCAACCTGCAGCACGTGCGCTTCGTCGAGGTGAGCGACCCTGCGCTGCGGGCGCAGATCCGCGAGGTGGGCTGGAACCAGGCGCAGATGACCGATGCCTCGATGCTGGTGGTGATCTGCGCGCAGGTCGACAGCTGGGAAAAGAATGTCCGCCGGGTCTGGGATGGTGCACCAGGCGAGGTGCAGAACTTTATGGCCGGCGCCATCGATGCCTACTACCGCGACAAGCCGCAGGTCCAGCGTGACGAAGCCATGCGCAGTTGCGGCCTGATGGCGCAGACGCTGATGCTCGCGGCACGGGCCAAGGGCCTGGATTCCTGCCCGATGGATGGCTTCGATTTCGACGCGGTCGGCAAGCTGATCAACCTGCCGGACAACCATGTCATCGCGCTGATGGTCGCGGTGGGCAAGCGCGCTGCTGAGCCGAAGCCGCGGATCGGCAAGTTGCCGTTCGATGAGGTGGTGATTCGCGACCGCTTCTGAGTTTTCTGGCGAAGGGCGCGCAATGCGTCCTTCCACCTGGGCCCGCTGGCCGCCAACTTTGCCCACCTCAAAGTCCCACCCGGCCCGCCCAGGGCCATCGCTGGGCTGATGGCCACGCGCTCCGACGACCGGCCGCACATGTCAGCCGCTTTGCAGTACCGTCTCCCTCCGTTTGCTACCCTCCGGCCTCCAGTCAAAGGAGTGACTCAGCATGATCGAACAGACCCTCAAGCAGATTTTCGGCTACGACGGCTTTCGTCCCGGCCAGGATCAGGCCATTCGCGCCGTGGTGGCCGGGCGCTCGGCGGCCGCTATCTTTCCCACCGGGTCTGGCAAGTCCCTGTGTTATCAGGTGCCGGCGCTGCTATTGCCTCATCTCACCTTGGTCGTTTCGCCGCTGTTGGCGCTGATGCAGGACCAGTTGGCGTTCCTGCACCGGCACGGCATCGCCGCAGCCAGCATCGACTCGGCGCAGAGCCGCGAGCAGGCCAGCGAAACCATGGCCCGCGCCAAGTCCGGTGAACTGAAGATCCTGATGATTTCGGTGGAGCGGCTGAAGAACGAACGCTTCCGCAACTTCATCAGCCAGGTGCCGATCTCGTTGCTGGTCGTCGATGAGGCGCACTGCATCTCCGAATGGGGCCACAACTTTCGCCCGGATTACCTCAAGCTTCCCGACTACCAGCGCCAGTTCAACATTCCTCAGGTGCTGCTGCTCACCGCCACGGCGACGCCGCCGGTGATCGCCGATATGCAGGCCAAATTCTCGATTGCGCCGGACGACGTGGTCACCACCGGTTTCTACCGGCCCAACCTCAATCTGCTGGTGGAGCCGGTCAGCGGCTTTAACAAGCAGCGCCGGCTGGTGGAATGGCTGGTCGACAAGCGTGGTCAGCCGACCATCGTCTACGTCACCCAGCAGAAGACAGCCGAGCAGGTTGCCGAGCATCTGGCGCAGCGCGGCTTCCCGGCCAGCGCCTACCACGCCGGCATGGCCCATGAGTTGCGTGAGTCGATCCAGCGCCGCTTCATGGCTGGCGAGCTGAACTGCATCGTCGCCACCATCGCCTTCGGCATGGGCATCGACAAGGCGGACATCCGCAACGTGGTGCACTACGACCTGCCCAAGTCGGTGGAAAATTACAGTCAGGAAATCGGTCGGGCAGGGCGCGATGGCAAGCCATCGGACTGCCTGGTGCTGGCCAACCGGGACAGCCTCAGCGTGCTGCAGAATTTCGTCTATGGCGACACACCGGAGCTCGACGGGATCCGCTGCGTACTCGACGAGCTGCTGCAGGCGGCTGCTCCTGATCAAAAGGGCAGCGGACAGTGGGAGCTGATGCTCAACCAGCTATCGGACCAGAGCAACATCCGCCAGTTGCCGCTGAAAACCATGCTAGTGCAGCTGGAGCTGCGCGGCATCATCGCGCCACGCTTCGCCTATTTCGCCGAGTACCGCTTCAAGTACCTGCTCGAATCCGAGGTGCTGGTGGCGAAATTCGAAGGCGAGCGGCGGCAGTTCGTCGAGGCCATCGTGCACAGCTCGGCGCGGGCACGGACCTGGTGCACGCTGGATTTCGACGCGCTCTATCAGCAGCACGGGGCGGACCGTGGACGGGTGGTAAAGGCCCTGGAGTACTTCCAGGAGAAAGGCTGGATCGAGCTGGAGAGCAAGCAGATGACCGACGTCTATGCGCTGCTCGATCCAGACTTCGACGCAGAGGGCTTGAGCATCGAACTGCATGAATACTTCAAGCAGCACGAAGCGAGCGAGATCACCCGCATCAACAACATGCTGGCGCTGTTCGAATCCAGCGAATGCCTGAGCCAGCGGTTGGCCGGGTATTTCGGTGACTTGCAGGCGCCGCAGCACTGCGGGCATTGCTCTGTCTGCAACGGGCAGGTCGCGAAACTGCCGGAACCGCCGGCAAAGGCGCCGCTGGAACAGATTGACCTGGCCGCCCGCTGCGCCGAATTCAGTCAGCGCTTCGCGCAGCTGAAGGGCGGTGCGCCCAGCGCCGAGTGCCTGACGCGCTTTCTCTGCGGCATCAGCGTGCCGGTGTTCACCAAGCTCAAGGCGCGTCAGATCCCCGGTTTCGCCTCGCTGGAGGCTTATCCCTACGCCGAGGTTCGCGCGCGCCTGACGCGTTAGGGTCTGTTGACGTTTCGTTCGCGGCTCGCGACAAAACGTCAACAGACCCTGGCCATCGGCGAACAGCCTTAGCGCGCGGTCAGGCCGATCAGCCGGTCGGCGACGCCCTTGGTCTGGCGTGAGGTGCCGGCGGTGAGGTTGCTCGAATTTTCCAGCGCATCGAGCAGCCCGGTCAGCGAGCCGACACCGGCCGATTGCGTCTCGATGTGTTGCGCCACCGCACGAATCTCGCTGGCCAGGCGGTCGATGTCGGTGCCGATTTCCTCGGCGTTCTTGCCGGTGATCTCGGCCAGCTTGCGCACCTCGTCCGCCACCACCGCAAAGCCGCGGCCCATGTCGCCGGCGCGCGCCGCCTCGATCGCCGCATTGAGCGCCAGCAGGTTGGTCTGCCCGGCGATCTGCTGGATGGTCTGCACCACCGACTGGATGCGCTGACTGGACTGCGCCAGGTCGCGGGCGCTGCTGACCACCTCGTCGGCCTGGTGGACCATCTGCTTGACCGAGCTGCCGGCCTGTTCGATGACGGTGCCCTGCTGGTTGATGTTCAGCGTCAGGTCGTCCATCGAGCCGTGCAGCTCGTTGGCGCACTGGCTCAGCTGCTCGGACATGGACTGCCGCTCATGGTCGGCCTGAGACAGGACCTGGCCAAGGTCGGCCAGGCCGCGGAACACCGGGCGGATGTGTTCGTCGAGACCATTGATGTCCACCGCGCTGCTGTAGTCCTGGCGCTTGAACTGCTCGATCTGCTTGACCACCACCTGGCTCAGGCCGGTCAGCTTCTTGATCTGCCGGCGCAGGAAAAACGCCTTGAATTCGCCGTGGTAGGCGATGAAGTTGTCGGTGTACTCGTCGTGGAACTCTTCCTTGCCGTTGGTGCGGAAGAAGAACACCGCCGTCAGAGTCTGGTTGAGGTTGAGGCCGAGGATCTCGCCGAAGGTCGAGTAACCGGCCACTGGCACGTCATCGAACACCGGGCCCATGCCGCCCAGTGCCTGCTCGTTGTTCAGCCGGCGCAGGATGCAGTCGTTGAGGATGCCCACCAGCGGCTTGCCGGGCTTGTTGCGCATGAACTGCTGATAGTCGCGGCGGGTGGTCTCGGCCAGCGGGGTGCGCTTGACCATGATCAGCTCTTCGCCGGGGGCGACGTCGCAGAACAGGTGCACGCGCTCGTTGGCGAAGTCGATCTGTGAGATCGAGCGAACGAACACTTCCTCGCCGACGCGAATTGCGAAGGAGTAGTCCGAGAGCCGCTGCTCCAGCTCCTGCGGCACGCATTTGAGCGCCTCGCACAGCGTCTGGACCATCGTGCGGATGTTGCCGCGTGAGTCGACCACCTGGCTGATGTAACGGTCCTCCAGGGAGGCGCTGAGTACGTTCAGGCTGAGTGGCGTCGGCTCGAAGTTCTGGCTCTTGAACACGCCGAAGCGTACGTCCCGCGCGCACTTGAGGAAGACGATCAGCGCGTGGTTCTGGTAGCTGCGTTTGCCGTCATGCAGCTGGGTCTTCTGAAAATCCAGCTTGCCACCGGCCGAGCCGCCGACGAACAGGCAGGGGAAACGACCGGACTCGTACAGCGCCTCCATGAAGAACGATTCCGAAGCGGAGAGGCCGTCGAAGAAGATGTTCGCCAGCGTGTCGCGGTAATCGATCTTCATCGACACCTGCACCCGCTTGATCGACGCCGTGAGGCGCGCGATGCGCTCGCCCATCGACAGCCGCTGACCCTGGCCGCGGATGTCCTCGCACTCCAGCGGCACGCGGACGATCTCGGCAACGGCGATGACGCTGGCGTCGAACAGCTGCAGCACCACCCGATCCCACTGCGCGCCGGTGGCACAGTAAAGCCGCTGGCCCTCGCTGGACAGCTCCCCCGCGGTGGTACACAGGCTGATCGTCGCCTGCGGAAAGCGCTGCGCTACCTGCCTGGCGACCTCATCCAGATCCACGTGCGGCGAGACGAAACCGGCAATGTAGGTCGGGTTGAAGCGCAGGGTTGCGAGCTGCTGGGCAAGCTGGTGAGCCGAGCAGAGCAGGCTCGCCGTGCCGCTGGATTGCGTGTGGCCTGGCTTGAATCGGGAGAGCGAAATCATGGGCGTTACTCGCTTGAGGAAGGGAAGCGGGAAACTCGGCCGCTCCCGCACTGATCAGCCGTCGATCAGAGGCTACATTTTTTGTTATCGGCACCCCGGCCGCGAGCTGCATGCCCGTTCGGCGCCGTCACCGTCAGCCACGTTATCGGCCGCCGGATCGAAGATCGCCATGCAACCATGGTCTTCATCCGGAAGTACTGGGTGAGGCGGCGATTCCTCTTGATGTGGCGCAACGGAAGTCGCGTGCGGCTGTGCAATTGTCGACCGGTGACCTGTTGCCGCAGTTGTTGTAGCCGATAGCCAAGGAAAGCCTCTCGAGGAGCGACGCCATGCCCCGCCTGTTCACCGATCTTGGATTTCGCTGGAAGATCACCTTGCCCATTGCGGCGCTGGCGCTGTTGCTGGTGTTGATGGGCGTTTTCGGGATGCGTGGCATCGAACGCGTGACCGACTCCAGCGAGGTCTTGGGCACGCGCCATCTGCCGGCCATCGGCTTGCTGCTCAATGCCGATCGCGACCTGTATCAGGCGTTCGTCGCCGAGCGTAGCCTGCTCGACAGCGATGCTGGCGACCATGTGCAGGCACTCAGGGCCAGCCATGCGGAAAACCTCAAGCAAGCCTACGACCGCGTGCAGAAGTACGCAGCCATGCAACCGGGCGCCGAGGCGCTGGCGCTGGTCGAGCGGTTCAATAGCGGCTTTCAGCAGTGGTCCGCGGTATCGCAGCGGGTCATCGAGCAGGTCGATCTCGATCCTCAGGCCGCCAGCGCGCTGAGCTTTGGTGACAGCGAGGCGCGCTTCGATGCCATGCGCGATGCCATCGACAAGCTCGGCGAACTCGAAGGCGCAGCCGCCGAGGCCGAGGGCGCGGCGGCGATCGCCGAGGGCGCTGCCACCTCCAGTCAGCAGACCGCGGTGCTGATCATCGGCCTGCTGGGCTGCGTGCTGTTGATACTGGGTTTGCCAATGGTGGTGTTGCATCCGATGCGCCGACTGCTCGATCGCCTGAAGCAGATCGCCGATGGCGATGGCGACCTGCGCGCCCGCCTGGAGGTGCATTCGGCTGACGAGCTGGGCCAGCTCGGCAACGCCTTCAACCGTTTTCTCGACAAACTGCAGCCGCTGATTGCCGAGGTCGGACGGGTTACCGCTGAGGTCGAGACCGCCGCGCGCGGCATGGCGGCAATGGCTGAAACCAACGATCAGCTGATCAGCAGCGAACACGCCGCGGTCGATCAGGTGACCACTGCCGCGACCGAGATGAGCGCGGCGGTGCATGAAGTCGCGCTCAATGCGCAGAACGCATCGGACGCCGCGCGTGCGGCGGAAACCCAGTCGCGCCAGGGCGCCTCGGTGGTCAGCAGCACTATCCAGTCTATCCGCCAGCTGGCCGGGAAGGTCGAAGGCGCTTCGCAGACCATCGGTGCGCTTGCCGAGGAAACCGCCAGCATCGGCGCGGTGCTCGAAGTGATTCGCGGCATCGCCGAGCAGACCAATCTGCTCGCGCTCAACGCCGCCATCGAGGCCGCGCGCGCCGGTGAGCAGGGCCGCGGTTTCGCCGTGGTGGCCGACGAGGTACGGGCGCTGGCCGCGCGTACACAGGATTCGACCAAGGATATCCAGGCGCGCATCGAACGCTTGCAGAGCGGCGTCGACAAGGCCGTGCAGGCCATGCAGAACGGCAGCGACAAGGCGCGAGACAGCGTCGAGCGGGCATCCGGCGTCGATCAGGTGCTGGCGGAAACGTCCGTGTCGGTGCAGCGGATCAATGACATGGCCGCCCAGATCGCCACGGCGTGCGAGGAGCAGAGCAGCGTCACCGAGGAAATCGCGCGCAACATCACCGATATCCGTGACCTGTCCAACGAGGCGGCTACCTGCTCCTCGCAAAGCATGCTCGCCAGCCAGCAGCTGTCTGGGCTATCGAAAACCCTGGCGGAGCTGGTCGGCCGTTTTCGTACCTGAGACCTGAGACCTGATATCTGGGCGCTGTCTTACAGCGCGCCCCACAGCAGCCGGCCCAGGCCGCTGTCGTTCGGCAGCAGAAGCAGGCTGAGAATGAACACCAACAGCAGTCCTGCGGCATAGCAGAGACTGCTCAGCCGGGAGCGTACCCAGGGACGCGGCGCGGCGGGTGCCTGGCCATCGGGACTCTGCTGGCGCGACTGGCGTAGGTTGAAGGACATGTTCGTCTCGACAGTTACCAACCCGCCGTCAGCGCAGCAGGCATCGGAAGCGGCGCAGTAAAGCGCAAATAGGGGCATATTGCCACTATTGCGGCATCGTTATCGTACGCTTCGGCGCTACACGAAACATCAGGAAAAGCTCCGTACGTCGCCGGGCCGGTATCGCGAAATGACTCGACCATACTCAGAGGTCGATACCGCAAACGACCGGAGACCCCACCCATGCCGACGCGCCGCCAGATCATTCAACGTACAGCCGTGGCCGCAGCGATGCTGGCGCTCGGTCCGCTGTTGCCGTCGCTGGTGCGGGCAGCCGAGGCGCTGCGTCGACGCGAGATTCCCGCCACCGGCGAGATGCTGCCCGTCATCGGCCTCGGCACTTCCCGGACACATGACATAGGTCTGGATGATCCCGAGATGACGCGGCTGCTCGAGGTGCTGCGCGTGCTAGTCGATGGTGGCGCATCGCTGATCGATACCGCGCCGAGCTACGGCAATTCCGAGCGCGTCGTCGGTGAGCTGGTCGAGCGGCACGGCCAGCGCGACAAGGTCTTCCTCGCCAGCAAGGTGTCCTCCAGCGGTCGCGAACGCGGCCTGGCGCAGATCGAAGCGAGCTTCAAGGCGCTGCAGACCGACACCATCGACCTGATCCAGGTGCACAACCTGCAGGACACCCGCACCCAGCTCGGCCTGCTGCGCGAACTCAAGCAGGAGGGGCGGGTGCGCTACATCGGCGTGACCCATTATCTGGAGTCGGCCCACGACCGCCTGCTGGAGACGCTGAAGCAGGAGAAGGTCGACTTCGTGCAGTTCAACTATTCGGTGGGCGAGCGCAACGCCGAGAAGCAGCTGCTGCCGTACTGCGCCGACCACGGCATCGCCACGCTGATCAACCGGCCGTTTACCCGTGGCAACCTGCTGTCCAGGGTCAAGGGCAAGCCGCTGCCGGCCTGGGCGGTGGAGATCGATGCCAGCTCCTGGGCGCAGCTGCTGCTCAAGTTCATCCTTGCCGAGCCGGCGGTGACGGCGGTCATACCGGCGACTTCCAACCCGCGCTACATGGCCGACAACCTGCTCGCCGGCCAGGGGCGGCTGCCGGATGCGCGACAGCGGCAGATGATCGTCGACGCCTTCCGCTGAGCGCCGAATGCCGACTTCGCTAGCCGCTCGCGGGGCCGCGCTGATCAATGCCCTCCCCGGGGAACTGCGTGCCGCGCTGGCCGGGTTCAGCCTGTTCTTCTGCCTGTTCTCTGGCTACTTCATGCTGCGGCCGATTCGCGAGTCGATGGGCATTCAGGGCGGCGTCGAGAACCTGCAGTGGCTGTTCACCGCGACCTTCATCGCCATGCTGGTGGCGGTGCCACTGTTCGCCTGGCTCAACTCGCGGGTCGCGCGCATCCATTACATCGACTGGGTGTACGGTTTCTTCTGCGTCAACCTGCTCGTGTTCGCGGGGTTGTTCTTCCTGCTCGGAGACAGCGTCTGGCTGGCGCGGGTGTTCTATGTGTGGATCTCGGTCTACAACCTGTTCGTGGTCTCGGTCGCCTGGAGCCTGATGGCCGATGTGTTCGACGCGCCGCAGGCGCGCCGGCTGTTCGCCTTCATCGCTGCTGGTGCCAGCGTGGGCGGGCTGGTCGGACCGGCGACGAGCGCGCTGTTGGTCGGCGTGCTCGGTCAGTTCGGGCTGATGCTGCTGGCGGCGCTTTTGCTGGTCGCCGCGGTCGCGCTCAAGCACTACCTGATGGTCTGGCGCGAGGAGATGGGTGCCGGCCGTCCCGGCGCCGAACATGCCGAAAGTCCACGGCGACCGGTAGCGGGCAATCCATTCAGTGGCCTGACGCGGGTGCTGGGCTCGGGCTATCTGCTCGGCATCGCGGCGTTCGTGCTGCTGCTGACGACCGCCAGCACCTTTCTCTACTTCGAACAGGCAAGGCTGGTCGCCGAGCTGTTTCCGGATCGTGCCGAGCAGGTGCGGGTGTTCGGTGCGATCGATTTCGTGGTGCAGGCGGGCGCCTTGCTGTCGCAGCTGTTCATCACCGGACGCATCGCGCAGCGGCTCGGCGTGCGGATTCTGCTGGCCGCCGTACCGGCGCTGGTCTGCCTCGGGTTCGCCGGCCTGGCTCTGGCGCCGACCTTTGCCGTGCTGGCCGCCGTGATGATCGTGCGTCGCGTCGGCGAATACGCCTTCGTCCGCCCGGGCCGCGAGATGCTCTTCGCGCCGCTGGATGCCGAGAGCAAGTACAAGGCGAAGAACTTCATCGACACCGTGGTCTATCGCGGCGGCGATGCCCTGAGCGGCTGGGCCAAGAGCCTGCTCGACAGTCTCGGTCAGGGCGTCTGGCTGATCGCCCTGGTCGGCGCCGTGTGCGCGGCGGTCTGGGGTGTGCTGGGTTGGCTGCTCGGTGGTCGAGCTGACCGTGCGGGCGCCACGCCCGCCGACCCGCCTGGGCCCGCAACCGGACGAAGCCGCTGAACCTCGCCGACGCGCACGCCTCGAACCCTAGTAGGTACGTCATCTATCAGGAGTAGTCGTATGCAAGTGCAGGTCAATAGCAACCACATCCCTGGCAGCGTCGAGCTGCACGAGTGGGTCGGTACGACCGTTGAGGATCGGCTCGAGCGTTTCGACGACTTCCTCACTCGAGTGGAAGTCCATGTCAGCGATGAAAACGCGCAGAAGGCCGGCGCCGATGACAAGCGTTGCCAGATCGAGGCGCGGCCCAAGGGGCATCAGGCGGTGTCGGTGACGCACAAGGCCGAGTCGCTGCAGCTGGCGGTCGATGGCGCGGCGGACAAGATGCAGCACGCGCTGGAGCATCTGATGGGCAAGTTGGACACCCGCGTACTGTCCAGCGGCGAGTTGAATGATCCGCTGCTCGACGAGCAGCCTCAGGCCGTCAAGGATGCAATGCTCGAAGAGGAATTCCTGGAAAAGCAGGACGAGCTCGACAAGTGACCCCGTCGCCCCGGCCGCGTGCCGGGGCGTTTCCACCCCCTTCATCCTCTTTCTATCCCCCTGCTGCCAGGCATGCGCCTTGGCGGCCGGGCCCGTGTATCCGGTAGCCAGATGCAGATCATCCTCGTGCGGCACGGTAGACCCGACCACGGCGCAGCGCGCTGGAGCACGCCGGTTGGCATGAAAACCTGGGTCGAGCGCTACAACGCTGCGGAGGTCGTCGCCGCCGAGCGCCCGGACAGTCTGGTCGCGCTGGCAGGCTCGGTTGGCATCGTGGTCTGCAGCTCCCTGCAGCGCTGCATCGAATCGCGCTCGCATCTTGAATGCGACTGCTGTGAACTACCTGATCCGCTGTTCGCCGAGCCGCACCTGCCGTATCCCGAGTGGGGACTGCCGCTGTTGCCGTCGCGCTTCTGGCGTCTGGCGTTTCGCACCGCCTGGTTTCTCGGCTTCGCCAGCCATACCGAGCACATCCGCGAATCCACCAGGCGTGCCAGCGCAGCGGCCGATCGGTTGATCGAGCTGGCCGAGGCCAATGAAAGCGTGTTGCTGATGGGGCACAAGATCATGAATGCGCTGATCGCCCGGCAACTTCGTCAGCGCGGCTGGCGTGGTCCAGCGCTACCGCTACTCACCGGCTACTGGCAGCCGAGTCGCTACAGCAAGGGCTGAAAGCCAAGCTAGAGCACTCCGTCAAGCTGCATTCCGCCTCCCTTCGGTCATTCGGCAACCGCTTTGGCTTGCCAGATGAAACGTTTCAGCTACCTTGAGAAGGAGTCATAACAACAAAGGGAACCCCCATGACCCGTTTGCAGCTTCTCCTCGGCCTGGGCATCTGCCTGGCCACCCCTGCCATGGCCTGGGAACAGGTGCTGATCGACCACGACAAACCGGCGAAGAACTGGCGCATCACCAGCGAAGAGCTGGGCATCGACGCGCCGACGCCATTCTCGGTCAGCATGCGTACCTTGCATGGCGGCCGGCAGGAAGGCGTCAGCCTGATCGAGATCGACAACGGCAGCATGCGCATGACCGTTGTGCCCACGCGCGGCATGAATGTGCTGGAAGCGGTGGCCGGCGAGGTACGCCTGGGCTGGGATTCGCCGGTGGATGAAGTGGTCAACCCGGCCTTTATCGAGCTCAACGGGCGCGGCGGGCTGGGCTGGCTCGAGGGCTTCAATGAACTGGTCACCCGTTGCGGCTTCGAGTGGGTCGGCCACCCCGGCGAAGACAATGGCGAACTGCTCACGCTGCATGGCCGTGCGGCGAACATTCCGGCCTCGCGGGTGGTGCTGCAGATCGACGAGAAGCCGCCCTATGCCATTCGCTTGCGTGGCGAGCTGCAGGAGAAGGCCTTCAAGAAACTCGACTTCGCAATCCTCACCGAGCTCAGCACAGAGCCCGGCCGCACCGGATTCTCGTTGCACGACACGCTGACCAATCAGGGCGACTACGCCAAGGAATATCAGGTGCTGTACCACACCAATTTCGGCACGCCGCTGCTGGAGGAGGGCGCGCGCTTCGTGGCGCCGGTCAAGCAGGTCTCACCGTTCAACCCCCGCGCGGCGAAGGAGCTGAGCGACTGGCAGCGCTATCGCGGCCCAACCAGGGACTACGACGAGACGGTGTTCAACGTGGTGCCCTATGCGGACGAACAGGGCCAGACCCTGACCATGCTGCACAACCGCGCCGGCAATCTCGGCGTCAGTGTCGGCTTCAATACTGCCGAGCTACCGGTGTTCTCGCTGTGGAAGAACACCGATACCGAGAAGCAGGGCTACGTGACCGGCCTCGAACCGGGTACCAGCTTTTCCTACAATCGCCGCTATCAACGGCCGTTGGGATTGGTGCCGAAGATTGAGCCAGGTGAGCAGAAGCATTTTCGCGTGAGTTACGAGCTGCTGGTCAATAGCGCCGCAGTCGACGCCGCGCGCAAACGGATCGAAGCGGTACAGGCCGGTCGCGACACTGAAATTCGTGACGAGCCGCTGGTTGACCTGTCGAAGGACTAATACGTCTGCTGGACAGGTTTCGCGCGTTTTGTATCTCGTCGCAGCCGGTGCATCGCTTGCTCAGCGATGGCTCTAAGTCAGGCCTTTCAGGGCGACTGCGAGGCGCTCCTTGGGTCTGAAAGTTCCCCAGCTCCTGCAGCTATAGCAAAAGGCTTACAAGAGGCTGCGGCATTCGACCCTTTTACCTACCAAGGCGTGTAATTAATCTACACCCACTCTGAAGCGCAGGACGCGCTCAGGATCAGGAAGATCGACCATCGCCAGGACGGCAATCGAAGGGAATTCGGAAAGGTCAGAAAAAACCCGCTTCGGCGGGTTTTTGCTTTTCTGAGGAATTCATATGCGCTGGTGCTGAACGTCGACCGCGCCTATTTGCGACATTCAGAACTAGCACTATTATTTTCCGATCATGGGAAAAGCCGTTGCGTCAGATATTACGGACGAAAAAAAGCCCCGCCGAACAGAGCGTGTGAAAACGCACTGACGAGATGTAAATCCAATGCCCCG
>NZ_JXXD01000010.1 GCF_000935215.1 Stutzerimonas stutzeri
GGGGGGGGGCTTGCCATCGTGGTCATGCGCCCTTCACCCCGGCCCTCTCCTTGGAGCGCGCGAGGGTTGCAGGCCAGTGTTTGCTTTGGGCTATTGCCCGCCCTCGCTGCGATCCAGGTTTTGCCTTTCGGAGAGCAGGTAGTGGCGGATGCGCAGCGTTAATCGCACCCATTCCCCGCGCCCCTTCGCTCCAATGGTTGATGGGCCGCACGTTCAATACTTCGCACCGGGGCGCTCATGCCATTCGTGAATGAACTGATCGAGCACAACCGTACCCAGCTCGCGCAAGCCAGCGACCGGGAGGACCACGCGCCGAAGCCGGTGTCGCGCTTCCTGTTCGACGTCGAGGCCGTCATGGCGCTGCTGCGCAGTCGTATCGTTGGTCAGGATGCGGTGCTGGGCGAGATCGAGGCGATGCTTCGCGTGGTCAAGGCCGGAATAGGCGATCCCGAACGTCCGCTGACGGTCAATCTCTTCATTGGTCCGACCGGGGTTGGCAAGACCGAGATCGTCCGTCTGCTGGCCCAGGCCATTCATGGCAAGCCGGACGCCTTCTGCCGCATCGACATGAATACCCTGGCCCAGGAGCACTACGCCGCCGCGCTCACTGGAGCCCCGCCCGGCTATGTGGGCAGCAAGGAAGGCACGACCCTGTTCGACGCCGAGGCCATCGCCGGAAGCTTCAGCCGGCCCGGTATCGTGCTGTTCGACGAGCTGGAGAAGGCCAGTTGGGAAGTCGTGCGCAGCTTGCTTAATGTGCTGGATAGCGGACGACTGACCTTGGCTGCCGGCAACCGGACCCTGGATTTCCGCAACGCGCTGGTGTTCATGACCAGCAACATCGGCGCACGGCAGGCTGCGCGGTGGGAGCGCTGGCCGATACCACGCATGGGCCGTGCCGCGTTGCGAAGCCGCAGCTTCGGGCAGGCGCTGCATCGGCATTTCGATCCGGAGTTCCTCAATCGAATCGACCGCACGCTGCAGTTCGATAGCATCCAGGGCGACCGGCTGAAGGCAGTGCTCGATGTCGAACTGGGCAAGCTGGCACAGCGGCTGGCCCGACAGGGCGTACGGTTGCAGGTCGATGAGGCCGTCAAACGCGCCATCTGCCGCGCGCACGACTCGCGCTTCGGTGCGCGCGACCTCAGCCGGCGGCTGCGCACGCGCCTGGAGCCAGAGTTGGCGGAAGCCCTGTTGCGCGATCCCGCCGAGCGGGTATGGCGAGCGGTGCTGCACGAAGGTGCGATCCGTGTGGAGCCTCTCGCGAGCGACTAGCAGCGAACTCTCCAGCAGAGCGGTCGTCCCATTTTCTAGACCGCACATTTCACTGATTGGGGAAACATCGATGGCCATGCTGGACACCCGCGGTATCGGGGCCGTGACCTTGCTCAAGCGTACGTTCAAGGAATTCGGCAACGACGACATGTCGACCTATGCCTCGGCGCTGGCATACCGCGGCCTGTTCTCGATGTTTCCGTTCCTGCTGTTTCTCATCGCCTTGCTCGGCTTTCTCGATCTACAGAACTTCTTCGACTGGTTGCGCATGCAGGCCGAGCTGGCCCTGCCGCCGATGGCGATGGAGCAAATCAATCCGGTCATTGACCAGTTGCAGGAACAGAAGGCGGGGCTGCTGTCGTTCGGTATCGTCGTGGCGCTGTGGACAGCCTCGGTCGGTTTTCGCTCGCTGATGAATGCGATGAACCGCGCCTACGACGTGGAGGAGGGGCGACCGAGCTGGAAGCTGATCCTGCTTTCGTTGGCCTATACCGTGGGCATCGCCGTGCTGCTGCTGTTGTCGGCCGGGCTGATGATCGTCGGGCCGCAGGTGATGGAGTGGCTGGCTTCGCAGGTCGGCCTGAAGGACGTCGTCGTGCTGCTCTGGACCTGGCTGCGCTGGCCGGTGATCGTACTGATGCTGATGCTGGTGGTGGCGCTGCTGTACTACGTGGCGCCGGATGTGAAGCAGGAGTTTCGCTTCATCACGCCGGGCTCGGTGCTAGCCGTACTGGTGTGGATTCTGGCCTCGATCGCGTTCGGCATCTATGTGCAGAACTTCGCCGACTACAACGCGACCTACGGCAGCATCGGCGCCATCATCGTCTTGCTGCTTTATCTGTACATCTCCTCGGCGGTGCTGCTGTTCGGTGCCGAACTCAATGCGGTGATCGAACACGCTTCGGTCGAAGGCAAGGACCCGGGCGAGAAGGTGCCGGACGCCTGAGACGCCGTCTGGCGCTCCGCTGCGAACAACCCTTCTACGTAACGGTCATCTATTTCATTACAGAATTATTCCGCAGGGATTGCGGAGCATGCCGCTGACGCGCGACGTGCCCGGCGAGGCCGGAGTTCTGCTATGGGACCGACGGAGAAGTACCTTGCATATCGCGGATATGACCATGTTCTACGCGCCTGCCAGTGGTGGCGTGCGCACCTACCTCGAGGCGAAGCATCGCAGGCTGCAGCTTTACTCCGGCGTGCGGCACAGCATTCTGGTGCCGGGTGGTGACTACAGTCACAACGACGGCCTCTATGAGGTGCCGGCGCCGATCCTGCCTTTCGGCAAGGGCTACCGCTTTCCCATCCGCCGCGCGCCCTGGCGCAATCTGCTGCGTTCGCTGCGTCCCGATCTGATCGAGGTGGGCGATCCCTACATGACCGCATGGGCGGCACTGGACGCCGGGCGCCGGCTGAATGTTCCGGTGATCGGGTTCTACCATTCCGACCTGCCGCTGCTGGTCAGCAACCGTATCGGCAGTTGGTTGGGCACTAACCTCAACGGCTACGTTTCAAAGCTGTACGGCAGTTTCGACCGGGTATTGGCACCCAGCGAAGTGATGGCCGACAAGCTCATCCACCTCGGCGTGAAGAACGTCTTCGTGCAGCCCCTGGGGGTTGATCTGGACACCTTCTGCCCCGAGCGGCGCGACCCCGATCTGCGCCGCGAGCTGGGCCTGGCCGACGACATCCGGCTGATGATCTTTGCCGGGCGCGGTTCGCGGGAGAAGAACCTGCACATCCTGCTGGAAACCGCGCGCCAGCTCGGCAAGCCGTACCACCTGTTGCTGGTGGGTTCGAGCATGCCGCAGCGGGTGCCGGACAACGTCACGGTGATCGACCGCTTCTGTTGTGCCAGCGAGGTGGCGCGCTACATGGCCAGTAGCGATGTGCTGCTGCATGCCGGCAATCAGGAGACCTTCGGCCTGGTGGCGCTCGAAGCCATGGCCAGCGGTATTCCGGTGATCGCCGCGCGTGCCGGTGCGTTGCCGGAGCTGGTGCCGTTCTACACCGGGCGCCTGTGTCGGCCGCTCGACCCGAGGGCCATGGCGCATACCGTACGCGAGCTGTTCGAAGACGATCCGCGACTGCTCGGACAGCAGGCGCGCCAGCATGTCGAGGCGCACCATGCCTGGGATGCCGTGGTGGCGGGATTGCTCGCCCATTATCACGCGGTGCTCGGCACAGCGGACCTGCCGGTAGCCGTACATGGATGAGGCTGCTCTGACGCTGGTGCTGCACGACGTGGCCGCGGAAACCTGGCCGGACTACCGGCCCTTCGTCGAGGCGGTGGACGCCATCGGCGGTGTACCGATCACCTGGCTGGTGGTCCCGGACTTTCATCAGCGCAATCCGCTGGAGCAGCAGCCGAAGTTTTGCCGGCTACTGGACCAGCGTGTGCAACGTGGTGACGAACTGGTGCTACACGGCTGCTATCACGCCGATCTCGAGCCCGCGCCGAAGACGCCGCGGGACTGGTTCATGCGCCGGGTGTACACCCATGAAGGCGAGTTCTATGGCCTTGACGAACGGGCTGCCGGTGAACGGCTGGCGCATGGCCTGGAGCTGTTCCGGCGCCAGCGATGGCCGCTGCATGGCTTCGTCGCACCAGCCTGGCTGATGAGCGAGGGCACGCGGCGTGTACTGGCCGACAGCGGGCTGACCTATACCAGTGATCCAAGCCATCTTTACCTGTTGCCGGATTTCACTCCAATCGTCGCTCCTGGCTTGGTCTGGAGCGCTCGCAGCGCCTGGCGCCGTGGTGTGTCCTGGCTGGTCAGCGAACGCCAGTTGCGTCAGAGCCGTCAGGCGCCATTGCTGCGATTGGGCCTGCATCCGGTGGATATGCGCCACGAGTTCTCCCGGGGCTATTGGCTCGATGTGCTCGAGCGTCTGCTGCGGGACGGCAGGACCCCACTGACCAAGATCGACTGGCTGCGCCGATACCGCCAGACGAGCGCCGTGGCATGAACCGGCGCTGGTGGTTGTTGGGCGGTGCTTTGCTCGCGGCGGCCATGGTGCCGCTTTTGCTTGGTGGCACCGGCCTGTTCGAACGGCTGCGCCATTTTCCGGGCAGCTTGTTGGCCTCCATGCTTGTCATGGTGCTGGTCGGCTGGAATCTGAATGCGCTGCGCCTGCGCCTGCTGCTCGGTCGGCGAAAGCTGGGCCAGCGCCGCGCATTCGGCATCGTGGTGGCCACCGAATTCGCCATTTGTGCGACGCCCGGGGGAGCCGGCGGGCCGCTGACCCTGATGGCGCTGCTCATGCGCCAGGGCGTGGCGCCGGCCAAGGGCACGGCGACCTATGCCGTCGAGCAGCTGAGTGATCTGCTGTTCTTCGCCTGCGCCCTGGTCGGTGTGCTGTTCTATGCCCTGACCCACAAGCTCAACGCGCATATCGCCAGCCTGCTGGGCTTCAGCGTCGCGTTACTGATCGGTGTGATGGTGCTGCTGGCGCTGCTCGGCCGCTTCCACCGGCAGGTATTTCTGCTCAATGGCTGGCTGGTTGGCCGGTTTGGCATGAAACCGTCACGCAAGCGCCGTTGGGCACGCAAGGTGCTGGGCTTCCGAAATGCGCTGGTCGACTGTTTTCGCCTGCCGCGTCGTCTTCTGCTTGCGGTGTTCGGGCTGACCACGCTGCACTGGCTGCTGCGCTTCAGCGTGCTCTATCTGACGCTGCGCGGCCTGGGCAGCGAGTTGGCCTGGGCCTGGACCTTTCTCGTCCAGCTACTGGCGCTGACCGCCGGCCAACTGAGCCTGCTGCCCGGTGGTGCCGGTAGTGCCGAACTGGCATCGGCAGCGCTGCTGACCCCGATGGTAGGCAAGTCGACGACGGCGGCGGCGATTCTGATCTGGCGCTTCGTGACCTATTACTTCTATCTCATCGTGGGCGCGCCGGTGTTTCTGCATCTGGCGGGGCGGCCATTGCTGCGTCGTCTGCTGCCTTCGCGCCACGCGTGAGCCGCTCTGTTCCCGATGGCCGGGGGAAACTAACGCTTCGCGTGGGCGGTCCACCCTATGTCACCAATGAGAAGCCAGGAGTTCGCCATGGGCAGTACTGAAGACAAGATCAAGGGCAACACCAACGAAGCCGTCGGCAAGATCAAGCAAGGCGTGGGCGAGGCGACCGACAACGAGCGCATGAAAGCCGAAGGCCAGCGCCAGGAAGTGAAGGGCGAGGCCCAGCAGGTCAAGGGTGATGTGAAAGACACCCTGAAAAAAGGCATCGACAAGGCCTGACCGGTCGACGTCTTACGGTAGTAAAAATGAAAATGCCCGCATCGCTGCGGGCATTTTTTTGTCTGGATTCGGCTGGCGATCAGCGCTCCAGATACTGCAGTTTGTCCTTCACGCCATCCCACTCTTCGGCATCGGCCAAGGCGTCTTTCTTCTCGGTGATGTTCGGCCAGACTTCCGCCAGATCCGCGTTGAGCTCGATGAACTCCTGCTGATCTTCCGGTACCTCGTCTTCGGAGAAGATCGCCTGGGCCGGGCACTCGGGCTCGCACAGTGCGCAGTCGATGCACTCGTCCGGGTGGATCACCAGGAAGTTCGGGCCTTCGTAGAAGCAGTCCACCGGGCAGACTTCCACGCAGTCGGTGTATTTGCACTTGATGCAGTTGTCGGTGACGACGAAGGTCATGTCTAGCTATCTCCTCAGGCGTGTCAGGTAGGCGTTACGGTGACGCCCCTGCGAGTAGGCGGCACAGGCAAATGCCGCTTATCAAAAAAATGCGCGCGATTCTAGCAGCTTTCGCGGCGTATCAAATGCGAGTTTTCAAGCTGTATAGCAGGTCCAGCGCCTGGCGCGGCGTCACATCATCGGGATTGATCCGTGCCAATTCCTCGAGCACCGGGTGCGGCAGGCTGGCGAACAGGTCGTTCTGCATGGGCGGCGCGGGTTGGCCGGGCTCTATTTTCGGCATTTCGTGGGGCAGACTGGTGGTTTCCAGGCGCGACAGATGGTCGCGGGCGCGCTGGATCACTTCGCCCGGCACGCCGGCCAGTTGTGCCACCGCCAGGCCGTAGCTCTGACTCGCCGGCCCTGGCAGCACATGGTGCAGGAAGACGATGCGCTCGTTGTGCTCGGTAGCGGAAAGGTGGACGTTGGCCACCACTGGCTCGCTTTCCGGCAGCACCGTCAGCTCGAAGTAGTGGGTGGCGAACAGCGTGAACGCGCGCAGCTTGGCCAGGTGCTCGGCAGCCGCCCAGGCCAGCGAGAGGCCATCGAAGGTACTGGTGCCGCGACCGACTTCGTCCATCAGCACCAGACTGCGATCACTGGCGTTGTGCAGGATATTCGCGGTTTCGCTCATTTCCACCATGAAGGTGGAGCGCCCGCCGGCGAGATCGTCCGATGAGCCGATGCGGGTGAAGATGCGGTCCACCAGCGACAGCTCGCAGGCGGCTGCCGGGACGAAGCTGCCGATCTGTGCCAGCAGCACGATCAGCGCGGTCTGACGCATGTAGGTCGATTTACCGCCCATGTTCGGCCCGGTGATGACCAGCATGCGGGTGGCGTCGTCGAGGCCCAGGTCGTTGGCGACGAAAGGCGTCTCCAATACCTGCTCGACCACCGGGTGGCGACCCTGCTCGATGCGCATGCACGGCTGCTCGACGAAGCGCGGGCGATTCAGATCGAGATTCAGCGCCCGCTCGGCGAGGTTGCTCAACACGTCCAGTTCGGCCAGCGCGCCGGCGCTTTCCTGCAGCGGCGCCAGGTCGCCGATGAGCATTTCCAGCAGCTCGTCGTAGAGCAGCTTCTCGCGGGCGAGGGCGCGGCTCTTGGCCGACAGCGCCTTGTCCTCGAACTCCTTGAGCTCAGGGGTGATGAAGCGTTCGGCGCCCTTGAGCGTCTGCCGGCGGATGTAGTCGGCCGGCGCCGATTCGGCCTGTTTGCTCGGCAGTTCGATGAAGTAGCCGTGCACGCGGTTGTAGCCGACCTTGAGGTTGGCGAGGCCAGTACGGGCCTTCTCGCGGGTTTCCAGGTCCATCAGGTACTGTCCGGCGTTCTCGGAAAGCGACTGCAGCTCATCCAGCTCGGCGTCGTAACCGGTCTTCAGCACGCCGCCGTCGCGGATCACCGCCGGTGGGTTGTCAATGATGGCGCGGGCCAGCAGTTCGGCCAGCTCCGGGTAGGTGCTGATGCTTTTCGCCAGTTCCAGCAGATGCGGTGCCACCAGGCCAAGCATGCCCGCCTGCAGCTGCGGTAGCGCCGCGAGCGCGTCGCGCAGGCGCGCCAGATCGCGCGGGCGGGCGTTGCGCAGGCCGATCCGGGCGAGGATGCGTTCCAGGTCGCCGATGTCTTTGAGCTGCGGCTGCAGCTGCTCGAAGCGGTAATGCTCGAGCAGGCAGGTGATCGAATCCTGGCGCGCTTCGAGAGTCTCGCGGTTGCGCAGCGGGCGGTTCAGCCAGCGGGTCAGCAGGCGCGAGCCCATGGCGGTCTGGCAGCGGTCCATGACCGATTGCAGCGTGTTCTCGCGGCCGCCGGCCAGATTGACGTCCAGCTCCAGGTTGCGCCGGCTGGCGCCGTCGAGGATCACCGTGTCGTCGAGGCGCTCATGACGCAGGCTGCGCAGGTGGGGCAGGGCGGTGCGCTGGGTTTCCTTGGCGTAGGCGAGCAGGCAACCGGCGGCGCCGATGGCCAGCGTCAGGTTCTCGCAGCCGAAGCCCTTGAGGTCTTGGGTGGAGAACTGCTGGCAGAGGCTCTTGAATGCCGAATCGCGATCAAAATCCCAGGGCGCGCGACGGCGCACACCGCGGCGTTTCTCCAGCGGCAGGCCCTGCGGCCAATCGTCGGGGATCAGCAGCTCGGCCGGGCTCAAACGCTCCAGTTCCGCGAGCAGGGTTTCCCAGCCCTTGAGTTCCTGCACGCTGAAGCGGCCGCTGGCGATGTCCAGCACCGACAGGCCGAACAGGCGCTCATCACCGACCACCGCAGCCAGCAGGTTGTCGCGACGCTCGTCGAGCAATGCCTCGTCGCTCACCGTGCCAGGGGTGATGATGCGCACCACCTGGCGCTCCACCGGCCCTTTGCTGGTGGCCGGATCGCCGATCTGCTCGCAGATCACCACCGACTCGCCAAGCTTCACCAGCCGCGCCAGATAACCCTCGGCGGAATGGAACGGAATGCCTGCCATCGGGATCGCCGTGCCCGCCGACTGCCCGCGTGCGGTCAGGGTGATGTCGAGCAGCGCGGCGGCTTTTTTGGCATCGTCGTAGAACAGCTCATAGAAGTCGCCCATGCGGTAGAACATTAGCTGGTCTGGATGCTCGCGCTTGAGTCTCCAATATTGCTGCATCATCGGCGTATGGGCGGAAAGGTCGGCGTTGGGCTTGGTCATCGGCTTGCGTGCGGTTCGTTGAGTGGCGGGTAAGGCTATCGGATGACGGTGCGGTCGGACCGTCCGGAGCCAGGTTGACGCGGGAAAGCCGGCAAGGTTAACACGGGCTGAGCGGCTCGACAGGTGACGACATGGGACAGTTTGAGCGGCGTTCAGGTGTCATTTGTCGGGCCGGGCACAGAAGGCGTTGACAAGCGAACCGGAGCTGTTGGTAACTCTGGTCTGTCGACAGGTTGCCGGTGCGCTTCGGGCCTCGTGTACGCCGGGCCTGCGACTCCCTCGATCACGCAGTCGTGCAGGCCCCTCGGTGCCTGTCGCGGTAGCTTGCCTGATTATCGCTCGTGCTTCGCCGCCCTGTGGATTGCAGTCCCGGCCATCCCGCCTCGGCGAATGCCTGTTCTACCCCCTCGCGTCAGTTCTTCCTGCAGTAATGCTGGCGACCTCCCTTTCTGGTCAAGTGAGCAGCAGACATGTCTCGACTACTCGGACTCGACGCCCTGCGCGGCGTTGCGGCGTTGTGCGTTGCCTATTCCCATCTGATCGCAAAAATGAAGCGTGACGGCCATTTCGATGGGCTGACCAGCGATCTGTTTCTTGTCAGCAAAACGGTACTGGATGTCGGTAAGACCAGCGTGCTGGTGTTGTTCGCCTTGAGTGGCTATTTCGTCGTCGCGGCGTTGTACAAGAGCCGCCACCGCTACGAACGACCTGTCGCAGCCTTCGTCTATCAGCGCTTCTTCAGGCTGTTTCCCCTGTACTGGCTATCGCTGCTTCTCGGCGTGATGTTCCCCTGGGACGATCCGGCTCGGGTGTTCAGTCCGGCTGTCATCGCGATCAATGCGACGATGCTGCAAGGCTTCGTATTTGTCGAAAACGTGATCGGTTTGTACTGGACGCTGCAAATAGAGCTGACCTTCTATGTGCTGTGCATTGTCATCTTCGCGCTGCGTCTGGGCGGCTCGGCCAAGCGCGATCTGCTGTTTCTGCTGGCCCAGTACGCCTTCACCCTGCTGCTCGCGTTCCTACGCTACAAGCTGGAAATGAAGCTGCCGGTGGCTCTGCCGCTGATGCTGAGTGTGTGTTTCCTCGGCGCATTGTGGAAGGCCACGGATAACGGTCGCGCACCCGATACCGGGCATTACGCGCGCATCGCAGTGGGCCTGTTCTACCTGTTTCTGTTGCCGATCTGCGTGCTCGCCTACTCGCGCGATACCGGTCTCGGGGAAACCTGGTATCGCTACTTCGTCAGCTATGCGATGGGTGTTGCGGTCTTCATTGGCGCGACACGCATCAGTGGTAAGGGGCTGCGCTGGATCGCGCCGCTAGGCGGGATCGGCTATATCGTCTTCCTGGCCCATCCTTCGGTATTCGCAATCGCCGAGCGGCTGGGCTTCGGCGCTGGAGCGCTGGCCATTCCCGGCCCGCTCTACATCGCGGTGATGCTGTCGCTGGTGACGCTGTTCGGCTTCTTCGTCAAGCGAACCCTGGCAGATCCCATCCAGCGCTATGGTGATGCAGTGGTAAGCCGTCGCGGACGGAGCATCGGCGAGCGTGTCGTGCTGCCGGTTCGCCAGGATGCCTGATGGGCGACGCGTAACTCGACCATTGGCCATCCGGATGGCTGAACTCGGGAGCCCGCTGGTGTAGGGTATCGGCCACTTTCCTTCGGCTGGAGCCCTGATGAATCTCACCGAACTGGCCGCACAGCTGGGTGATGCGCTGCAACGACTGGGTGCGCAGGTCAGCACCGCGGAATCCTGCACCGGTGGTGGCATTGCCGAGGCCATCACCCGTATCGCCGGCAGCTCGGCCTGGTTTGAGGCCGGCTATATCACCTATTCCAATGCCCAGAAGACGCGCCAGCTCGGCGTACCGGCGGAGCTATTCGAGCAGGTCGGCGCGGTCAGTGCCGAAGTGGTGCAGGCCATGGCGCGGGGCGCGCAGCGCAACAGTGGTGCGCGCTTTGCGGTGGCTGTCAGCGGCATTGCCGGACCCGGCGGCGGCACGGCAGAAAAACCGGTTGGTACGGTCTGGATTGCCTGGGCCGATGACTCGCATGTGCAGGCCCAGCGCTATCTATTTACCGGTGATCGCCAGGCCGTACGTGAGCAGGCGGTGGCGGAGGCGTTGCAAGGGCTGCTTGCGCTGGCGGTCGGAGAAAAACGGTTTCGGGGCTAGGCGAGTAAATTTGCCTATGTTCTAATACTGGCTACTTATACAGTTGTTGTGGCCTCCGGCCCTCTTGATCAAGTGAGGATTTGATGGACGAGAACAAGAAGCGCGCCTTGGCTGCAGCCCTGGGCCAGATCGAAAAGCAGTTCGGCAAGGGCGCAGTGATGCGCATGGGCGATCATGATCGTCAGGCCATTCCGGCCATCTCTACCGGCTCGCTGGGCCTGGACATCGCGCTTGGCATCGGCGGCCTGCCCAAGGGCCGTATCGTCGAAATCTACGGTCCGGAATCCTCCGGTAAGACCACCCTGACCCTGTCGGTGATCGCTGAAGCGCAGAAGATGGGCGCCACCTGTGCCTTCGTCGACGCCGAACACGCGCTGGACCCGGACTATGCCGGCAAGTTGGGCGTGAATGTCGACGACCTGCTGGTTTCGCAGCCGGACACCGGCGAGCAGGCGCTGGAAATCACCGACATGCTGGTGCGCTCCAACGCGGTAGATGTGATCATCGTCGACTCCGTGGCGGCGCTGGTGCCCAAGGCCGAAATCGAAGGCGAGATGGGCGATACGCACGTCGGCCTGCAGGCCCGTCTGATGTCCCAGGCGCTGCGCAAGATCACCGGCAACATCAAGAACGCCAATTGCCTGGTCATCTTCATCAACCAGATCCGCATGAAGATCGGCGTGATGTTCGGCAGCCCGGAAACCACCACCGGTGGTAACGCGCTGAAGTTCTACGCCTCGGTTCGTCTGGACATTCGCCGTACCGGCGCGGTCAAGGAAGGCGACGAAGTGGTCGGCAGCGAAACCCGCGTCAAGGTAGTGAAGAACAAGGTGGCGCCGCCCTTCCGTCAGGCTGAGTTCCAGATCCTCTATGGCAAGGGCATCTATCGCAATGGCGAGGTCATCGATCTCGGCGTGCAGCAGGGCCTGGTGGAGAAGTCCGGCGCCTGGTACGCCTACAAGGGCAACAAGATCGGCCAGGGCAAGGCCAACGCCGCCAAGTATCTGGAAGACAATCCGGAGATCGGTCAGGAGATCGAGCAACAGATCCGCGACAAGTTGCTGGTGGTTGCGCCAAACACCAAGGCCAACCCGGTTACCGAAGATCTGGCTGACGCCGATCTCTGATCCCCATGGCTGCCGTGCTCGATAACCCCGTCGCGGTACGGCGGACGGCCATGGATCTGCTGGCTCGACGCGAACATGGTCGCGTCGAGCTGGCTCGCAAGCTGCGCCAGCGTGGCGCCCCGCCTGAGTTAATCGAGCAGGCCCTGGATCGTCTATGCGAGCAGGGGCTGCTTTCCGAATCCCGATATCTCGAAAGCTTTGTCAGAAGCCGGGCCAACGCCGGCTATGGGCCGTTGCGTATCCGCGAGGAATTGGCCCAGCGCGGGCTGGCCAGAGCGGATATCGAGCAGGCATTGCGTGACAGTGGTTTTGACTGGGGTGAGCAGCTGCGCGAACTCTGGCAGCGCAAGTTCGCTGGACGGTTGCCTGCCGATGCCAAAGAGCGGGCGAAGCAGGGGCGCTTTCTCAGCTATCGCGGTTATCCGCTGGAGTTGATCAGTCGAGTGTTGCGCGGCGACAGCTCGGCGGATTGATGCGGTAACGGGGCTCTATGCCAGGTTGTGCGCGCCGGAGACCAGTCGGTGCTGAAGCCGACCAGCCTTACGAGCGCTCGCAATATCCAGAGTCCAGGCCATCAAAGGCCATCAGTCCTCGCTCGCCAGCGGCCGCGCCCAGTTGGCCGGTTCGTTGACGTAGTCCGTCAGCTCCCTCAATCGACCGTGGTTGCGGCCGTTGAAGACGAAGCTCAAGCGCGGCAGGCGCTGTAGTTCGGGCTCGTCCAGTTCCGATTCACAGCAGTTCTGCTGTTCGAATACGCCTTTCAGACACAGATCGGTGAACTCCGCGTTCAGGTATTCCATCGCCTGGTCGTTCAGTGCGTGGTTCAGGCGCAGAACGAAACGATCCTTCAGCCAGCGGCTCGAGTGGAAGTTGCGATAGAAGTTGGCGATTTCCCTGGCTGCTTCCTCGGCATCGTCCACCAGGCGCATCAATCGCATGTCGCTGGGCAGGATGTAGCGATTCTCCTCCAGCTGTCCGCGCATGAACTGCAGTGCATCCTTCCAGTAGGTGCCGCCGGGTTCGTCGAGCAGCACGATCGGCACCAGCGGGCTCTTGCCGGTCTGGATCAGCGTCAGCACTTCCAGTGCTTCGTCCAGCGTGCCGAACCCGCCGGGGCAGAGCACCAGCGCATCGGCTTCCTTGATGAAGAACAGTTTGCGCACGAAGAAGAAATGGAACGACAACAGGTTCTCGGTGCCACCCACCGTCGGGTTGGGGTGTTGCTCGAAAGGCAGCGTGATGTTCAGCCCGAGGCTGCTGTCGCGCCCGGCGCCCTCGTGAGCGGCGGCCATGATGCCGCCACCGGCGCCGGTGATGACCATGAAGTTGTAATGCGCAAGGATGGAGCCCAACTGACGGGCCAGCGCATACAGGGGATGTTCGACCGGCGTACGGGCTGAGCCGAATACCGTGACCTTGCGGCGCCGCTTGAACTGGTCGAGCCGGCTGAATGCGTGCTCCATTTCGCGCATCGTCTGCAGCAGGATCTTGGCATCCCAGCGGCTGCGGTCGGCCTGAGCCATGCGCATGACGGTCACCAGCATCTCCCGGTATAGGGACAGGTTCGCACTGTTCTCCGGAACGACCAAGGCGGCCAGCTCATCGATCTTGCTTTCCAGCTCGGCGCCGCTGGTCTTGAAATGCCGCGACAGATAGTCATCCGAATCAAAGGACATACAACATCTCCATGTATGAGCGTCGCGTTCAGGCTATAGGGTGCGATCAGCCGGCTCAAGCCGGTTGCGTGGCGCGCAGTCGGCCGAAGCCGCAAGCGGCTTCGGCGGGCTGCGTTCAGATGGCGATTCGGTCGCCAGGTTCAGGAATGCGTGCTTCCCAGTCGAGACGTTCACGGATGGTCTGCTGCAGCGCCTGCATCTTCTCCAGCTCGCCGTGCACCAGGTAGAGCTCCGGACGGCTTTCGAAGTTGCTGACCCAGTCGATGAGCTGAGACTGGCCGGCGTGAGCGGAGAACCCTCCGAGGGTATGCACCTTGGCATTCACGGCGATGCGCTGGTGCAGCAACTTGACGCTTTTCGCTCCGTCGACTATGGCACGGCCGAGGGTACCGCGTGCCTGGAAACCAGGGATCACCAGATGGCACTCCTCGCGCCAGAGGTTGTGCTTGAAGTGGTGCAGGATGCGCCCGCCGGTGCACATGCCGCTGCCAGCGATAATGATCACGCCGCTCTTGAAGCGGTTGATCGCCATCGATTCTTCCGGTGTCGGCGTGGATCGGAGGATCGGCAACCAGCGCTCGGCGTAAAGCTTGCCGCTGGCTCCGCTCAGGGCATTGTCGACGCCGTCGAGATCCAGTTGATCCTTGTAGTGCGAGTAGATGGCGTTGGCGCCGATGGCCATCGGGCTGTCCAGGAATACCGCTTGCTGCGGCAGGCGGCCTTCCCGGTAGAAGCGCCCGAGGTAGTAGATCAGGTCCTGCGTACGTCCGACGGCGAAGGAGGGCATCAGCACGTTGCCGCCATCGCGATGGGCCTGTTGCAGGATGCCGGCCAGCTCCTCGATCGTGTCTTCGTGGCTGCGGTGGTCGCGGTCGCCATAGGTGGACTCCATGAGCACCACGTCAGCTTCCTTGAGCACGGTCGGCGCATGCATCAGCGGCGAGCAGTCGTTGCCCAGGTCGCCCGAGAAGACCACGCGCCGTGTTCTGCCATGGTCGTGCACATCCAGTTGCACGATCGAGGAGCCGAGGATGTGACCGGCATCGTGGAAGGTCACCGCGACACCTGGCGCGACATCGAACGTCTCGCCATAGGCGTGGGGAGTGCGCTGGCTCAACATGCGCTCGGCGTCGACGCGGGTGTAGAGCGGCTGGATCATCGGTTTGCCGATCCGTGCGCGCCACTTGTTTTCCCACTCGGCATCCTTTTCCTGAATCTGCGCCGAATCCAGCAGCATCAGTTCGAGCAGCTCCGCGGTGGCATCGGTGCAGTGCACCTCGCCGCGGTAGCCGAGGGCGACCAGGCGCGGGAGCAGGCCGCTGTGGTCGATATGCGCGTGGGACAGCACCACCGCATCGATCGTCTTGGGGTCGAAGGCGAAGGTGCTGCGGTCGCCGCCGGCTTCTTCCCGACGGCCCTGATGCATGCCGCATTCGAGCAGAACCCTTGCACCGTCATGGGTCTCAATGAGATAGCAGGAGCCGGTGACCTGCTGAATGGCGCCTAGAAAACTGAGCAAAGCCATGTTGCCTTCCTGTCTGTACGATGATGTCCACATTGCCCGCTCGGTTGCCATGACCACTTGATACATATCAGAGATAACGAATCGAGCGCTGCCTAGACTACAGCACAACCCGCTTACCAACGGAGTGAACCCATGAGTCAGCTACTGCCCAGCCTTGTCGAGCTGGATCAACACGCGCAAGCCGAACCGGAGTTCGCCACCTGGCGTGTAGGTTTCGGGCCGTTCGAGCACGCGCTGGAGACCCAGGCGGCGGTGTTCCGGTTGGCCCATCAGCTGGTACAGGCAGGTCATCAGCCGGATCTGGCCAGTGTTTACCGGCTGCTGCAGGCGGTCGACCGGGTCGCCAGCGCCGGACTCTGGCTGGTGGTGCACATGACCTACGCGCGCCAGGTGCATCTGGACGGTTCGCCGTTGGCTGCCGAGGATTTCAAGCATAACCCCGAGGGGCATACCGGCGGCGCGCTGAACATGGTGCCGGCCTATGCCGGTTACCTCGCCCTGAATGCACTGACTGGCCGCACCCGCGCCTGGCTGATGGGGCAGGGCCACTGTGTGGCGGCCGTCGATGCGCTCAATCTGCTGACGGGCAACCTGCATCCGGAGCAGGCGCAAGCCTATGCGGGCGGCGAGGCGGGCATGAATCGCCTGCTGCAGGATTTCTACGGTTACGGCCAGGCCGCCGACGGCAGTCCGCTCGCGCCGCTGGGCAGCCATGTCAATCCGCACACCGCCGGCGGCATTGCCGAGGGCGGTTATCTCGGTTTCGCCGAGTTGCAATACGCACACATGCCGCTGCCGGGCGAGACGCTGGTGGCCTTCCTCTCAGATGGCGCGGCGGAAGAACAGCGCGGCAGTGACTGGATTCCTCGCTGGTGGCGTGCCGAAGATTGCGGCGTCGCGCTGCCGGTGATGATTGCCAACGGGCGGCGAATCGAGCAGCGTACCGCGCTTGGCACCGAGCAGGGGCTCGAGGATTTCCGTCAGCACTTGAGTCAGTGCGGCTTCGACCCGATGCCGTTCGATGGGCGTGACCCTGCTGCTTTCGTCACAACCCTGTGGGAGATGGAGCTGCGCCTGGAGCGACGCGTGGAAGAGAAGGCGCGCGGCATTCTCAACTATCCGCTGCCGATGCCCTACGGCATCGCCGAGACGGTGAAAGGCTTCGGCTTCTATGGTGCCGGCAGCAACGCAGCGCACAACCTGCCATTGCCGGGTAATCCGAGCCGCGATGAGCAGTCACGCGACCTGTTCAACGAGCACGCGGCGCGTCTGTTCGTACCGCAACAGGAGCTGGCTGCTTCACTGGAGCTGTTCGCGCGCAGTCGCCAGGGTCGAACGCTGGAGCGCGACAACCCGCTCGCCTCGCGACGCCCGCCTGCGCCGACCATGCCGAAGTTGAACTACCGCGACGACGCCTGTTCACCCATGGCAGCGGTCGATCGTTTCTTCGTCGAGCTGACGGCCGCCAACCCCGCGTTGCGGCCGCGGGTGGGTAATCCGGACGAGCTGGCCAGCAACCGTTTGGGCGGCGTGCTGAAGGCGCTCAAGCATCGCGTCATCGAGCCGGAAAGCGAGCTAGAGGCCGTGGACGGCGCCATCATCACCGCTCTCAACGAGGAGGCGGTGGTATCCGCCTGCCTTGCCAACCAGGGCGGCCTGAACCTGGTGGCCAGCTACGAAGCCTTCTGCGTGAAGATGCTGGGCGTGGTGCGGCAGAGCATTATTTTTTCCCGGCAGCAAAAGGAGATTGGCAGGCCTGCAGGCTGGCTCGGCTGGCCCTTGATCGCGACGTCGCACACCTGGGAAAACGGCAAGAACCAGCAGTCCCACCAGGACACGACCTTCTGCGAGGCGCTACTCGGAGAGATGAACGATATGGTCCGGGTGTTGTTTCCGGCCGATCACAACAGCGCCCTGGCGCTGCTGCCATCGATCTACCAGGCGCGCGGCGAGCTGGCCTGTGTGGTCATGCCCAAACGCGACCGGCCGTGCTACTTCGATCAGGCCCAGGCCGAACAGTTGGCGCGCGACGGCGCCATCGTGGTCGAGGAGCAGCCGGGCAACGAGGCATTATTGTTGATTGCCAACGGCAGCTATCAGCTGGGCGAGATGCTCCGTGCGGCCAAGCGGCTCAAGGAGGCCGACTGCGCCTATCGGCTG
>NZ_JXXD01000109.1 GCF_000935215.1 Stutzerimonas stutzeri
GGCTGATTCTGTTGAAAAAGTAGGTTTAGCGGCAGCAAGGCGGTCGGATGTACCTGCTGTCGAAGTGGCTGCAAGCCACTTCAAGTTACCTTTCGGCGTTTCACTGAGCGTCCTTGCTCAGGTTTGAGGGTTAATTCGAGGGTTTCTGCTCGCCACAGGCGTACCTATCCCGTGAGCGGTGGCCCTTGAGGCAAAAGCTTGGCCATGCGGCGCAGGTTCTGCACCATCGCAGCCATGGTGAATTCGTCAGTGGCGCCTGTCAGGCCACGCAGTCGTAAACGGTCGAGTTTCATGATCCGTTTAAGATGGGCGAAAAGCATCTCCACCTTCTTCCGTTCGCAACGTGAGACGAGGTATTCCGGTGTCTTGGCGATGCGTCGAGCCACATCGCGGGCAGCCTCATGGATGCTGCGAACGATCTTCCGATTCGGTGTGTTGGGGCAGCATTTCGCTTTCAACGGACAGGTGACGCAGTCGGTTTGGCTGGAGCGGTAGATGATGGTGTTGGCCTTGGTTACCCGCGATCTTTTCTGGGTGAAGGCGCGCCATTCACTGCGTAGCGGTTTGCCGGTTGGGCAGCGATATTCATTGGCTTCCTGATTCCAGTGGAAGTCGTTACTGGAGAGACTGTCGTCCTTGCGCTCAGTCTTGTCCCACACCGGCACATGCGGCTCGATGTCCTTCTCTTCGACCATCCAGGCCAGCATCGGGGCAGTGCCATAGGCGGTGTCGCCGATGAGGCGTTCCGGTGTGAGGTCGAACTGCGCTTCGACACGCTCGACCATCGTCCTGGTCGAGTCGACTTCGGTGGTACGGTGCGCCGGGGTCGCTTCCACATCCATGATCACACCGTGCTCAGTGTCGATCAGGTAATTTGTGGAGTAGGCAAAGAAGGCCGGGCCGCCTGGTGCTGCTGTCCAACGGGACTGAGGATCGGTGAGCGAAATCTTCTTGGGAAGAGCCTCAGCCAACGCATCTTCATCAAGTGCTTCGAGGTACTCGCGCACGGCGCGGCTGCTGAGCTTTGGATCGCTCCAATCGACTTCATCTCCCACCACCCCACGTTGCCGGCTGGCATCCGCCTTGATGATGCTGGCGTCGACGGCGAAACCTTCGCCCTTGACTAGGCCGGCTGCCATGCAGCGCCGCAGCACTTCATTGAACAACCAGCGGAACAGATCGCTGTCACGGAAACGGCCATGGCGATTCTTCGAGAAGGTCGAGTGATTAGGTACTTCGTCTTCCAGACCCAGCCGGCAGAACCAGCGATAGGCCAGGTTCAGGTGCACCTCTTCGCACAATCGCCGCTCGGAACGAATGCCATAGCAGTAGCCGACGACCAGCATGCGCACCATCAATTCCGGGTCAATCGAGGGACGCCCGATGGGGCTATAGAAATCTGCCAGGTAGGCACGCAGATCACTGAGATCCAGGCACTGGTCGATGCTGCGCAGGAGATGTTGGGCCGGGACGTGATCTTC
>NZ_JXXD01000110.1 GCF_000935215.1 Stutzerimonas stutzeri
ACAGCGGTTCGGAGCCCATCAGCAGCGACACTCGCGTTGCACTGCTGCGCCCCAGCGCGAGGTTCTGCGCGTACATGGCGAACAGCGTGGCGAACAGCACCAGATATAGCGTGCCGAACCAGAACGCCGGCTCCACTGGCAGCGCGGGCAGCTCGCCCGGCAACGACACGCCGAGCAGGATGCAGCCCGCCGCGACGACTCCGCTCTGCACCGCGGTCAGCGCCAGTGCCGGGATTTCCCGGCCGGCCGTCAATCGCCGGGTCAGGCAGACCAGCACCGCGCGCAGCAACGCGGCAGCCAGCATCAGCGCATCGCCGAGATTCAGCGACAGCTGCGGGCCGCCAGTCAGCAGCCAGACGCCCGCCAGCGACAGCGCGCAGGCGAGGAACAGCGCGTTGTGCGGCCGCTGGCGCAGCAGCAGCCATTCCATGAACGGTGTGATCACCACGCACAGGCTGATCAGAAACGCGGCATTGCTGGCGCTGGTCAGCATCACGCCCCAGGTCTCGCAAAGAAAGATCGCCAGCATCACCAGCCCCAGCGGCAGACCGGGGCGCAGCGCCCGGCGACCGCTGCCGCGCAGTTGCGGCAGCAGCAGGACGAAGGTCAGGCCAAAGCGGATCGCCAGAAAACCCAGCACCGGGTAGAACAGCAGCGCCTGCTTGGCCACCGCATAGCTGCTGCCCCAGATCAGCGCCACCGCCAGCAACATGCCATCGGCCAGCCACAGCCCCTGTCTCAGCGTGCCTTTCATGTTCGAATCCCCGCACCAATCAGGCGCTAATTGTCGGGCCTGCCGCCACGGTCGATAATCCAGCGAAACAGCACAGGACCTGTTCCGCATGGGAACGAATGACAGCGCAGCACTGCTGCCCTACATGGCCGTGTTCGTGCGGGTGGTCGAGGCCGGCAGCTTCTCCGGCGCCGCGCGCCTTCTGGGCAGCACACCGTCGGCGGTGAGCCGCCAGGTAGCACGGCTGGAGCAGGCTCTGGCACTGCGCCTGCTGGAACGCACGACGCGCCAGCTGCGGCTGAACGAGGCCGGGGCGGAGTTCTACCAGCATTGCCGGGATATGCTCGATGCGGCCGACGCGGCCGTCGCCATCGGCGAACGGCTGATGCGCAGCCCACGCGGGCTGGTGCGCCTGAGCGTACCCAAGGCCTATGGCAAGTTCGTCGTCGGTCCGCTGATGCCGGCCTTTCTGCAGCGCTATCCCGAGGTCGATGTGCAGCTACGGATCAGCGACCAGAGCCCGGACCTGATCGAGGAAGGGTTCGACCTGCTGGTGCAGGTCACCGACAACCCTCCCGAAGGCCTGGCCGGCAAACCGCTCGGGCCGGTGCGCCAGCTGCTCTGCGCCAGCCCCGACTACCTACAACGCCACGGCGAGCCGCAGCATCCGCAGGACCTGCTGCGCCACAGCTGTCTGTATCTGGGAGAAACGGCGGGAGACGATCGTTGGCACCTGCGCCGCGGCGAGCTGCAGGAGACGGTGACGGTGCGCGGTCGCTACATCAGCAACCACAGCGAGGCGCGGCTGCTGGCGGCGCTGGAACACTTGGGCATCACCTGCCTGCCACACTTCACCGCGGCCCAGGCGCTGGCCGAGGGTCGTTTGCGCGAAGTGCTGCCGCAGTGGCGCTACACCGGTTCATACCAGGGCGAGGCCTGGCTGCTGTGGCGGCAGAATCATCATCTGCCACCGAAGACGCGGGCGCTGATCGATTATCTGAGCGAGGCGCTGATCCGCACCTGAGCGGCATCCGTGCGGGCGCACCGATGCCGGTGGATGGGTCGAGTCTCAACGCCAGCGGCGGCTCTGTCCGCAGATTTTGGCGCCGGGCGGACATCGCTGCCCGCCCCGCGACCGCGAATCAGCGCTCCTTCGAGCCTTCCACTTCCTCGGCCATGCGTGCCAGGCCGAGGTGGCGCACGTCGGTGCCGCGCACCAGGTAGATCACCAGTTCGGCGATGTTGCGTGCGTGGTCGCCGATGCGTTCCAGCGAGCGCAACGCCCAGATCACGCTGAGCACGCGGGAGATCGAGCGCGGGTCTTCCATCATGTAGGTGACCAGTTCGCGCAGGGCGGTCTTGTATTCGCGGTCGACAGTCTTGTCGTACTGCGCCACCGACAGCGCGAGGTCGGCATCGAAGCGGGCAAAGGCGTCGAGCGCTTCCTGCACCATCTTGCGTACCTGGTCGCCGATGTGGCGCACCTCGACATAGCCCTTGGGCGACTCGCCTTCCTCGCACAGCTGGATGGCGCGGCGGGCGATCTTGGTCGCCTCGTCACCGATGCGCTCGAGGTCGATCACCGACTTGGAAATGCTGATGATCAGACGCAGGTCGGAGGCCGCCGGCTGACGGCGGGCGAGGATGCGCACGCACTCCTCGTCGATGTTGCGCTCCATCTGGTTGATCTGGTCATCGACGTCGCGCACCTGCTGAGCGAGGCCCGAATCGGCCTGGATCAGGGCGGTCACCGCGTCATTGACCTGCTTCTCCACCAGCCCGCCCATGGCCAGCAGGTGGCTGCGCACCTCCTCCAGCTCGGCGTTGAACTGCTGGGAAATGTGTTGGGTGTGGCTGTCTTTGCTGATCATGTGCGAACCCTTGCGAAACTGTTGTTCTCTCGCCGGACGGTCCGGCCTTTGGCAAATCGTGCGGCGCTAGGAGGCGGCGCGCAGACAGTACGAACCAGGTACGGCAAGCGCCGCCGACAACGCGCAGCGCGATTTGCCATAGCCGGCTAGCCGTAGCGGCCGGTGATGTAGTCTTCGGTCTGCTTCTTGGCCGGGTTGGTGAACAGCGTATCGGTGTCGCCGTACTCGATCAGTTTGCCCATGTACATGAACGCCGTGTAGTCGGACACCCGCGCGGCCTGCTGCATGTTGTGGGTGACGATGACGATGGTGTACTTGGCCTTCAGTTCGTAGATCAGCTCTTCGACCTTCAGCGAGGAGATCGGGTCGAGCGCGGAACTCGGCTCGTCGAGCAGCAGCACTTCCGGCTGCACGGCGATGGTGCGGGCGATGACCAGACGCTGCTGCTGACCGCCGGAGAGGCCGAGCGCCGATTCGTGCAGACGGTCCTTCACCTCATCCCAAAGCGCAGCGCCCTTGAGCGCCCATTCGACGGTCTCGTCGAGCACGCGCTTCTGCTTGATGCCCTGGATGCGCAGGCCGTAGACCACGTTCTCGTAGATGCTCTTGGGGAACGGGTTGGGCTTCTGGAACACCATGCCGACGCGGCGACGCAGGTCGGCCACGTCCTCGCCCTTGCGGTAGATGTTATGGCCGTCGAGGTTGATGGCGCCTTCGATGCAGCAGCCGTCGACCAGGTCGTTCATGCGGTTGAAGCAGCGCAGCAGGGTCGACTTGCCGCAGCCGGACGGGCCGATGAAGGCAGTCACGCGCTGCTTGGGGATGTTCATCGCGACGTTGAACAGCGCCTGCTTCTGTCCGTAATAGAGGCTCAGATCGGGCACTTCGATGGCGACCTGCTCGTTGGCCAGGCTCAGGCTGCGCTTGTCGCGGCCGAGGGCCGAGATATCAATGGAATGCGTGTTGGTTTGCATGTGCTCGCTCCGTTCGCAGCTGCCAGCTGCAAGCTACAGGCTGCAAGCCCAAGTCTGCGCCTCGTTTCTCCCGAGGCCGGTGGCTTGAGCTTGCCGCTTCAATTAATGATCCAGCGCCTTGTACTTCTCGCGCAGGTGGTTGCGGATGTAGATCGCTGTGAAGTTGAGCGCGGCGATCACCAGCACCAGCAGCAGCGCAGTCGCATACACCAACGGTCGTGCCGCCTCGACGTTGGGGCTCTGGAAGCCGACGTCGTAGATGTGGAAGCCCAGGTGCATGATCTTCTGGTCCAGATGCAGGTAGGGATAGTTGCCATTGAGCGGCAGGTTCGGTGCCAGCTTGACCACACCGACCAGCATCAGCGGAGCCACTTCACCGGCGGCGCGGGCCACGGCAAGGATCAGGCCGGTCATCATTGCCGGGCTGGCCATTGGCAAAACCACCTTCCACAGCGTCTCCGACTTGGTCGCACCAAGGGCCAGCGAGCCTTCGCGGATCATCCGCGGGATGCGCGCCAGTCCTTCCTCGGTGGCAACGATCACCACCGGCAGGGTAAGGATCGCCAGGGTCAGCGAGGCCCACATCAGGCCCGGCGTGCCGAACACCGGTGCCGGTGCGGCTTCCGGGTAGAACAAGCGGTCCAGCGAACCGCCCAGGACGTAGACGAAGAAGCCCAGGCCGAACACGCCGTAGACGATCGACGGCACCCCGGCCAGGTTGTTTACCGCGATGCGGATGATCCGGGTGAGCAGGCCCTGCTTGGCGTATTCACGCAGGTAGACCGCTGCGATCACGCCGAACGGGGTGACGATTACCGCCATGATCAGGGTCATCAGCACGGTACCGAAGATCGCCGGGAACACGCCGCCCTCGGTGTTCGCCTCGCGCGGCTCGTCGCTGACGAATTCCCACAGCTTGGCGAAGTAGAACATCAGCTTCTGCGGCGTCGACATGGCATTGGGCTGGAACGCCCGCACCACCTTGGCCAGGGTGATCTCCTGCTCGCGGCCGTCGGCCGTGCGCACGGTGATGCTGTCGCGGTTGAACTGCTGCTGCAGGGCGACCAGCTTTTCTTCCAGCACCCGGTACTCGGCATCCCACTGGGCGCGCTCGGCATCCAGTTCGGCCTGGGCAGCCGCGTCCAGGCGATCGTTAAGCTCCAGCTGACGGGTCTTCAGGCGCAGACGCTCGAGGCCGTGGTTGATGCGGCCGATCTCCACCTTTTCGATACGAGAGATCTGCGTGTGCAGTTCGTCGACGCGGTCGATGCGTGCCTGCAACTCGTTCCAGGCGCCTTCTCCCTCGGCGACCAGCTGGCCGGCTTCCTTCACGTTGAGCAGGTAGCCATAGAAATTGCCCCACTCACGACGCTCCAGAACCATCAGCTCGGCGGGCGTGTGCTGATTGCTCAGCCACTCTCCAACCACCCAGGAGAAATCCGCGCCGTACACCTCGCGGTTGCCGACCTTGAGCAGCTCGCGAGTCATGAACTCGCCGCCTTCGACGTTCACCGGCAGGCCGCTGGCCGCCAGACGCGCGCGTGGCACCTCTTCAGCCTGGACCACCTCACCGGCCAGCACGCGCATCTCGGCGCCCGGCATGCTGTAGTCGGCGACGATCACATCGGCCGGCCAGAAGTGCGCCAGACCGCGCACGGCGATGATCGCCAGCAGCCCCAGGGTCATGATCACGGCGATGGATACCGCGCCGGCGTTCATCCAGATCCAGGGTGTGCCGCTCTTGACCCAGGTGTTCAACGAATCCTTTTTCACGGATCGATACCTTCTGCGAAATCTGGTTTACAGGCTGGCGTACTTTCCACGCAGACGCTGACGAATCAGCTCGGCGAGGGTGTTCATCACGAAGGTGAACATCAGCAGTACCAGCGCGGCGAGGAAGAGCACGCGGTAATGGGTGCCGCCGACCTCGGACTCGGGCATCTCCACGGCGACGTTGGCGGCCAGGGTGCGCATGCCTTCGAAGATGTTGGCTTCCATGATCGGCGTGTTGCCGGTGGCCATCAGCACAATCATGGTTTCGCCCACGGCGCGGCCCATGCCGATCATCAGCGCGGAGAAAATGCCCGGGCTGGCGGTCAGCAGCACCACGCGGGTGAGCGTCTGCCAGGGCGTGGCGCCCAAAGCCAGCGAGCCCAGCGTCAGGCTGCGCGGCACGCTGAACACGGCGTCTTCAGCAATCGAGTAGATGGTCGGGATCACCGCGAAGCCCATCGCCAGGCCGATTACCAGCGCGTTGCGCTGATCGAAAGGAATACCCATGTCGTTGGACAGCCACAGGCGCATGTCACCGCCAAAGAACCAGTTCTCCAGATGGCCGCTGATTTCCAGCGAGCCGAAGCCGATCAGCAGGATCACCGGGATCAGCAGCACGGCTTCCCAGCCATCCGGCACCGCGAGACGCACGGCCTGAGGCAGGCGGCTCCAGGCCCAGGCAGCAAACAGAATCCCGACCGGCATCAGCAACAGCAGGCTGAAGATGCCCGGCAGGTGGTTCTCCAGAAATGGCGCGAGGAACAGGCCGGCGAAGAAGCCAAGGATCACCGTCGGCAACGCTTCCATCAGTTCGATGATCGGCTTGACCTTGCTGCGCAGCCTGGGCGCCATGAAGTAGGCGGTGTAGAACGCCGCACAGATCGCCAGCGGGGCCGCCAGCAGCATCGCGTAGAACGCCGCCTTGAGCGTGCCGAAGGCCAGCGGCGCGAGGCTCAGCTTGGGTTCGAAGTCGCCATTGGCCGAGGTCGACTGCCAGACGTAGTCAGGCTCCGGATAGCTCTCGTACCAGACCTTGCCCCACAGCGCGCTCCAGGAGATTTCCGGGTGCGGGTTGTCGATCACGAAGCGCTGCAGACCCTGCTCCGACTCCACCAGCAGGCGCGTGGCACGCGGCGACATGGCAGCCAAAGCGGCGCCTTCAGCGACCTGTTCCTTGAGCAAGGTGCGATGCGCGGTGCTGTGGAAAATGCCGATGCTGCCGGCGTCATCCAGCGCGAGGAAGCCCTTGCGGCGCTCCTCCGGCAGGATCTGGCGGATCGGGCTGCTGCCCAGCTTGAAGTTGCGTACGTTCTTCAACTCCGCCTGGCCGTCGGCGGAGCGCACCATGAACCACTGGCCGATGCCACCCTTGGAGTCGCCGATCATCAGCGATATGCCCGCCAGCAGCGGGCTGATCGTGGTGATCTCGCTGCCGTCGCCAACCAGCTTGTAGCGACCATTGAGCTGCTTGCGGCGCAGATCGAAGACATCCGCACTGGCCTTGCCGCTGATTGCGTAGAGCCACATGTGCCGCGGGTCGAGCAGCAGCTGGCGAATCGGCTCGGCCAGTTGCGGCAGATTGAGGCGTTCCTGCTCCAGCGTCACCTCGCCAGTCATCAGGTTTTCGCTGCTGGCGATGCGCTGAGCGTGCAATGCCGTGCCGGTAGCGCCGGCAACGAGCAACGTCTTGCCGTTCAGGCTGATGGCGGCCTGATCGATCGGGCGACCCTCGGGGTCGAGCTGCAGCGGCTCCTCACCGAAGGGATAAGCGAGTTCGGGGGTGATGGTCTTCTTATTGTTTGGGTAGGTGACTTTGTAGTTGTGCTCGAGCACCAGCGCCTGGCCGTTATCCAGGCCCAGCACCAGCCGGCGTGTGCTTGGCGTGTCCTGCCCCACCGAGACGACACGGCTGCCGGCTGGCAGCGGCAACGTCTTGCTCGACAGCAGTGCACCGTCGCTCAGCCCGAAGAAGCGCACCTGCCCGTCGGAACCCAGGCGCATTGCGACCTGGTTCTGCTCCTCCACCGCCAGCAGCAGCGGCTCGCCGGCATCGGCCAACCAGGCCGGTTGCTGCGCCGCGCGGCTTTCCAGCTCGGCGCCCTGGAACATTGGCAGTACGACCTGCGCCAGGTAGAAGAAGATCAGGGTAATGGCGACCAGCACCGCCAGACCGCCGATGGACACGTACCAGCGTGCCAGGTGATCTTTCAGCGCGCGGATGCGGCGCTTGCGTTGCAGCGCCGGCGTGTTGAAGTCCAGCCGTTGCACATCGGAATTCGCGGTCATGTTTTCCATGTCGTTCATGCCAGGGCTCCTGGGCCTGAGCGGCCCTTCGGGGCGCCTAATCTAATGAAGCTGTGTGACAGAAAAATTACAGCCAGGTGACGCGACGAAGCCCGCCAGCGCGTTTCGCGTGGCGGGCATCTGCGCATGACCGGCGCGCTACGTCGCCGGCCGTCACGCGGGTCTTACAGACCCAGGTCCTGCATGGTCTTGTCGACCACCTTCTTCGGCAGCGGGATGTAGCCATCCTTGACCACGACTTCCTGGCCCTGCTTGGAGAGCACCAGCTTGAGGAACTCGGCGTCGATCGGGCTCAGCGGCTTGTTCGGCGCCTTGTTGACGTAGACGTAGAAGAAGCGCGCCAGCGGGAACTTGCCAGCCAGAGCGTTCTCTTCGTTGGCCTCGAAAGCCTCGCCACCCTTGGACAGCGGTACGGCGCGGACGCTGGAGGTCTTGTAGCCGATACCCGAGTAACCAATGGCGTTCAGGGTGCTGGAGATCGACTGCACTACGGAAGCCGAGCCCGGCTGCTCGTTGACGTTCGACTTGAAGTCACCTTTACACAGGGCTTCTTCCTTGAAGTAGCCGTAGGTGCCGGATACCGAGTTGCGACCGAACAGCTGGATCGGCTTGGCCGCCCACTCGCCGGTCATACCCAGGTCGCCCCAGGTCTTGATGTCCTTCTCGCCACCGCACAGGCGAGTGCTGGAGAAGATCGCGTCGACTTGCTCGATGTCCAGCGACTTGATCGGGTTGTCCTTGTGCACGAACACCGCCAGGGCGTCGATGGCCACCGGAACGGCAGTTGGCTTGTAGCCATACTTTTCTTCGAAGGCCTGAATCTCGTTGTCCTTCATCGGGCGGCTCATCGGGCCCATGTTGGAGGTGCCTTCGGTCAGAGCGGGCGGCGCGGTGGAGGAGCCGGCAGCCTGAATCTGGATGTTGACGTTCGGATAGCTGCGCTTGAATTCCTCAGCCCACAGGGTCATCAGGTTGGCCAGGGAGTCCGAACCGACACTGGACAGGTTGCCGGAAACACCGGAAGTCTTCTGGTAGCTCGGCAGCGCCGGGTCCACAGCAGCGACCGCGCTCGCGGCGCCAACGCCAGCGGCTACAAAGGTCAGGGCCGCCATCAAACGATTCAGTTTCATACCTTGCTCCTAGCAGGTGTGTGCTCGAGTGTGTTGGAACGGGGGCCAGTATCTGCAGGCCGTGTGAACACTCTATGAAGCAAGTGTGACAATCTGATTACCAAGCGCACCGTTGACCTGGTTCGGTCGCTGTAGCGCAACACAGCCGCTATACTCGCGCCGTCGCCCGTGCCAGAGCGGGCATTTCGCGCCAGAACAACAACGCGCCGCGAGTCCGACCGAATGAAAGAATACGAACAGGAAGATCCGATCCCGCAGGGCGACCTGGCCCTGCAGCTCACCGCATTGCCGCGGGAAACCAATGGTTTTGGCGATATCTATGGCGGTTGGCTGGTGTCGCAGATGGATCTGGCCGGCACCGCGATGGCAAGCCGCGTGGCCGCCGGCCGTGTCGCCACGGTCTCCATCGATCGCATGGCGTTCATGGTTCCGGTAGCGGTTGGCGCGCAGCTGTCCTTCTATACCCAGACGCTGGAGGTCGGGCGCAGCTCGATCCGCATGCTGGTGGAAGTCTGGAGCGACGATCCGCTGTCCAGCGAGTGGCGCAAGGTCACCGAAGCCGTCTTCGTATTCGTCGCCATCGACGGCAGCGGCCGCACCCGCTCGGTGCCGCCGCGCCGCTAAGCCATCCGCTAGTGAGGCTGTGGCTCGGGTCGCAGTAGCCCGGCCGCGACGGCAAAGCGATTCTTGCCACCACTCTTGGCCTGATACAGCGCGGTATCGGCGCAGTGATAGAGCTGCTCGGCCTGCTGGCCGTCCTGCAACGTGGCGATCCCGATACTGACACCCACCCGCGCCGCCGGATCATGCGGATGTCTGATATCCAGCGCGGCCAGCGCGTTGATCACCTGACGGGCAATGCGCTGTGCAGCGGCGTTGTCGCAGTTGTACAGCAGCAGTGCGAACTCCTCACCGCCAACCCGTGCCGCCTCGTCCAGCGGGCGCCGCGCGAAGCCGGCGAGCAGCTCGCCGAAGGCGCGGATCAGTGCATCGCCGGCCGGATGGCCGAAGGTGTCGTTATAGGCCTTGAAATCATCCAGATCGAGCAGCAGAAGGCTCAGCGGGCGCCGGTCTCGGCGGGCCTGGGCGATCCGCTGGGGCAGCGCGCGATCATGACTGCGCCGGTTGGCCAGACCGCTGAGCGCATCGTGCTCGGCGACCCAGCCCAGCAGTTGGCGGGTGAGGAACTGGTCGCGCTGCGAGTACTCATGAACATAGCGACTGATCGCGCCGATGATCAGCAACAGCAGGTAGTAGCTGACGGCAATCCAGTGTTCCGGCATCTGCTCGGCCGACAGGATCAGGCTGGCCATGCACACGTCGGCCAGCACGATCAGCACCGCGCACAGCAGCGCCCACCAGAAGGTCACGCCGAGAAAGAAGAACGACGCGACGATCAGCAGCCCAGCGCCGTAACGGAAATTCAGCTCCGCATCGAGCGTTTCGAAGCGGATGTCGATCAGCGCGGCCAGCATGCCGACCATCACCAGCAGCACCGGAAATATGCGGTTGGCCTGCGCACGAAACCTGCGGCTGTAGAAGGTCAGCACCAGCACGACGACGCCCGGCAGAATCTGCAGGAGGCGCAACAGCGTCAGCGTTGTCAGCCAGCCGGTATCGGCAAGATCGAACAACCGGTGTTCGCAATACAGATATCCACCAACCGCGAAGATCAACAGCAGGGCGGCGAGGCGTTGCGATAGCCGCGCATGACGATCCAGATAGCGCCGAAACTCCCTCTCCAGCTCCGGCGCAAAGCGCAGCAGACGGAACCCGCCATGCAACTGCCGGCCATAAGGCGTATCGCGGAAGTCCTCGGTAGAGGCCTGGGGGGGTATGTGGCGCATCGGAAGCTCGCAGGTTCGATGGCGGATGATATCACCAAGCCAGTATCGACTAACGATCGTCCGACCGACGTAGCACCGCTGCCGCCACGCCAGCTCGAAGATGAAGGTTGCACTGAACGTTGGCAGCATCGAAGATCGCGCTACATGCACTGTTGGATGTATCCGTGACCGCCCTGCTACTCGCCCTCTGGCCCCTTTTCGCCCTTATCGTCGCCGGTTATTTCCTGCGCCTGCGCGCCTTTCCCAGTGCCGAGTTCTGGCCCGGCGCCGAGCGCATCAACTACTTCATCCTCTTCCCCGCTCTGCTGTTCAGCAGCCTGGCGACAGCGCCGCTGGATAACCCAGCACTGCCGCGCCTGGCCGGTGCCGTGATGCTCGGCCTGGGCCTGGCCTGGATCGGGCTGCTGATCGCCAAGCGGTTGCGCGGCTGGTCTGCCGGCCGCTTCGGCGCCATCACCCAGGGCGTGCTGCGTTTCAACACCTACCTCGGCCTGGCCGCGGTGGGCAGCCTGTTCGGCAAGGAAGGTCTGGCGTTGGCTGCGCTGATGCTGGCGCTGATGGTGCCGACGGTGAACGTGATGTCGGTGTGGGCGCTGACCGCAGAGCGCGGCGTCAGCGTGCGCGGTCTGCTGCTGCCCATCGCAAAGAACCCGCTGATTCTCGCCTGTGTCGCCGGCGCGCTGGTCAATCTGTCGGGCCTGGGTCTGCCCGGCGGCACCGACCGCCTGCTGAGTCTGCTCGCCGCCGCCAGCCTGCCGTTGGGCCTGCTCTGCGTTGGCGCGGCGCTCAAACCCCAGGAACTGGGCGGGGAAATCCCGGCGCTGGGCTGGAACAGCGCGGTGCGCCTGCTGGCCGTTCCGCTGCTCGCCTACGGTGTGGCGATGGTGCTCGGCC
>NZ_JXXD01000111.1 GCF_000935215.1 Stutzerimonas stutzeri
GGTCTCGCGCACAGCCGGCGCGCCACGGGTCAGCCGCTCCAGCCAGCCGAACAGGGCGTACATCGCCGCGCTCGCCACACCCCAGCTCGCCAGCAGTTGCAGTACCGGGAAGCCGTGCCAGAGCATGCTCAGCACCGTCGCCGGGTCTTCCTGCAGATACTGGAACACCAGACTGTTCAGGCGCTGATGGAACTCGCGATAGAAGTTCAGCTCGATCAGCCCGAGCAGGATCGTCAGGCTGGCACACACACTCAACCACAGCCGCAGCAGGCCCCGGGCGGCCATCATGCGCATGCTCAGCACGCCGAGCAGCAGTGGCAGCAGGATGTACACCGTTACCCGCAGGTCGAAGCGCAGGCCGTTGCCGAACGCCTCGACGAAGCTGGCAAGCGGCGTGCTGCCGATCAGTTCGCGGTTGAACAGCAGCAAGCCCAGCCGCAGCAGCGCAAACAGCGCCAGCAGGGCCAGCGCACTGGCGAACGTGAAGCGCAGGTGCGCGGCCAGGCAATTGAAGCCGGACGCCGGGCGCTCTCGAGCAGGGCGTCGCAAAGAGGAAAGCATGGGTACGTCCTTCAGGGGATGAGGATCACCGCCCAGACCAGACCGATCAGGCACAGCGCCAGCAATTGCGCGGCGCTTCCCATGTCCTTGGCCTGTTTGGCGAGCGGATGCAGTTCGAAAGAGATGCGGTCGACCGTCGCCTCGATGGCCGAGTTGAGCAGTTCGACGATCAGGCCGAGAAACACCACGGCAATCAGCACGGCGCGCTCGACGCGGCTGACGTCGAACAGAAACGCCAAGGGAATCAGCAGCAGATTCAGCAGCACCAGCTGGCGAAACGCCGCTTCGCCTCTATAAGCGGCCTTGAGACCTGCAGCCGAATAGCCGGACGCGTACCAGATGCGCGCCAGTCCGCTGCGCCCCTTCAGCGCCGCACCGTCGGCCGGCACGTCGACGCTGGCCACGGTATCGGTAGCCGCGCAGGTCGGCTCAGATGACATCGCAGCGCAACTCGCTGAAGGTGCGGTGGGCGGCCAGCAATCGTTGCCAGTCCTGTTCCGGCATGGCCTGGCGATGACGCTTGAGCTGGCGCAGGTCATGCCGTGCCGCGGCGCTGCGCCGCAAACGGCGACGACTCTTTTCCAGATCGAGCAGCGCGACTTCGACGCTGGCCGCGTCACCTTCACCCTGAACCCTGATGAAGATGTGCTTGGGGTAGCAGCAGCCATGCTGCCAGCGTGCCTGATGAATGCGCGCCAGGGTGATCCCGACCGCCGCTAGCATGCGCTCCTGTACCGTCGGGCCGAAGCGCCCCCCCAAGTCCTGTTGATACCAGTCCTCCAGGCTGACGAAGCCTTCCAGCTCCGCCGTCACCAGCAGCGCCTGCCACTGGCCGGCCTGTTGTCGCGTGCCGAAGTAGACCAGTTCCGGCACCTGCACGCCGAGCCGGGCGAATGCTTGCAGCGCCTGCAATTCGCGCAGCACCGTGGGCCGGCCGAACGGGTGCAGCAGCGAGCGATACAGGTGGCCAATCTGCCGTTTGCAGTACAGCAGCGGCTGCTGCGGATCGCGTAGCCGTATCCGTTGCACGCCGCTTTCGCCGGCGCGCCGCTGATTGGGCTCCTCGACCCATTCGCCCTGGGTGTTCCACCAGCGCTGGAAGGTGCTGGTACGCGCTTCGCGGGCCGGCAGTACGAGTGGTCGGCTCATGTTCAACCCCGCTTGCGCAGCACGTAGACCCGCCACATGGCGTAGCCCGGGAGGAAGTCATTGCGGTCGAGGATGTCGAAGCCGGCCTCGGCGAACTCCGCCTCGATCACCGAACGGGCGACGACGAAGCGGTTCTGGTTGTCCTTCGCCGGCCGGCGGCGCTCCAGGCGCTTGCGCTTCCAGGCCTTGTAGTTGCCATCGACCCACAGCGAGACGATCAGCGTGTCACGGGTGACGCGGTGGAACTCACGCAGCATCGCCAGCCGGTGCTCCGGGTCGGCGATGTGGTGCAGTAGGCGCATGCAGAAGATGTTGTCTACCGCGTTGTCACCCATGTCGATGGCGAAGGCGGAGGTCTGAAAGGTCTCGACCCGCTTGAGCACTTCCAGCGAATGCGCCGATTCGGCGATCGCCAGCATGTCGGCGGAGTTGTCGGCGGCAAAGATCATCCGGCTTGGGTGCTCGGCCAGCAGCGGCCAGAAGCGCCCGGCGCCGCACGGCAGGTCCAGCACCAGATCAGGATCGCCGGCGATCTTCAGTGCGCGGCGCGCCATCTGCTCGTCACGCCAGTGCGACAGCCGCCGGGCCGGGCCATCCTGATGCTTGTGCAGGTATTCGTAGGCGTGCTGGCGGTCGTACTTGCGCGAGAACTCCAGTTCGATAGGGCTCGATGTGGTCATGGCGGGCATTCCGGTTGGAAACGGAACGCCAAACTAACCAGGCAGACATCAAGGGCACGTCAACGGGATGTGAAAAAAACGTCAAACCGCGCCGTCATGAAAGCGCACCTGAAAACAGCTGCCCTGCGGTTGCCGCGGCACCACACCTACCTGCCAGCCCTGGTGCGCGCAGATCCGCTTGACCAGCGACAACCCCAGCCCCAGCCCTTCGCCGCGCCCCTCGGCACCCCGCACGAACGGCTGAAACATGCGCTCCTGCTCCGCCAGGGGAATGCCCACGCCGCTGTCCTCGACGCGAAAGCCACCTTCGTCGAGGACCAGCCGCACCGTGCCGCGGTCGGTGTAATGCAGTGCGTTGCGCAGCAGGTTGGACATCACCGTGCCGAGCAGGGTGTGGTTGTAGACGCCGCGGTCCTCGCCCTCCTCCAGCAGCTCGAAGGCCAGGCCCTTCTCCGCCAGCAACGGTGCCCAGCGCTCGCTCTGCTCGGTCGCCACGCTCCGCAAGCTGGCGTCGCCGGCCAAGGACGTCTGTTGCGGACGCGCCCGCGCCAGCATCAGGAAGGTTTCCACCAGCTCATGCATTTCCTGCGCGGCGCGCTGGATGCGCGCCAGCGGTCGCTGCGCGGCTGGCGACAGCTCGGCCCGCTGCTCGAGCAGCTC
>NZ_JXXD01000112.1 GCF_000935215.1 Stutzerimonas stutzeri
CTTCGGATATGTCAGTCGATACCCAGCTGCGACCAGAGTTCATCAACCCGCTGCTTCACCGCCGGGTCCTGAACGATGACCCGCCCCCATTCGCGGCTGGTCTCGCCCGGCCATTTGTGGGTGGCATCCAGGCCCATCTTCGAGCCCAGCCCGGAGATCGGCGAGGCGAAATCCAGGTAGTCGATCGGCGTGTTGTCGATCATCACCGTGTCGCGCTTGGGATCCATGCGTGTGGTGATGGCCCAGATCACATCGTTCCAGTCGCGGGCGTTGATGTCGTCGTCGGTGACGATGACAAACTTGGTGTACATGAACTGACGCAGGAAGCTCCACACGCCGAGCATGACCCGCTTGGCGTGGCCGGGATACTGCTTCTTCATGGTCACCACCGCCATGCGATAGGAACAGCCTTCCGGCGGCAGGTAGAAATCGACGATTTCCGGGAACTGCTTCTGCAGGATCGGTACGAACACCTCGTTCAGCGCCACACCAAGAATCGCCGGCTCATCCGGCGGACGCCCGGTATAGGTGCTGTGATAGATCGGGTTTCGGCGTTGGGTAATGCGCTCAACGGTGAACACCGGGAAGCGGTCGACCTCGTTGTAGTAGCCGGTGTGGTCGCCGTACGGTCCTTCATCGGCCATCTCGCCCGGATGGATATGCCCTTCGAGGACGATCTCGGCGTACGCCGGCACCTGCAGATCGGAGCCGACCGCCTTGACCAGCTCGGTGCGCGAACCGCGCAACAGGCCGGCGAAGGCATATTCGGACAGCGTATCGGGCACGGGCGTCACTGCGCCAAGAATCGTCGCCGGGTCGGCACCCAGCGCCACCGCCACCGGATAGGGCCGATCCGGGTACTTATCGCACCATTCACGGAAATCCAAAGCCCCACCACGATGGCTGAGCCAGCGCATGATCACCTTGTTGCGACCGATTACCTGCTGGCGGTAGATGCCGAGGTTCTGCCGCTCCTTGTTCGGCCCCTTGGTGATGGTCAGCCCCCAGGTGATCAGCGGCGCGGCGTCGCCCGGCCAGCAGTGCTGTACGGGGATTGCCCCCAGGTCGACGTCATCACCTTCGATGATCACTTCCTGGCAGGGCGCGTCCTTGACCACCTTGGGCGCCATGCTGATGACCTTCTTGTAGATCGGCAGCTTGCTCCAGGCGTCCTTCAGCCCCTTCGGCGGCTCCGGCTCCTTGAGAAACGCCAGCAGCTTGCCGATCTCACGCAGTTCGGAGACATCCTCGGCGCCCATACCGAGGGCGACCCGCTGCGGCGTGCCGAACAGATTGCCGAGCACCGGCATGTCGAAACCCGTCGGGTTCTCGAAGAGCAGTGCCGGGCCCTGCTTGCGCAGGGTGCGGTCACAGATTTCGGTCATTTCCAGAACCGGGGAGACAGCAGCCGTGACGCGCTTGAGCTCACCGCGTTTTTCCAGGCCGCTGATAAAGTCGCGCAGATCGCGATACTGCATGCTTGAGCCTCGCATGGGCCGGCAGGGACAAGGCGCAAAGTTTAGCGCCCGCGTCGGGTTTTCCAAAACCTGCAGACAGACGAAGGCCGGGTTTCCCCGGCCTTGTTGGCAACGACGAGTCGCTTACTTGCGCTTCATGGACATGAAGAATTCGTCGTTGGTCTTGGTGTCCTTGAGCTTGTCGAGCAGGAACTCAATCGCAGCGCTTTCATCCATCGGATGCAGCAGCTTGCGCAGGATCCAGATGCGCTGCAGCTCTTCCTCGCTGGTCAGCAGCTCTTCGCGGCGAGTACCCGAACGGTTGATGTTGATGGCCGGGAAGACACGCTTCTCGGCAATGCGACGATCCAGTTGCAGCTCCAGGTTACCGGTGCCCTTGAATTCCTCGTAGATCACCTCGTCCATCTTCGAGCCGGTCTCCACCAGCGCGGTGGCGAGAATGGTCAGCGAACCGCCTTCCTCGATGTTGCGCGCGGCACCGAAGAAACGCTTGGGCTTCTCCAGCGCGTGGGCATCGACACCACCAGTGAGCACTTTGCCGGAGCTCGGGATCACGGTGTTGTAGGCACGCGCCAGACGGGTGATGGAGTCGAGCAGAATGACCACGTCCTTCTTGTGCTCGACCAGGCGCTTGGCCTTCTCGATGACCATTTCGGCAACCTGCACGTGACGGGTTGGCGGCTCGTCGAAGGTGGAAGCGACCACTTCGCCGCGCACGGTGCGCTGCATCTCGGTCACTTCTTCCGGGCGCTCGTCGATCAGCAGAACGATCAGGTGGCACTCGGGGTTGTTGCGGGTGATGTTGCTGGCGATGTTCTGCAGCATGATCGTCTTGCCCGCCTTTGGCGGAGCGACGATCAAGCCGCGCTGGCCCTTGCCGATCGGAGCACAGAGGTCGATTACGCGACCGGTGAGGTCTTCGGTGGAACCGTTGCCGGCTTCCATCTTCAGGCGCTCGTTGGCGAACAGCGGGGTCAGGTTCTCGAAGAGGATCTTGTTCTTCGCGTTCTCCGGCCGATCGTAGTTGATCGAGTCGACCTTGAGCAGGGCGAAGTAGCGCTCACCTTCCTTGGGAGGGCGGATCTTGCCGATGATGGTGTCACCGGTGCGCAGGTTGAAGCGGCGAATCTGGCTGGGCGAGACGTAGATATCGTCCGGGCCGGCCAGGTAGGAAGAATCCGCGGAGCGCAGGAAGCCGAAGCCGTCCTGGAGAATCTCCAGCACGCCATCACCGGAGATTTCCTCGCCGCTTTTAGCGTGCTTCTTGAGCAGGGAGAAAATCACGTCCTGCTTGCGCGAACGGGCCATGTTATCGATGCCCATCTGTTCGGCCATTTCCAGCAGTTCGGTGATGGGCTTTTGCTTGAGTTCAGTCAGATTCATAGAGAGAGTCAGGAAGGATGTAGAAAGCGATTAGCTTGAGAAGCCGCGCAGCAAGAGACGAACAGGTTCGTTGTGCTTTATGAGGCTGAAGTGCGTCGGCGACGGCGTGCAGAGGGCGACGGAAGAATGCGTCGCGAGGCCGAATTTAGCACCGTGCAGACGAAGCGTCCACCCTGCCGATAAAAAAAGCCCCCGCGACTGCGAGGGCTTTAGAGGGGAACTTCAGCGAAGTCAGATGTTGCTGTCGAGGAACGCCGCCAGCTGCGACTTGGACAGTGCACCGACCTTGGTCGCCTCGACATTGCCATTCTTGAATAGCATCAGCGTCGGGATGCCACGCACGCCGTACTTGGGCGGGGTTTCCTGGTTCTCGTCGATATTGAGCTTGCAAACCTTCAGACGGCCTTCGTAGTCCTTGGCGATCTCGTCGAGTACCGGCGCGATCATCTTGCACGGACCACACCACTCGGCCCAGTAGTCGACCAGTACGGGACCGTCGGCCTGGAGGACGTCCTGCTCGAAACTGCTGTCGCTGACATTGTTGATGTATTCGCTCATGGATTTTCTCCAGGGTCGGAACGGAAAGGTCGCCATCATAGCCCTACTGTGAGCGGATCGAAAGCTGCAGACCCTCGGGTCGGCGACGATCGCCCGCGAGCAGCGCCTTCGTGCGTCAACGACTGCGTTGGCGGATGGGGGCGATCATGTCAGGATGTCTGAGTTTTGCATCGAGACTGCCCAATGCGCCATAACACCGCTGAGACCTTTCCCATGATCGCCGCCCTGGATCTGGGCTCGAACAGCTTTCACATGGTGCTTGCGCGCACCAGCAATGGCGAAATGCGCATCCTCGAACGGCTCGGCGAGAAGGTTCAGCTGGCTGCCGGGATCGACGAAAACCGTCTACTCGACGAGGCCGCCATGCAGCGTGGGCTGGACTGCCTGCGTCGCTTCGCCCAGCTGGTCAATCATCTGCCGCAGGGCGCCGTACGCATCGTCGGCACCAACGCGCTGCGTGAAGCGCGCAATCGCGCCACCTTCATCCGCCGCGCCGAAGAGATCGTCAACCATCAGGTCGAGGTCATCTCCGGCCGCGAAGAAGCGCGCCTGATCTATCTCGGCGTGTCGCACACCATCCCGAGCAGTTCCGGCCGCCGCCTGGTGGCAGACATCGGCGGCGGCAGCACCGAGTTCATCATCGGCGAAGGGTTCGAATCGCAGCTGCGCGAAAGCCTGCAGATGGGCTGCGTGAGCTACACCCAACGCTTCTTCCGTGACGGCAAGATCACCCCGGCACGCTACGCCCAGGCCTACACCGCCGCGCGGGTAGAGCTGATGGGCATCGAGCATGGTCTGCGCCGGCTCGGCTGGCAGGAATCCATCGGCGCGTCCGGCACCATCCGAGCCGTCGGCCTGGCGATCAAGAGCGGCGGCTTCGGCAATGGCGAGGTCAACCTCGAAGGGCTGGGATGGCTCAAGCGCAAGCTGTTCAAGCTCGGCGACGTGGAGAAGATCGACATCGACGGCATCAAGCCGGACCGTCGCGGCGTGTTTCCTGCGGGCCTGGCGATTCTCGAGGCGATATTCGATGCGCTGGAGATCAGCAGCATGACCCACTCCGAAGGCGCCCTTCGCGAAGGGGTGCTCTACGACCTGCTAGGCCGTCACCATGACGAGGACATCCGCGACCGCTCGCTGAGCTTCCTGATGGAGCGCTACCACGTCGACATGGAACAGGCCGCGCGAGTCGAAGCCAAGGCGCTGGAGGCGTTCGACCAAGTGGCCGAGGCGTGGAGCCTGGATCAGGACTGGCACCGGGAGCTGCTCGCCTGGGCTGCACGGGTCCATGAAGTGGGGCTCGATATCGCGCACTACCACTACCACAAGCATGGCGCCTACCTGATCGAGCATTCCGACCTGCCCGGCTTCTCCCGTCAGGATCAGCTGATGCTGGCGCTGCTGGTGCGCGGCCACCGACGCAATATTCCTCAGGACAAGTTCGGCGAGACCGGGGTCGATGCCGATGCACTGGTGCGACTGTGCATCCTGCTGCGCTTCGCCATCCTGTTCCACCACATCCGCGGTGCCAACGCCGTCTCTGAGGTGCAGCTAAAGGCGACCGAACGGGGCCTGGAGCTGATCTTCCCGACCGGCTGGCTGGGCGCGAACCCGCTGACCAGGGCCGACTTCGAGGCCGAAGCCGCCTGGCTCGCGCGCGTGGGCTACGAACTGCGGATGAAATGAAACAAGGGCCCTAGGGGCCCTTGATGATACAGGTAACCAGTCTTCGCCTCCTCAGCCAGGCCGACGCGGCGCGCGCCAGCCACATGCCTGAAAACGCACCGCGGGAACACCTGACTCAGCGCACGCCGACCTGCGGCCCGGTGAGACGCTCCAGCAACGTACTCTGTATGTTGCGCGCATTCTGATTACCGGTGGGACTGTTGCGCAGGTAGCTGCCGTCAGGCTGCAGAATCCAGCTCTGGGTGTTGTCGCTGAGGAAGCCTTCCAGCTCCTTCTTAACCCGCATCACCAGTTTCTTGCCTTCCACTGGGAAACAGGTTTCCACCCGACGATCGAGGTTGCGCTCCATCCAGTCGGCACTGGACAGGTAGAGCTTCTCGTCACCGTCATTCTGGAAGTAGAACACCCGACTGTGCTCAAGGAACCGGCCGATGATCGAGCGCACATGGATGTTGTGCGAGACACCGGCGATGCCCGGCCGCAGGCAGCACATGCCACGCACGATGAGATCGACGCGCACGCCGGTCTGGCTGGCCTTGTACAGCGCCTTGATCATCTTCGGATCGGTCAGCGCATTGATCTTCAGAATGATATGCGCGGGCCGCCCCTCGGCCGCGTGCTGGGTTTCCTGCGCGATCAGGTCGAGCAGCGTCTTCTTCAGGGTAAATGGCGCGTGCAGCAGCTTCTTCATGCGCATGGTCTTGCCCATGCCGATCAATTGACTGAACAGCTTGGAGACGTCCTCACACAGAGCGTCATCGGATGTCAGCAGACTGTAGTCGGTATACAGCCGGGCGTTGGCCGCGTGGTAGTTGCCGGTGCCCAGATGCGCGTAACGGCACAGCTCGCCATTTTCGCGACGCAGGATCAGCATCATCTTGGCGTGGGTCTTGTAGCCGACCACGCCATAGATCACCACCGCGCCGGCCTGCTGCAGGCGGCTGGCGAGCTGCAGGTTGGATTCCTCGTCGAAGCGGGCGCGCAGTTCGATCACCGCGGTAACTTCCTTGCCGCTGCGCGCCGCATCGACCAGCGCATCGACGATCTCCGAATTGGCACCCGAGCGATACAGCGTCTGCTTGATCGCCAGCACGCACGGGTCCTTCGCCGCTTCACGCAGCAGATCGACCACCGGCGTGAAGGACTCGAACGGGTGCAGCAGCAGGATGTCCTGCTTGTTGATCACACTGAATATCTTGTCGCTGTTCTGCAGCAACTTCGGAATTGATGGTGTGAAGGGGCTGTATTGCAGCTCCGGGTGGCTGTCCAGCCCGGTGATGCTGAACAGGCGGGTCAGGTTGACGGGGCCGTTGACCCGGTACATTTCGCCCTCGCCCAGACTGAACTGCTTGAGCAGAAAATCGGCCAGGTGCTGCGGGCAGGTATCGGCCACTTCCAGGCGCACGGCATCGCCATAACGACGCGAGATCAGCTCGCCACGCAGCGCGCGTGCCAGGTCCTCGACGTCCTCGGTGTCAACCGAAAGGTCGGCGTTACGGGTGAGGCGGAACTGGTAGCAGCCCTTGACCCGCATGCCGTGGAACAGGTCGTCGGCATGGGCATGGATCATCGAGGAGAGGAAGACGAAGTTGTCGCCGGCGCCGCCGACCGACTCCGGCACGCGGATCACCCGCGGCAGCAGACGTGGCGCCGGAATGATCGCCAGACCGGAATCGCGGCCGAAGGCATCGACGCCTTCCAGCTCGACGATGAAGTTCAGGCTCTTGTTCACCAGCAACGGGAACGGATGGGTCGGATCGAGACCGATCGGCGTGACGATCGGCGCAATCTCGTCGCGGAAATAGCGGCGCACCCAGGTCTTGAGTTTGGCCGTCCAGTGCCTGCGGCGAATGAAGCGGATCTGATGCTCGGCCAGCGCCGGCAGAAGCACGTCGTTGAGGATCGTGTACTGGCGGTCGACCTGTTCGTGGACCAGCTCGGATATGCGCGCCAGCGCCTGATGCGGCTGCAGGCCGTCGGCGCCCGCCTGTTCGCGGGCGAAGGTGACGCGCTTTTTCAGTCCGGCGACGCGAATCTCGAAGAACTCATCGAGGTTGCTGGAGAAGATCAGCAGGAACTTCAGCCGCTCCAGCAGCGGATAGGACTCATCCAGCGCCTGCTCGAGCACGCGGACGTTGAACTGAAGCTGCGAAAGCTCGCGATGGATGTACAGCGCACTGTCGTCCAGATTGGTCACCAGCGCGACCGGCGTCTCCTCGACGACTTCCAGTGGCGCAGACACCACCTCGGGCAACGTCTGTTCCAGCACCTCGCCGACCACGGCGTCCTGCAGATCCTTTTCGCTGAGTCCCTGGTTGATCATCGCTTTGCCTCGAAAGGGCTCACTGGCCCCGTTTTAATTGTTGTGCCGCCTGTTTGGCGAAGTAAGTCAGGATGCCATCGGCCCCGGCACGCTTGAAGCCGACCAAAGACTCAAGGATGACGGCCTCGCTCAGCCAGCCATTCTGGATGGCAGCCATGTGCATGGCGTACTCGCCGCTGACCTGATAGACGAAGGTCGGCGCCTTGAAGGCATCTTTGACCCGCCAGACGATATCCAGGTAGGGCAGACCGGGCTTGACCATCACCATGTCTGCGCCTTCGGCCAAGTCGGCGCCCACTTCGTGCAGCGCCTCGTCACCGTTGGCCGGGTCCATCTGATAGGTATTCTTGTTGCTCTTGCCGAGGTTGGCGGCAGAGCCCACCGCATCTCGGAACGGGCCGTAGTAGGCGCTGGCGTATTTCGCCGAGTAGGCCATGATGCGCACATTGTGGTGTTCGGCCACTTCCAGCGCCTCGCGAATCGCCTGGATACGACCATCCATCATGTCCGACGGCGCGACCACCTGAGCGCCGGCTTCGGCGTGGGACAGCGCCTGGCGGACCAGCGCGTCGACAGTGACATCGTTCTGCACGTATCCGTTGTCGTCGAGAATGCCGTCCTGGCCGTGCGTGGTGAAAGGATCGAGAGCTACGTCGGTGATGATCCCCAGCTCAGGGAAACGCGCGCGCAAGGCGCGCGTGGCGCGCTGGGCGATGCCCTCCGGGTTCCAGGCTTCGGCCGCATCGAGGGACTTCTTCTCCAGCGGTGTCACCGGAAACAGCGCCAGCGCCGGAATGCCCAGCGCCACCAGCTCTTCGGCCTCCTCGAGCAGCAGGTCGATGGACAGGCGCTCCACTCCCGGCATCGACGGCACCGGCTCGCGGCGGTTCTCGCCGTCGAGCACGAACACCGGCAGGATCAGGTCATCGACGGTCAGCACATTTTCGCGCACCAGACGGCGGGAAAAATCGTCACGACGATTGCGACGCAGACGAGTAGCGGGGAACAGCCGGCTGGCAGGAACGAAACTCACGACGGACTCCTGGCCCGCAGAGCGGGCGAATATGACGTTTATAGGCCCGACACATGACGAAATGATGACAACGCCAGGCCGTCGAGCCTCCGAAACCGCGCCCATTGTCGCCAGCCATGCCGGCAACTGCCAGTGCTTTGATCAGGCGCAAACTTGCCGTGCCAGACCTGCGGCAATGAACACCGGCGCATCGCGCGAATCCAACGGAACGTGTGGGGCTTACCTGGAACCGTCCCAGGTATTAGCATCGAACGCATCCGCCGTGCCCGACACAGGGCCGCTGAACTTGACCAGGAGTACCACCATGAACAAGAAAGTCGCCGTGATCCTCTCCGGCTGTGGCGTCTACGACGGCTCGGAGATCTACGAAAGCGTCATCACCCTGCTGCGCCTGGACCAGCGTGGCGTCAAGGTGCAGTGCTTCGCACCGAACATCGCGCAGATGCATGTGATCAATCACCTGACCGGCGACGAGATGCCGGAGTCGCGCAACGTGCTGACCGAGTCCGCTCGCCTGGCCCGCGGCGAGATCAAGGATCTGCGCGAGGCGCGCGCCGAGGATTTCGACGCACTGATCATCCCTGGCGGTTTCGGCGCCGCGAAGAACCTCTCCAATTTCGCTACCGAAGGCGCCAGCAGCAAGGCACTGCCGGATGTGGTGGCGCTCGCGCAGGCCTTTGCCGAGGCACGCAAGCCGGTCGGGATGATGTGCATCGCGCCGACCATGGCCGCGCAGATCTTCGGCGCCGGCGTGGTCTGTACCCTTGGCAGTGACGAGGCCGATGCCGCCAAGGCGGTCGCGCAGATGGGCGCCGAGCATCAGGCGTGCGAAGTCAGCGACATCGTCGTGGACAAGCAGCATCGACTGGTCACCACACCGGCGTACATGCTGGCGCAATCCATCAGCGAAGCCGCTTCGGGCATCTACAAGCTGGTCGACCGGGTACTGGAAATGACCACCGAAGACTGATCCGAACGCCGCCGAATGATCCCGGGTCCACCCGGGATTTTTTTGCGCGAAAGCCGCCAAAGCCGCGGCTGCTCGTGCCGCCACTCTGTTCAGCGGGAACATCCTCGGGCAGCTTGATCGCTCATCCACAGGAACGCCGACCATGAACCACGACGACGCCCTGCTCGCCGAGCAGGCCCAGGCGGTACGCCAGATGTTCGAACGCATCCCCTTCAACCAGGCGCTGGGCATCGAACTGGACGAGATATCGACCTCCCAGGTCGTCATGCACCTGCCGATGAAGCCGGAGCTGGTCGGCAACTTCGTCCACGGCATCCTGCATGGCGGGGTCATCGCCTCGCTGCTGGACGTGGCCGGCGGGGCAATGGCAATGCTCGGCGCCTTCGACAAGCATCGCCATCTGACCACCCAGGAGCGCGCCGCACGGCTTTCCCGGCTGGGAACCATCGATCTGCGCATCGACTACCTTCGCCCAGGCCGAGGCACCCGCTTCAGTGCCAGCGCGATGCTGCTGCGCTCGGGCAACAAGGTCGCGGTGGTGCGTTCTGAGCTGCACAACGAACTGGGCACCCTGATCGCCGTGGGCACCGGCACTTATCTTTGCGGTTGATCAGCCGATAGGAGATTGGCGGCCAGGGTGACCTCTCGTACACTTTGCCGAAGATGGCAATGCGCCACTATTCTCACGAGGCAGGACGCCCGACTGTTCGAGTGCCGCCGCGTGTCCAGACTTCTGTTTTCCGACCTTCCCGCCGACCAGATTGCCCTGCTCGGCCACAGTCACGACCCTCTGTTGGTCGTTCTCTCCTACCTGGTCGCCAGCGCGGCGGCGTTCACCGCACTGGCGCTGGCCAAGCGGGTCAGCCGCAGCGGCAGCCCGCGCGGCCGCGACTTGTGGCGTTGGGTCGGCGCGTTCGCTCTGGGTGGCGGCATCTGGTCGATGCATTTCATCGGCATGCTGGCCTTCAGCGCGCCACTGGACATCAGCTACGACCATCGCATCACCCTGCTTTCGCTGCTGATCGCCATGGCCGTATCTTATGTGGTGATGCGTCTGCTCGGCCGCGATCGCCTCAGCGTGCCGCAGTACGCGCTGGCAGGCACCGCCGCCGGCATCGGCATCGCCGCCATGCACTACACCGGGATGGCGGCGATACGCTCGCTGGCCACGCTCTACTACGCACCGCTGGCCTTCGCTGCCTCTGTTCTGATCGCCATCGGCGCCTCGATCGCCGCGCTGGTGCTGGGATATCACTTCCGCGCCAGCCAGAGCCGGCACCAGCACTGGCAGCGCCTGCTCTGCAGCCTGTTGATGGGCGCGGCTATCGTTTCGATGCACTACACTGGCATGCATGCGCTGACCCTGGCAGTCCCCGCCCACATGCTGGAGCACACCGCCCCGTTCGGCAGTCATGGCGGCCAGCATGTCGTCCTCGCCTCGGCAATCGGTCTGGTCGCGCTGCTGGTGATCGTCACCGGCATCGCCGCCAGCTGGGCCGAGCAGCGCTTCAGCGAGCAACGCCAGGCACTCGACCAGGCCGAGCACCAGCTAAACGCGATGACCCATTACGACCCGCTGACCAACCTGTTCAACGGTCGCGCCTTCACCGAGATGGTCACCCAGGTCCTGGCCGCGCGCGAGGAACGTCAGGCGCTGGCCGTGCTGGTGGTGGATCTGGACAACTTCAAGCGCATCAACGACAGCCTCGGCCACCGCAGCGGCGACCTGGCATTGCAACAGGCGGCGCATCGAATCCGCGCGGTACTCGGTCAGCACGACATGCTGGCGCGCTTCTCCGGCGACGAGTTCTGCGTCTTGACCCTCGGCCAGTGGGAGCAGGCCCAGGCGCTGGCCAACCACATCCTCGAACAGCTGCGCCCGCCCTTCACCCTCGGCGACACCCAGCTGCGCCTGACCGCCAGCATCGGCATCAGCCAGTACCCCGAAGACGGCCTGAACTTCGATGCGCTGTTCCGCCACGCAGGCCTCGCGGTCGGCCAGTGCAAGGCCAGCGGCCGCAACCGCAGCCTGCGCTTCAACCCCGCGCTGGAACTGCGCGCCCAGGAGGATCTGTCGCTGGAACAGGACCTGCGCCGGGCACTGAACGAAAACCTCCTCAGCGTGAACTATCAGCCCATCGTCGATGGCCGCAGCGGCGAGCCGGTGAGCCTCGAGGCGCTGGTGCGCTGGCAGCATCCGCAGCAGGGTTTCATCAGCCCCGAGCGCTTCGTCGGACTGGCCGAGCAACACGGTTTCGTCGCCGAGCTGGACGCCTGGGTCGCGCGCCGCGCCTGTGCCGACCTGGTCGCCTTGCTCGATGAGGGCTACGACCTGCGGGTAGCGGTCAATTGCTCCGCGCTCAACCTGTCCAATCTGCAGATGCCGGAGGTCGTCGCGCGCATTCTCGAACGTACCGGTCTCGACCCGGCGCGGCTGACCGTGGAAGTCACCGAGAATGCGCTGATGAACAGCCTTGGCGCGGCGGTGCGCACCCTCGATGCCGTCCGTGAGCTCGGGGTGAAGGTGTCCATCGATGATTTCGGCAGCGGCTATTCCTCGCTGGCCTACCTGCGCAAGCTGCCGGTGGACACCCTCAAGGTCGACCGCGCCTTCGTTCAGGAAATCGCCGAGCAGGCCAATGACCGTGCCATCACCGCGGCGATCATCGCTATGGCGCATAAACTCGGTCTCAAGGTGGTCGCCGAAGGCGTCGAAGAGGAGGTACAGCTGGCCTACCTGCGCGAAAACGGCTGCGATTACATCCAGGGCTACTACTACAGCCGCCCGCTGCCATTGTCGGCACTGCGCGACTGGCTGGCCGCGCGGCGGCCGCTTACTGCGGGCGCGACAATCGCGTGAGCAGGCGATCCAGGGAATTGGCGAAGGCCTGGCGGTCGCGCTCGCTGTAGGCCCCCTGACCGCCGCCCATCTGGCCCTGATCGCGTAGATCGGTGAACAGGTTGCGCACCGCCAGCCGCTCGCCCATGTTGCGCTCGTCGAACTCGCGACCGCGAGGGTCGAGCGCCGCGACGCCCTTCTTCACCAGTCGATCTGCCAGCGGAACGTCGCTGCAGATCACCAGGTCACCCGGGGCGGCATGTTCGACCAGATAGTCATCGGCTGCATCCGGCCCGCTCGGCACCACGATCAGCCGCACGCAGGCGAACGCCGGCTTGACCTGGCTCTGGCCGGCAACCAGCAGCACATCGAACCGCCGTTTGAGGGCGAACTTGATCACCTGGTCCTTGGCTGCGCGCGGGCAGGCATCGGCATCGATCCACACGCGCATGGCGGTTGCCTCGTTCATGCCGCCGCGCGCCTTACCGTCGCCAGCAGCGCCGCCGCGCCGGCGAACATTGCGGCGAAACTGCGGTTGACCAGGCGCTGCTGACGCGGCGTGCGCAACAGCCGCAGCACTTTCGCCGCCAGCCCGGTGTAGCCGGCCATGACGATCAGGTCGACCACCACCATGGTCGCGGCCATCTCGCTGTATTGCAGCAGCAACGGCCGCTGCGGGTCGAGAAACTGCGGCAGTACGGCGAGGATGAAAACGATTGCCTTGGGGTTGCTGGCGTTGACCACAAACCCGCGCAGCATCAGGCTCAGCGGCCTGCCGATGGGTCGCGGGGCGGCGGAATCATCCAGCGCCTCGGGCTGCGCCTGCCACTGCTTCCAGGCCAGCCAGAGCAGATAGCCGACGCCGAACCACTTGATCAGGCTGAATGCCAGTTCCGACGTGGCCAGCACCGCACCGACGCCCGCCGCGACCACGGCGATCTGCAGCACCAACGCCAGCTGCAGGCCGATGGCATTCCAGTAGCCGCGCCAGAAGCCGTACTGCAGCCCGCAGGACATCGAGGCGATAGCGCCGGCACCCGGCGACAGGCTGATCACCCAACAGGCAACGAAGAACGCGAGCCAGGATTCCAGGGACATGCTGATTACCTCCATTCAACGAGCGCCGGCCGCCCGGCCGGCGCTTCGGTTCAGTCCGGCGAGCCCTTGCCCAGCTTTACCGGTTCCTTGAGCTTGCGCTTCATCGCCTTGCGCATGCGAATGTTCAGTGCCTCGACGCCCAGCGAGAAAGCCATGGCGAAGTAGACGTAGCCCTTCGGTACATGCACATCGAAGGCTTCAGCGATGAGCAGCGTGCCGACGACGATGAGGAACGACAGCGCCAGAATCTTCAGCGTCGGATGCTTGTCGATGAACTCGCTGATGGTGCCGGCAGCCAGCATCATCACCAGCACCGCGATGACGATCGCCCCCACCATCACCGGGACGTTTTGCACCAGACCGACCGCCGTGATCACCGAGTCCAGCGAGAAAATGATGTCGATCACCGCGATCTGCAGGATGATCCCGATAAACCCGGCCTTTACCACGGCGCCGCCCGCAGCCTGCTCCTCTTCCTCGCCTTCGACGCTGTGCCAGATCTCCATGGTGCTCTTGAACAGGAGGAACAGGCCTCCGAAGAACAGGATCAGGTCGCGCCCGGAAACGCCCTCGCCCAGCACCGTGAACAAGTCATTGGTCAGGCGCATCACCCAGGCGATGGATAGCAGCAGCAGGATCCGCGTGCCCATGGCCAGCGCCAGGCCGAAGAAGCGCGCCTTCGGCTGCTGTTCCTTGGGCAGGCGGCTGACCAGAATCGAAATGAAGATGATATTGTCGATGCCGAGGACGATTTCCAAGGCGGTCAGGGTCAGAAAGGCGACCCATATCTCAGGGTTGCTGAGCCATTCCATGAGGGTTCTTACTCGTTGGGGTTACGGTTATAGAGTTGCACTTCGCTGCCACGCCAACGGCGTACGGCCTTCTGGAAGAACAGGCTGTTGGGCACCTGCACGATGGCGCCGGTGCCGGCTTCGGCCACCTCTTCCAGGGTGGTGTAGACAAGATTGATGTCGATGACCCGCCCCTTGACGATCGGCTTGTCGAAAGCCTCGACAATTTCCACCACATCGCCCAGCCGGAACGGGCCGACCGTGAGGATCAGCACCGCACAGAGCAGGTTGGACAACACGCTCCAGATCGCGAAGAACGCGATGGCCGCCACCGCGACGAACCCGGAGATGGCTGTCCACAGCACGGTGGCAGAGACGCCGAAGCGCTCCAGTACCATGATCAGCGCGCCGCCGATGATGAACCAGCGGATGCCGCCGCGCACCGGGATCAGCAGTTCCGGCGGCAACGGGTAGCGCGACGACAGCCGAGTCAATCCACGGGCGACCACCCTTTGCAGCACATAGGCGACCAGCAGAATCAACAGCACCTGCAAACCCAGCATCCACTGCAAGCGCCACTCTTCGACCAACGTCAGCCAGGGTTCGCTCATGCACTGGCCTCCAGTTGCGCCTGCAGGCTCTCGAGTATTTCCAGCGCCTCCAGCCAGGCTTCCTCCAGCTCGCCTTCGCGAACCTTCAGCTCGGCCTGTTTGGCCAGCAGCTGGCGCAGCTCGTCCTTGCGTGCCACTTCGTAAAGCGCGCTGTCACCCAGGTTCGTTTCCAGCTCGGCCAATTTTTCGTGCACCGTCGCCAGGTCCTTCTCCAGCTTGTCCGCCTGACGCTTGTGCGGCGCCAACTGCTGGCGCAAAGCGGCCGCGGCCTGACGCTGGGCGCGCTTGTCGGTCTTGTCCGCCGCCGGCTCGCCGCTGGCCACGGGTTGTTGGCGCGCACGGTAATCCACCAGCCAGCGTGCATAGTCTTCGAGATCGCCGTCAAAGCTCTGCACCTGGCCGTCGGCGACCAACAGGAACTCGTCGGTGGTGCTCTTGAGCAGATGACGGTCGTGGGATACGACCAGCACCGCACCTTCGAAATCCTGCAGGGCCAGGGTCAGCGCCAGGCGCATTTCCAGGTCGAGGTGGTTGGTCGGTTCGTCGAGCAGCAACAGGTTGGGCTTGCCCCAGGCGATCAGCGCTAGCGCCAGGCGCGCTTTCTCGCCGCCGGAAAAATTCAGCACCGGCTCGTCGCAGCGCGCTCCGCGGAAATCGAAGCCGCCGAGAAAATCACGCAGCGTCTGCTCGCGCTCGGCCGGAGCGATGCGCTGCAGGTGCAGCAAGGGGCTGGCCTTGGGATCGAGCGAATCCAGCTGATGCTGGGCGAAATAGCCGACCGCCAGGTTCTCGCCGCGCTGCAGACGGCCGGACAGCGGGGCCAGTTCTGCGGAGAGTGTCTTCATCAGCGTTGACTTGCCGGCACCATTCGGCCCCAGCAAACCAATACGCGCGCCGGGCACCAGCTGCAGCTTGACCTTGTCCAGCACCACCTTTTCGCCGTAGCCGAGGCGCCCTTCGGCGAGGTCCAGCAAGGGGCTGGACACCTTGTCCGCCTCGCGGAAGCGGAAGTCGAACGGCGAATCCACGTGCGCCGGCGCCAGTTCTTCGAGGCGCTCCAGCGCCTTGATCCGGCTCTGGGCCTGGCGTGCCTTGGTCGCCTGGGCCTTGAAGCGGCGGATATAGCTTTCCATGTGGGCGCGCTGCGCCTGCTGCTTCTCGAAGGCTTGCTGCTGCTGCGCCAGACGCTCGGCGCGAGTTCTTTCGAAGGCCGAGTAGCCGCCGCGATAGAGCGTCAGTTTGCGCTGTTCCAGATGGATGACGTGATCGACCACCGAGTCGAGGAAATCGCGGTCGTGGGAAATCAGCAGCAAGGTGCCGGGGTAGCCCTTGAGCCAGTCCTCGAGCCAGAGGATCGCATCGAGATCGAGGTGGTTGGTCGGTTCGTCCAGCAGCAGCAGGTCGGACGGGCACATCAGTGCCTGGGCGAGGTTGAGACGCATGCGCCAGCCACCGGAAAAGCTGCTGACCGGCAGCGTCATCTGCTCGTTGGCAAAGCCCAGCCCGGCGAGCAGCTTGCGCGCGCGGGCGTCGGCGCTGTAGCCGTCGACGTTGTCCAGCTCGGTGTGCAGACGCGCCAGCGCGTTGCCATCGTGCGCCTGCTCGGCGGCGGCAAGTTCGCGCTGAATGCGCCTTAGCTCGACGTCGCCATCGAGCACATAGTCCACGGCCAGGCGATCGAGGGTATCGATCTCCTGGCGCATGTGCGCGATGCGCCAGTCCGGCGGCAACTGGCAATCGCCGCCGTCGGGCACCAGCTCGCCACGCAGCAGCGCGAAGAGGGTGGATTTGCCAGCGCCATTGGCGCCGATCAGGCCGGCCTTCTGGCCGGGGTGCAGGGTCAGCTCGGCGCCTTCCAGCAAACGCTGAGGGCCACGCTGTAGAGTGAGGTTCTGGAGTCGGATCATAATGCCGGCGAGTTTATCAGTTCGCCTGGAAAGCCAGCCGGGCCACCCGCAAAAAAAGGCGTACCACTTATGCCCAACCTGGATCTCTGGACGTTTGCCCTCAACTGCTACGCACGAGAGGGGGTCGAGACTGCCTGCCTGGAACTGCAAAGTCAGGGGGCGGACGTCTGTGTGCTGATCTGCGCGGCCTGGCTGGAAGCACGCGGGGTGGCCTGCAATCAGGAGCGGATGTGTGTGCTGGAAGAAGTCGCCGCACCCTGGCGACGCATAGTGGTGGAGCCGCTGCGCGAACTGCGTCAGGCATGGCGCTCGCCGGCTGAACAGGACGAAGCGCTGCGAGAACTGCGCAAAACACTCAAGACACTGGAACTGCAAGCCGAGCGCAGCCTGCTGGAACGGCTACAGACGGCAAGCCGCGAATGGGACGAAAGCGCTGACGCCAACCAGTGGTTGAGCGCTCTTGCGCCGAAAGGTAGTTGCCGCGTTGCGCTGGAAACCCTGCGCAACGCGGCCTATCAGACTCAGCTGGAGCTGGCCGGTGTCTGAGTCGCGGTGCGCTTGGCTGCAGGTTTGCGAGTGGCAGGCTTTTTCGCCACGGCCTTGGCGGCGGGCTGCGCAGTCGCAGGCTTGGCCGCTGAGTCAGCCGCGGCGGGCGCTGCACTGTCAGCTGATTGCGCGGCCGCAGCGGGTTTGGACACAGTAGCCGAGCGGGCGCGAGTCGGTGCCTTGGCCGTTGCAGGACGTGAGGCTGCAGGCTTGGCCGCGGCACCGCCAGCTGATGTCTTCGCTGCTGTCTTGGTCGGTGCTTTCGTTGGAGCCTTGGCTGGCGTTTTAGCCGCCGGCGCTGTCGCTGCCTTGGTGGTCGGAGCCTTGGCGGATGCTGCTGGCGATTTGGCTGCAGTCGGGGCGGCCTTGCTGGCCGGCTTGCGCGCTGCCGGACGGGAGGTTGCGGCGGGCTTGACGGCCGTCGCCTGCTGCTGGGCGCGCAAGGCCTTGTCAGCGTCATCTGCGACCTTGCGGATGCCCTGAGCCAGCTTCAGGCTCTGCTCGGCATCGCGCTTGAGGTCGGCCAGGTAGGTCAGGGTTTCGCTCTGCCGGCTCTGCAGCAATGCAAGGGATTCTTCCAGCTCGCCGAGCCGGGAGCGCGCTTTGGTCTGCGCCTTGGTCTTGCCCGTGCTGCCGGCCTCGTCGAGCTTGGCGCGCGCCTTGGTCAATTTGTCTTGTGCCTTGCCACGCTGCTTTTGCAGCTTGGCGAGCGCACTTTCGGCATCCTTGATCGCCTGGCTGCAGGCTTTGTCCAGATGCTCGATGAGACTGTGGGAAAGCTGCTGCAACAGATGCAGCGGAGTGGTGACCGACTTCTTCTTCGCGGGCATGAAAGTGCCTCCTGGCGGGAACGATGCCCCCATACTAGACGGCCCGCCAGGTGGCCGCCAGGGGACGCGAAGCGCCACACCCGCCGAAGCGGATGGAAGATCTCAGGCCGGAGCAGCCGCCTGCTTGTGCGCGGTATGCAGCACCTCGATCAGGCAGTCTTCCAGCTCGAACCGCTCATGCAACAGCTGACCGAGTTTCTTGAGCTCATCGGCCAAGCCCGGGCTACCCAGGCAATCGCCCTTCTCGCAACGATCGTTGAAGCCCAGCGAGACCTGGGTGATGGTTTCGATACGCGGATAGATCTGCTTGGCCAGTTCGATGGCGCGAGCATCACCGAAGGCTTCGGCCTCGGCGAGCAGTTGTTCATAGATTTCGAAGTGGCCGGCAGAGACGTAGTCGACCAGATATTCGCAAAACCGCTGCAGGGCCTGGCGAGCGGCGGCATCGTCACGCTCGGTATGCAGCCCGTCGTACGCATTGATAAGCGCGTGGCGCTCGTTCAACCAACGGTCGATCAGCAGATGTACACCACCCCAGCGTTCTTGGGCATTCCGACAGCTCTCGAGCATGATGACCTCACTTCCCTAATCGATGTTGCTTTACGCCATTCCGAGACGTTTTTGTCTTTCGGTATCGGCCTTTGGGTGAGTGACGGTGACGAGTGGCAAGAATCCGTCACCGCACGAGCAGACTATGCCGCGCTGCTCGAAGCATCAAGCAAAATGCCGACGAATCTTGCGAGCGCAGCGGCACCGGGTGGATGCCGCACGTCGAGAAGAAGACCGCACAAGCGTGACGGGAGTTCGCCGGGGGAAGGTAAAGATCGGTTCAGTCGCGACGCAACAGTTGCCACGCACAGACGATGGCCATGCCGATGAAGCCCAGCAGGCTCCACTCGGGGATGCTCAGGCCGAGCATGGTCCAGCTCACCTCGGCGCACTCGGCGGTACCGTGCAGCACCAGCCGCGCGATCTCCTGAAACGGCAACGCCTCCATCATGTATTCCAGGCTCGGCAGGCAGCTCGGCAGCTGATCGGCAGGCACGCTCTGCAACCAGATCTGGCGAATCGCCGTGGCCGCGCCGGCAGCCACGAAGAGCAGGGCGAAACCGGAGTAGATACGCCGCCCCGTCTTCGCCGGCCCGTGAATCGCCGCCGCCAGGCAGATCAGGCCGAAACCGATGACGCAGATACGCTGAACTATGCACAGTGGACAAGGCGCAAGCCCCATCACGTGCTCCATGTAGAGCGCGATGGCAATCAACAAGGCGCTGCCCAGAGAGGCGACAGCGAACAGGGAACGGGGGCTGGCCAGGCGCATGATGGCTCCACTAGCTGGAAAAGTTCGCTACGGTAGTGGAAACGTCTATAGGCTTACAAGCCGCGCGGCAGCGTCAGGCCCGCCACATGGCGGACCTGACTAACCGATCACAAGGTGGCCGGGAGATTGCGATCAAGCAGAACCACGCCCTGCTGGAATAGCCGATTGCTGCTTTCGGTATCACCCAGCTGAGCCAGCAGCCGCGCCAGCTCGGCACAGGTTTCCGGACGATGATCGAAGCGCAGACTCGCTTCCAGGTAATCACGCGCCTTGCCCCACAGCTCGTTGCGCAGACTGATCCGCCCCAGCGCCAGCAGCAGCACCGGGTTCTGTGGATGACCCTTGAGCCAGCCTTCGGCGTGTGCGAGCTGGCGCGCCGGATCGCGGCCCTGCACCCTTCCATAGCGTTCGACCAGGCGATCATCGAACTGGCGTTTGATCGCCGTGTAGAGCACCTCTTCGGCCTTCACCTGGGCGCCGAGACGAGCGAGCCCGTCAGCATAGCCGCGCACCACCAATGGCTCGCCGCGCAGCGCGCTGGGCACAGTCTGCCAGCGCTGGTTCAGCGCTTCGAGGCTGGTCTCGGCAGGCAGTTCGGACGGCTGACCGGCCTGTTCCACCGCAGCAGTCCAGGCCAGCACTTCCAACTCGTTCAGGCGTGCCGGTGGCAGCACGCGGTGCTTGCGCAGCTCCGGCAGCAACCGGCACAGCGCCGACCAGTCCTCCAGCTGCACGTAGAGTTGCTGGAGCAAGGTAAGAACGTAAGGGTGACGCGGATGGTCGTTTTGCAGTTCACCAAGCGATGCGCGCGCCTCGACATACTGGCCGCGGGCGATCTGCAGCTGCGCCTGCGTCAGGCCGATCGCCAGCGCCGCCTCGGGCTCGCGCTCGCGCGCCTTCTGCAGCAGCTCGTCGCTCTGCGCATATTCACCCAGCTCATTGGCTGCGCGCGCAGCACCCAGGTAATGCACCAGCGGCTGCTGATCCTTTTCTGCCGCCAACTGCAGATGCCCCAGCGCCGGCGCCCACTGCCCCTCGGCAAGCTCGCGCAACCCGCGGCGAGAAGCCTTCTCCACCCGCCGGGCGCGGTGCCGGCGCGACCAGGGGTTGACCAGCGCCCCGGAGACCTGCAGCAGCCCGAGCAACCAGTGCACCACCATGGCCACCAGCCAGAGGCAGGCGACCAGTGCGAGGAATACCCAGAAGCTGGATTCGTAGCGGAACTGGTCGTAGGTGATCAGCACGTAGCCGGCACTCTGGCTGATTGCCCAGCCGAGAAAGCCCGCGATCGCCAGCAGAAGGATGAATACAAGAGCCAGACGTTTCATGTGCGCTGAGCCTCCTGCGCCTCATTCTCGACCTCGGGCTCAGCCGGCGAATCTGAGGATTCAGACGATTCCGGCGCTTGCGCCTCATCGCCGCGCTCACGCTTCTGCACGTAGCCCTGCAGCGCCTGCAATGCTGGCGCGAGATCAGGCAGGGTCACCTCCACCTCGCGCCGTGACAGCTCGTCGAGACGCTTGCGCAGGCCACTCGCCTGGCCATTGTCTTCGCTGAAGTGATCCTCTAGCACAGAGCTGGCCTGCTCCAGCGACTGCCGGTAGACCTCGGCATTGCCATTGAGCACCGCCCACTGGGCCTGCTCGATGGCCAGCGACAGGGCCAGTCGCACCTGTCCCAGGGTCTGTCCGGCGAGCAGCGGCTTGACGTCACCGCTGGCATCGAACTCCACACGCACATAGCGCGTCAGCTCGTTCAGCCAGCGCTGCCAGCGGCTGTCCTGCGCGCTTTCCGACTGCGCCTCGCCATTGACGAATTCCGGTGCCAGTGCGCTGAGCTGAGCGGTCTGCCCGCGCAAGGCGCCGAGCTGCAGAAACAGCCCGGTGCGATCGAGCTCCGGCAGGCTGCGCAGGGCCTCGAGCCCTTCCAGCAGTTTCTGCCGCGTGCTGTAGGCACCGGGATCGTCCTGTTTCTGCAGAATCAGGTCAGCTTCGTGCACCAGCATCTCGGCGCTGTTCACGTCCTGCATGGCCGAGAGCTGCAGCATTGCCATGCGCAGCAGGTGTTCGGCCTCGGCCAGGCGCCACTCTTCGCGACTGGCACCGAGCACCTGCTCGACACGCCCGGAAAGGCGCTGTTGATCGCTCTGCAATGCCGCCAGCAAGCGCCGCCGCTCCTCCAGCTCGCTAGCCGAAGGCAGCTGCTCCAGCCGGCCCAGACGTGCCGCCAGCTCACGCTCACGCTCGGCCAGCTGGCGAGTCTTCTCATCGGCACTCTGCAGGGCTTCGAGCTGACGATCCTCGTCGGCGCCAAGCTGCTGCAGCTGCCAGACGCCATAGCCGCCAAGCGCCACACCGCCCAGCCCGACCAGCAGCGCCAGAGCCGCAAGAGACTTCCCGCCACCGCTGGACGCCGGCCTGGATGGCACAGGCTTGGCGGGTTTGACCGGATCAACAGCGGGGGTCGGCTCACTGGCGGGGGGTTGCAGCGGTTCTTTCTTGGAATCTGCTTCGCTCACGTTTCCATCCTTTGCTTCAGGAGGCAGGCACCGCGGTTTCCCGCAACGCCGCCAGCAAGGCCGCGACGCTGGCGCCACGGCAATCCACAATTCGTTTGGCGCCCAACTGCCGAGCCATCTCCGCTACCCGCGGACTGGGTACGAACAAGGGTAGCTCAAGCATTTCGGGCCAGGTATCGGCCGCCAGCTCACGCAGCGACAGCAAACCCTGCCCACTGCTGACCACCAGGCCGTTGAGCCGTTCCGAGCGGAGCGTGGCGGCGAGTGTTCCCGCGAGGTAATCGGGAAGGTAGCGCCGGTACAGCTCGAGGATATCCACCTGCACCCCGCGCGCGCGCAATGTCTCGGCGAGCAGCTCGCGGCCGCCCTCCCCACGCAGGATCAGCACCTTCGGATCGGGTCGGGCCAACGCCTCACCGAGCCGCGGCAGCGCCAGCAGCGCCTCGCTGTCGTCGCCGCGCTCCGGCCAGCTGGCGTCCAGTCCGTAGTCGGCGAGTATCGCGCCGGTAGCGGCACCGACGCTGAACCAGGCTGGGCCGAGCGGAGGTTGCGGCCAATAGCGATCGAGTAGCTCGATACCCAGCCGGGCCGCCGGCTTGCTGACCACAATGACCGCGCAGTAGCGATCCAGCTCGAGAACCGTCGCGCGCTGCTCGGCGGTTTCCGGCAAGGGTTCGATCGCAAGCAGCGGCAGGCTGGCACTGTGAATCCCGGCTTCAGCCAGTACGTCCGCAACCGCGCCGCACTCCTCGGCCGGCCGGGTCAGCAGCAGGCGCCAGCCGGTCACGCGTGACCAGCCTCGCCGTAGACTGCCTGGAGAATCTGCTCCGCGCCCTGATCCAGCAGCGCTTCGGCAACCTGCACACCCAACGCCTCGGCATCGGCGGCGGGCGCACGGCCCTCGGCGCGCAGCAGCACGGTGCCGTCCGGCTGGCCGACCAATCCGCGCAACCACAGCTGGTCGCCTTCGAGCACCGCGTAACAGGCGATCGGCACCTGGCAGCCGCCGTTCAAGCGCTTGTTCAAGGCGCGCTCGGCGACGACACGTGTCGCGGTCGGCGCGTGGTTCAGGCATTCCAGCAGCGCATGCAGTTCGCTGTCGGTGGTACGGCATTCGATGCCGACTGCACCCTGACCGCCGGCCGGCAGGCTCTCGTCGACGCTGATGCTGGAGCGGATGCGTTCACCGAAGCCAAGGCGGATCAGCCCGGCGGCAGCGAGGATGATGGCGTCGTACTCGCCAGCATCGAGCTTGGCCAGTCGGGTGTTAACGTTTCCGCGCAGGAACTGGATCTTCAGGTCCGGTCGACGCGCCAGCAGCTGGGCCTGACGGCGCAGCGACGAGGTGCCGACCACACTGCCGGGCGGCAGCGCATCGAGGTCGTCGAAATGATTGGAGACGAAGGCGTCGCGCGGGTCTTCACGCTCGCAGATGCAGTACAGGCCCAGCCCTTCGGGAAACTCCATCGGCACATCCTTCATGGAGTGCACGGCGATGTCCGCTTCGTTCTCCATCAGCGCTGTTTCCAGCTCCTTGACGAACAGGCCCTTGCCGCCGATCTTCGCCAGCGGCGCGTCAAGCAGCTTGTCGCCGCGGCTGACCATCGGCACCAGGCTGACCTTCAGCCCTGGGTGCGACGCCTCCAGGCGCGCCTTGACGTATTCGGCCTGCCACAGGGCCAGGGCACTCTTGCGGGTAGCGATGCGAATTTCGCGAGACATGGGCAATTCCAGAACAGTGAATTGCCGGCGATGATAACAGGCCGGACAACCAGCCTGGGTTGGCCGGAATCAAGTAAAAGGTGGTGTCACGCCACCGCGCCGGCGCCCGCCAGCTGCACGAGCTGACGGCCTCCAACGCAGCGAACCGTACTGGTTCAGAGGTTCTGCATCAGCTTGCGCACACCGGCCACATGGCGACGGCTCACCGTCAGCGCCTCACCCTCGAGCCCCTTGAGGAACAGCTGGAAATGCCCGAGCGGCGTGCGCTGCAGGCGCTCGATACGATCACGGAACACCAGCGCGTTGCGGTGAATACGCACGAAGCGCTCGCCGAACTCGTCTTCCAGAGACTTCAACGGCTCGTCCAGCAGCACCTCGCCACCGATATGGCGCAGGGTGACGTACTTGTGGTCGGCGATGAAGTAGATCACGTGGTCCAGCGGAATCAGCTCGATGCCCTTGCGGGTACGCGCGCTGATGTGGGTGCGAGGCCCGGCACCGGAAACCGCTGCCGGCCGGGTCAACGCAGCGAGCTGCACTCGGTTCGGCCGTTCCGCCTTCTTCAAGGCCTCGGTGAGGTGTTCCGGGCGCACCGGCTTGACCAGATAGCCAACCGCGCTGACCTGGAAAGCCTCCAGAGCAAATTCATCATGGGCAGTACAAAAGATCACGGCAGGCGGCGCATCCGTCTCGCAAAGCCTGGCTGCAACCTGCAGGCCATCTAGCCCCGGCATGCGGATATCCAGCAGCACGACATCAGGGCGCAGTTCCTCGATCAGCGTCAGTGCTTCTTCGCCATTGCTGGCAGCGGGCTCGAGGACACGATAGCCGTCGAGGTCACCTACCAGTCGGCTGAGGCGCTCGCGGGCTAGAGGTTCGTCATCGACAATCAGGACATTCATATAGATCTGGCTTCCTGCGTTTGTCTCGCACATGGATAGCGTAGACATGTGTAATGGCGGCCTTCACGGCGCTCCACGCTGAGACTCGCTAGCGGACCGAAAAGTGCCGCTAATCGTGCGTCGATGTTCTGCAGACCCTGCCGTGTCCCGCGTGAAGCCTGCGCTTGAGCGGTTTCGTCGAAGGGGTTGCTGACCACCAACTGAAACACGCCATCGACATAATCGGCGGTTACGCTCACCACACCTCCCTCGATACGGGGCTGGATGCCATACACCAGCGCATTCTCCAGCAACGGTTGCAGCGTCAGCTGCGGAATCGGCAGATCGTCCGGTACGCCGGCGACCTGCCAGTCCATCTGTAGACGGTCGCCCAGGCGATATTGTTCGATCGACAGGTAGCGCCGCGACAACTCCAGCTCCTCGCTCCAGGCCACCAACGTGCCGGGCCGCGCCAGGCTGGCACGGAACAGGTCCGACAGATCCAGCACCGCCTGCTCGGCCTTGACCGGATCGCTGGCCACCAGTGCGGCGATGCTGTTGAGGCTGTTGAACAGGAAATGCGGACGGATGCGTGCCTGCAGCGACTCGATCCGTGCCCGCAGTTCGGCCTGCTCCTGGCGGCGCCACTGACTCTGCAGATAGAAATAGCGTAGCAACAGCCCGGACATGATCAGGCTGATCAGCGCGTGACGCAGGTAGAGATTGACCTCCCCGTCGCGCGAAAGCGGGCCGCCGAGCTGGTAGATATCGGCCACCGCGGTGCAGGCCAGGGTCAGCCCGACCACCAGCGCGCAGCAGGCCAGCCCGGCGAAGGCAGTACGCAGACGCGCCAGCACGGGCCGCAGCAGACACATGGTGCCGGCCGAGAGCAGCACGATCCACTGCACGAACAACGACGTCAGCGCCAGCCGCATCCAGTCAAAGCCCGGCTGCATCGGCTCAGCCAGCACTAGCACGAACACCAGCAACTCGGCGAGCAGGACCAGGCCAAGCAAGGCATCGGGCTGGCACAGCTCGGGGACGAAGAAGTCATCGGATACGGCAGTGGATTTCACGCGCTTCAGCCTGTGGTTTACCTGCCCGGCAGTTTCCTTGCACACCCGCTCAACGGCAAGCCAGGTGCCGGTCAGCCAAGTGGAATAATCCGGAATTGCCAGCCAGCTCACCCTTCGCCGCCGTAGCGGCGACGTCCCCGACAGCGGCACCATCCCTGTTATCATCGCCGCCTTTCCTCAGCCTTCGGATTTCAGCGAGCGCATACATGAGCACCGACAAGACCAACCAGTCCTGGGGCGGCCGTTTCAGCGAGCCCGTCGACGCCTTCGTCGCCCGATTCACCGCCTCCGTCGAGTTCGACAAGCGCCTCTACCGCCACGACATCATGGGTTCGATCGCCCATGCGACGATGCTGGAAAAAGCCGGCGTGCTGAACGCCGATGAGCGTGACCAGATCATCGCCAATCTGAAAGACATCCAGGGCGAAATCGAAGCCGGCACCTTCGACTGGCGCGTCGACCTGGAAGACGTGCACATGAACATCGAAGCACGCCTGACCGACCGCATCGGAGTGACCGGCAAGAAGCTGCACACCGGCCGCTCGCGCAACGACCAGGTCGCCACCGACATCCGCCTGTGGCTGCGTGACGAAATCGACCTGATCCTCGGCGAAATCACCCGTCTTCAAGAAGGCCTGCTGGGTCTGGCGGAAGCCGAAGCGGACACCATCATGCCCGGCTTCACCCACCTGCAGACCGCGCAGCCGGTGACCTTCGGCCACCATCTGCTGGCCTGGTTCGAGATGCTTAGCCGCGACTACGAGCGCCTGGTCGACTGCCGCAAGCGCACCAACCGCATGCCGCTGGGTTCGGCCGCACTGGCCGGCACCACCTATCCGATCCAGCGGGAGATCACCTGCGAACTGCTGGGTTTCGAAGCGATCTCCGGCAACTCGCTGGATGGCGTGTCCGATCGCGATTTCGCCATCGAATTCTGTGCCGCCGCCTCGGTGGCGATGATGCACCTGTCGCGCTTCTCCGAAGAGCTGGTGCTCTGGACCAGCGCTCAGTTCCAGTTCATCGACCTGCCGGATCGCTTCTGCACCGGCTCCTCGATCATGCCGCAGAAGAAGAACCCGGACGTACCCGAGCTGGTGCGCGGCAAGACCGGCCGCGTATTTGGCGCGCTGGCAGGCCTTCTGGTGCTGATGAAGGGCCAGCCGCTGGCCTACAACAAGGACAACCAGGAAGACAAGGAGCCGCTGTTCGACGCCGCCGACACCCTGCGCGACAGCCTGCGAGCTTTCGCCGACATGGTCCCGGCGATCAAACCCAGGCGCGAAATCATGCGCGAAGCGGCGCTGCGCGGCTTCTCCACCGCGACGGACCTGGCCGATTACCTGGTGCGCAAGGGCCTGCCCTTCCGCGACTGCCACGAGATCGTCGGCCACGCAGTGAAGTACGGCGTGCAGACCGGCAAGGACCTGGCCGAGATGAGCCTCGACGAGCTGCGCCAATTCAGCGACCAGATCACTGACGACGTGTTCGCCGTGCTGACCCTGGAAGGTTCGGTCAACGCCCGCGACCATATCGGCGGCACCGCGCCGAACCAGGTGCGCGCCGCGGTGGCTCGTGGCAAGAATCTGCTGGCGACCAGATGATCACGTCTGGCCGCCGTATTTCGGTGGTCGGCTGTTCAGGTGCCGGCAAGACCATGCTGTCGCGCCGTCTGGCGCAGCAGCTCGGTTATCGCCATATCGAGCTGGATGCCCTGTTCCATCAACCGGGCTGGCAGCCGTTGCCCACCGAGCAGTTTCAGCAGGCGACCCGTGATGCGCTGCAGGGCGACGGCTGGGTCGCAGAAGGCAATTATTCGGCGGTGCGCCCGTTGGTGCGAGAGCGCTCGGACATGGTGATCTGGCTGGATCTGCCACGCCACAAGGTAATGCGCCAGGTCATCTGGCGCACCCTCCGACGCCTGGCCTGCCGTGAGGAGTTGTGGAATGGCAACCGCGAGCGCTGGAGCAATTTATTCAAATTGAACCCACGCCAATCCATCCTGGCCTGGTCGTGGACCCGCCACCCGGTTTACCGGCAGCGCTACGCCGAGGAAATGCGTAACGCACCGCCATCCTGCCAATACCTACGACTGGACTCACGGCATGCCATCAACGCCTTTCTGGCAAACCTGTCGTCCCGTTAAACCTTATTGAGGGCCAGCCTGTAATGTTTCTGCACATTCGCCCCGCGGTTCGCGAAGACGCCGCGCTGATCCTGCGCTTTATCACCGACCTGGCCATCTACGAAAAAGCCGAGCACGAGGTCAAGACCGACGTCGCCGGCATCGAGAACAGCCTGTTCGCTAACGGCAGCACCGCCCACGGGTTGATCTGCGAGCTGGACGGCGAGCCGATCGGCTATGCGGTGTATTTCTTCAACTACTCGACTTGGCTGGGCAGGCACGGCCTGTATCTGGAAGACCTCTACGTCACCCCGCAGCAGCGCGGCGTCGGCGCCGGCAAGGCTCTGCTGCGTCATCTGGCCAAACTGGCGGTGGCACGCGGCTGCGGGCGCTTCGAGTGGTCGGTGCTGGACTGGAATCAGCCAGCCATCGACTTCTACGAATCCATCGGCGCCCGGCCGCAGAGCGAGTGGATCGGCTACCGCCTTGCCGGCGACGCACTGTCAGAGTTCGCGGCCGGTTGAGCAATCGTTCCAGCTCGCCTGCGCCACCCGCCGCGATGCCGCCGCGAAAAGCGCGCCTGCCCTTTGCCAATGCCTGGTTCTTCCCGGCTGCCGCGCTCTACGCGGCACTGATTCTGCCGTATTCGGTACTGGCACTACTTGGCCTGCTTCCCGCGTTGCCCGGGCTCGCCACATCCGCCGGTCACGCCCACGAAATGCTCTTCGGCTTCGCCCTGGCGGTGATCGCCGGCTACCTGCTCGGCCCGCAGCGACTGCGCTTTACCCTGACGCTGCTCGGCTGCTGGGCGCTGGCACGACTGAGCTTCCTGCTGTGGCCGGGCTCGTGGCTGGCACTGATCTGCGCCGCCGCCTTTGCCACCGGCCTTGCCTGGAAAGTGTTGCCGCGCTTTCTCGGCGCCGCGAAGAAATGGCGTAACCAGAGCGTCGCACCCGTGGTCGCCGGGCTGAGTCTGCTCAGCGCCATCGCCAGCGGCGGCTTTGGCGCTGGCTACGACCGCCTCATGCTGGAGGAGGCGCTGCTATTGCTCGCCACCCTGATGTTCTTCATGGGCGGACGGATCATCGCGCCAGCCATCGCCGGGTACGCGCAGAGCCGGGGATGGCGACTGGATGCGCGGGTGCAGCCGCAGATCGAAGGCGCCGTGCTGATCCTGCTCGGCCTCGCTCTGCTGCTGAATCTTCTGCCCTGGCCGCTCATTCGGCACCTGACCGGCGCCGTACTGGTCGCCGCTGCCGTACTCACGACCATCCGCCTGCTGCGCTGGCAACCCTGGCGCTGCGCAAGGCCCGAGTTGCTGACGCTGCTGCTCGGCTATGCCTGGCTCGCCATTGGCCTGCTATTGCTTGGCCTGGGTACGCTGCTACCGGCGCTGCCATTGAACGCAACGCTGCACGCCTTGACCGTCGGCGCGCTGGGCAGCCTGACTTTCGCAGTCATGGCCCGCACGCGGCTGATCTACCGTTTCCGCGATCCCGCGGCGCAGCCCTGGATACAGGGCGTGGCGTTGCTGATCAGCCTGGCGGCGCTGGCTCGCGTGCTGCCCGCCCTGCTGAGTCAGCCTCACCCGGCCTGGCTGCTGCTCGCCGCCGGTTGCTGGTCGCTGGCCTTTATGGCGCTGACCTTGCTGCTCTGGCGTTGTCGCGACGCGCACGCGGACAGCCCTCGCGGCAACGCTGACCACTGAGTCATCGACCGGAACTCTCGCGCATTACGCTTGACCTACATGCAACCGCCGGCGATTCCTCCCATGTCCGCCGTCGCATTCGCCGAGGCCTGCATGACCGATCTGCGCACCCTGCTGCTGAATCAGGACACCCAGGGCGCCGAGCTCTTCGACTCGCCCAAGGAACGCCTGATCTTCTACCGCTCCGAAATCCATTTCGAATCTTCCCTGCTGGCCGAACGCACCAGCGCCTACCTGTCGTCGCAGTCGTTCCTGATGATTGCCTTCGCCTCGTCGATGGCCAACAGCAACCCTGAGTGGGGCGAGCTGTTCCGCCTGGTGGTGCCGGCGATTCTCTCGGTGCTCGGCCTGATCACATCGCTGCACGCGATGCCCGGTATCAAGTCCAATTTCGACGTCATCGAGCGCTGGCATCAGAAACAGTCCGAACTGCTGCAGCTCGAAGGCCGCGTCGGTATGCTGCCGAACAACGAATCGGCGCTGTTCGGCGAAGGCAGCAGCCCAGTCGGCGGGCCTCGCTACAAGCGCACCCTGCTGTTCTCGCTGCGCACGCCGATCATCTTCTCGCTGGTCTGGAGCGCATTCGGCCTGCTCTGCCTGGCCCTGAGCCTGATGGACTGACGCACCGCACACCGCCGCATTGCCCCACGCGGCAGCAGATGCTTAGCTGGACGCATCCGTATGGAGGAACCCCATGTCCGATTCAGACCGCCCCCGCTATCGCGTCGATGCTGATCGCCAGGCCGCCCAACGCCGGGTACGCTACGTCGAAACCAACCGCCCGGATGACGGCAGCTGCACGATATGCCAGCTGGACGAAGAAAACCCGGCACCGCTCGACGAGACCCCCGCCATGGCGCAAGAAAACCCCAGTAACGATGAAGATGAAGCCTTCGCCGAGTCGATCCTGATCCAGGCGATCGAGAACCAACTTGAAGCCGGCGAGCCCGCGGCTACCCAGGCCACGCTTAACAAGCTCACCCTGGTCGGCTACGAGCGGGACGAATGCCTGCAGATGATGGCGCTGGTCCTGGCCCATGAGATCCGCACGATGCTCAGCGAGGACCGCCCTTTCGACGGTGCCGCCTACGAGGCCATGCTGCGCAAGCTGCCGGAACTGCCGGAAGCATCCGAATAGGATCTGGATCAAGGCAGGGCCACCGACAGCATCTACACTCAGCAAACAGGGCATGAGCCCACCATCCGAGGAGCGAGCATGTCGTACACCCCTGAGCTGGTTGCTGAACTGGACGTACTCCGACAGTTCAATCTGGAAAATCTGCAGGAAGGGCTGAAGGTGCATCACGAAGCCAGCCCCGCCACCATCGCCGCTTTTGGCCGCCTCCACGCCAAGGGCCTGATCACCCAGGCCGACGGCGGTTACCTCACCAGCCTTGGCCGCGACGCGGCCGAACAGGCGCAAACGCTGCATACCATCCTCTCGGAAACCGTCACGGCCTGACATCGCCATGCCGTTCCGCTTCACCAGTCCAGGGCACGGATGACGCCGGCCCTGGCCGTTGGTCGCTCACTGCAGGCAAACTTGCGCCGCGCCTCAAGCCGCACGCCGATTGGCCGATGAACAGGGGTTAGCCTCGCCTGCACGAACCACAATGACCCGCACCCAGCACATCCACCCGATTCTCGAAGAAGGCATCGACCGCAAGGTGCTGACCACGCTGCGCGCGCGCTTTCTCGCGGTCAACTCGGCACGCCTGGAGCGGGCCCTGCAGGCCATGTCGACGCGCCAGCAGCAGGTGCTGAAGCTGCTGCCGCTGCTGTTTCACGTCAACCATCCGATTCTCCCCGGCTATGTCTCGGCGACTACCCCTGCCGGACTCGCGCACTTCGTGCCGGACGCCGAACAGCTCGCCGAAGCACAGCGCCTGAGCCGCTCGTTCGCCTACAAGCCGGCCCGCGGAAAACTGCCGCAGCCGATACTCGGCCTGTTCCTCATGGGCAGCCTCGGCACCGTGGCGCAGGACGAGCACAGCGATCTGGACGTGTGGGTCTGCCACGACCCCGCCCTGGACGCCGACCAGATCGAGGAACTGCGCCGCAAGTGCGAACTGCTGCAAGCCTGGGCAGCGAGCCAGGGCAGCGAAGCGCACTTCTTTCTGGTCGATCCGCAGCGCTTCAATCAGGGTCAGCGCGAAGCCAGGTTGACCTCCGATGACTGCGGCACCACCCAGCACTACCTGCTGCTCGACGAGTTCTACCGCACGGCACTCTGGCTCGGCGGGCGAATCCCGCTCTGGTGGCTGGTGCCGGACTACGAGGAGCACCGCTACGACGAATATGTGGCGACGCTGCTGGCCAAGCGTTTCGTGCGCGCAGACGAAGTGCTCGACCTCGGCCACCTGGGCCAGGTGCCGCCCGGCGAGTTCGTCGGCGCCGGACTCTGGCAGCTCTACAAGGCCATAGCCTCGCCCTACAAATCGCTGTTCAAGCTGCTGCTGGTGGAGGTGTATGCCAGCCAGTATCCGCAGCTGCGCTGCCTGGCGCTGGACTTCAAACAGGCCATCTATCAAGGGCGGATCGAACTGAACGAGCTCGACCCGTATATCGCCGCCTACCTTGCCATCGAGCGTTACCTCGGCGCGCGCGGCGACCACGAACGCCTGGAGCTGGCGCGGCGCTGCCTGTACCTGAAGATCAATCGACCGCTGAGCCGGCCGCCGGTCAACCGCAACAAGAGCTGGCAGCGCAGCCTGCTCGAGCGGCTGACCCACGACTGGCATTGGGACGAGCGGCAGTTCGCACTGCTCGACAACCGTGGCCACTGGAAAGTGCGGCAGGTCAGCCAGGAACGTCGCGTGCTAGTCAACGAACTGACCTACGGCTATCGCTTTCTCAGCGACTTCACCCGACGCCTTCAGGCCACCAGCCCGCTCACCAGTCGCGACCTCGGCGTGCTGGGTCGTCGCCTGTACGCAGCGATCGAACGCAAGGCCGGCAAGGTCGAGGTGGTCAATCTTGGTATCTCGCCGGATATGGCTGAACACAGCCTGACCCTGGTGCACGATTACGACGCTGCGGGCGACGTGCGCTGGTCGCTCTATCAGGGCCAGCTCACCGCGCCGGAACTGAGCAATTTCGCCCCATTGAAGCGCTCTCGCGAGCTGGTCGCGCTGCTGGCCTGGTGTCACCGCAACGGCGTGGTGGATGTCAGCACCCACCTGTCCCTGTTCCCTGGCGACAGCGGCCTGAGCGAAGCGGAACTGTTCGCCCTGTTCAGCGACCTGCGCCGTGCGCTGCCGATGCCGCTATGCCCGGTGGACGAAGAAGCGCTACTGGCCGCGAGCAAACCCAGCCGGGTGCTGCTGCTGATCAACATCGGCCTGGACCCCACCCAGCAAGCCCCGACAGCATCTGCCATCGGCGAGCAGTCGATGCTGAACGCGGCGCCGGAAAACCTGGTGCTGAGCGTGGATCAGGTCACGCTCAACAGCTGGAACGAGTTGCTGGTGACCCGCTACGAAGGGCCGAAGGCGCTGCCACTGTGCCTGCGCGATTATCTGGATAGCCTCGAGCGGGTCGTGCAGGCACCGCAGCTGCAGGTCTTCTGCTTCGCCCGCAATCGCGGACAGGCCATCGCGCGGCGAGTCGAGCAGATATTCGAGGATGCCCGCCAGAGCCTTGCCAGCGTCGCTCATGGACGCTACCTGCTTCAGGTTCGCCAGCATTTCCACATGCTGCAGCGCGAGGCGAACGCGCTGCGTCTCACCCACCTGAGCGATCGCGCCGCACTGCTCGAACACCTTGGCGAGGCTCACCACGCCTACAGCCCGCTCCGTCTCGATCGTGCGGCGCTGGACGGTGACGATCTGGCGCTGATTCTTGCGCACGGCCGCCCGGGATGCCTGCAAGTGTTCTACCGCACGGCCGGGGAAATCGCCGAACTCAGCGTGCTCGATGAATGCAATGCCCTCTGGCGCCAGCAGCTGCCCTATCGCGACGAACGCACCCTGCTGCGCCCGCTGATGCGCTTTCTCGAGTCAATGCTGTATCGGCGTAACGCGCAGCAGCCCGACCAAAGCCAGGAGCTGGTCGACCCGGCGATCCTCTTCTACCGCATTCAGCCGGGACAAGGCGCGCGACCGGCACAACTGGAACGAAGACCGGCGCCCCAGGGCGAGGTCAACGATCCGTTCTACGACGTGCAGGCGATTGTCGAAGCGGGCGAAAACGGTCGCTCGCAGGTCACCCTGTACTGTAACCATCAGGAGTTTTCCGGCCTGGAATATGGTGCCGAGCTGTTCGCCGCCGTGACACGCACGATCATTTCCCGGCGCCGCGACGGTGAACGCTACCCCTGCTACATCACCGACCTCGACCTCACTGGCCTGCACGGCAGCGGACGCAGCCAGACTGTGCAGTACCTGCGCTACAAGGCGCGCCTGGAGGCGGCGCTGAATGCGGCAATGGAGTCATAAGAGGGCGCTGACGGGGCTTCAGTCAGCGTCTCGACGAGGTTCCGGCCTGGCGAACCAGCTGCATTGCGCAGTGGCTATTCAACGCTTTTCGCACCAACAAAGGCAGAGCTGCCGAAAGCTGCTACCAGCCCGATCGCAGCGGCGGCCAGGCTGATCATCTCGCAAGCGTCGCCCGTCAGAACGGATCGCCTGCCGCTTCGGGCTGGTATTCGATCGCGAGCAGAGTGAGCTTGATCATCTTGCCGGATGGAGTCGGCCAGTCGATGTGCTGGCCGACACTCATGCCCAGCAGCGCCGTACCGACCGGTGCGAGGACGGACACGGTGCCTTCCTTGCCGGCGTCGTGGGGATAGACCAGCGTCAGGTGGTAGTCCTTGCCCGTGCCTTCGTCGCGGCAGTGCACGCGCGAATTCATGGTCACGACGCCAGCAGGCATCTCGCTGCGTTCCACGATCTGCGCCCGCGACAGTTCCTGCTCGAGCGCTTCGGCGGCCGGACCGTAGTCGTCCAGACTGTCGAGCAGCCGCTCAAGGCGCTGCAGATCGAGTTGGGTAAGGATGATCGGCGGTGCACTGGTCATGGGTTCTGGCAAGCTCCTGCGAAAAAATAAAACACGAAAAAAGCAAAACCCCGCCCGAAGGCGGGGTTTTGTTGACCTGCGAAGACACTATCACAGCAGCCCGAATAAGCAAGGCCCCCACCGGCAGCGCCCGGCTCGCGGGGGCTGCACGCAGATTGCGTCAGATATCCTCGAATTCCAGCGCTTCGCCGCCCTGCTCCAGCGTCACCCGCGAGAGCAGCTCTCCGAGGCGCTCGCCGCTTGCATCGCACAGCCACAGCTGGCTGCCTTCGTCGTAGTCGAAATGAAAGCCGCCGGAGCGCGCCGCGACCCACAGCTGGCGCAACGCGGGCTGGCGGCTGAGGATCAGCTGACTGCCGTTATCGAAGCGCACGGTCAGCACACCACCGGAGTTCTCCAGGTCGACGTCCAGACTGGTGTCATCGAATACGTCCTCGACGCTCTCCTGCACAGCATCGACCAGATCGTGATAACGGGCTTCGCTCAGGCTCATGCAACACTTCCTCGAATTGTTCTGCACGCGACGCGGGCCGCATGCGATGGCGGCGAGCTTAGCAGGGCGCAGCCGGATCAAGCGAGCAGCCCGCCAGCACGGCCGCCGTGTGACGCGCTGCTCGCATAGGCAATCCGCCGGGTGCTGGGTATACTCCGGCGATTAGATTTTTCAAGGATTCTAGTCCCCATGAAGCGCCTTCTGCTTCCCTTCATCGCACTCGCCGTCTTCGCCGCCGCGCTCAGCGGTTGTGGCCAGAAAGGTCCGCTGTACCTGCCGGATGACGAGAAAACCGTCAAAGAACGTTCCAAAGACCGTTTCGAACTCTAAAGGAGGCTGTTCATGGAGGCCTTCTCGTACCGCGACGGTCAACTCTTCGCGGAAGGCGTGGCACTGCCCGCACTTGCGCAACGCTTCGGCACCCCGACCTACGTCTATTCCCGCGCGCACATCGAAGCCCAGTACCGGGCCTATGCCGATGCGCTGGATGGCATGCCGCATCTGGTCTGCTTCGCCGTCAAAGCCAATTCGAACCTGGGCGTGCTGAACGTCCTGGCACGTCTCGGCGCCGGCTTCGACATCGTCTCGCGCGGTGAGCTGGAGCGCGTACTGGCCGCCGGCGGACAGCCGGACCGTATCGTCTTCTCTGGCGTCGGCAAGACCCGTGACGACATGCGCCGGGCGCTGGAAGTCGGCGTGCACTGCTTCAACGTGGAATCCACCGATGAGCTGGAGCGCCTGCAGCAGGTCGCCGCCGAGCTCGGCAAAAAGGCGCCGGTGTCGCTGCGGGTCAATCCGGACGTCGATGCCGGCACCCACCCGTACATTTCTACAGGTCTCAAAGAGAACAAGTTCGGCATCGATATCGACAATGCCGAGGCGGTCTACGCCCGTGCCGCCGAGCTGCCGAACCTGGAAGTGGTCGGTGTCGACTGCCATATCGGTTCGCAGCTGACCAGCCTGCCGCCTTTCCTCGATGCGCTCGACCGCCTGCTCGCACTGACCGAGCGCCTCGCCACACGCGGCATCCAGATTCGTCACCTTGACCTCGGTGGCGGCCTCGGCGTGCGTTACCGCGACGAGCAGCCACCTTTGGCCGGCGACTACATCCAGGCCGTGCGCCAGCGCATCGAAGGCCGCGGGCTGGCGCTGGTTTTCGAGCCAGGCCGCTCCATCGTCGCCAACGCCGGCGTGCTGCTGACCCGCGTGGAATACCTCAAGCACACCGCGCACAAGGATTTCGCCATCGTCGATGCGGCGATGAACGACCTGATCCGTCCGGCGCTGTACCAGGCGTGGATGAACGTCATCGCGGTGCAGCCGCACGAAGGCGATACGCGTCGCTACGACATCGTCGGACCGATCTGCGAAACCGGCGACTTCCTCGCCAAGGATCGTGAGCTGGCGCTGGTCGAGGGCGACCTGCTGGCGGTGTGTTCGGCCGGTGCCTACGGCTTCGTCATGAGCTCCAACTACAACACCCGCGGCCGCGCCGCCGAGGTGCTGGTGGACGGTGACCAGGCCTTCGAAGTGCGCCGTCGCGAGAGCGTTCAGGAGCTATACGCCGGCGAAAGCCTGCTGCCCACTTGAGGCCAAGATCATGCTTCTGCGCTTTACCAAGATGCACGGTCTGGGCAACGACTTCATGGTCATCGACCTGGTCAGCCAGCACGCGCACATCCAGCCCAAGCACGCCAAGCAGTGGGGCGATCGCCACACCGGAGTCGGTTTCGATCAGCTGCTGATCGTCGAGCCGCCGCAGAACCCTGACGTGGATTTCCGCTACCGCATCTTCAATTCCGACGGTTCGGAAGTGGAGCAGTGCGGCAACGGGGCGCGCTGCTTCGCCCGCTTCGTGGTCGACAAGCGCCTGACCGTGAAACGCAAGATCAAGGTCGAAACCAAGGGCGGCATCATCGAGCTGGATATCCGTCCCGATGGGCAGATCCGCGTCGACATGGGTCCGCCGCGACTGGTGCCGTCCGAGATTCCGTTCCAGGCCGACCAGGAAGCCCTGAGCTATCCGCTCGAAGTCGATGGCCAGCGCGTCGAGTTGGCCGCCGTGTCGATGGGCAACCCCCATGCGGTGCTGCGCGTCGACAGCGTCGAGCAGGCACCTGTGCATGAACTCGGACCGAAGATCGAACATCACCCGCGCTTTGCGCAGCGGGTCAATGTCGGCTTCCTGCAGGTCGTCGATCGCCGCCATGCACGGCTGCGCGTGTGGGAACGCGGCGCCGGGGAAACCCAGGCCTGCGGTACCGGCGCCTGCGCGGCTGCGGTCGCGGCAATACGCCAGGGCTGGATGGATTCGCCGGTACAGATTGAGCTGCCGGGTGGCCGCCTGTCCATCGAATGGGCAGGTCCCGGGCAGCCGGTTATGATGACCGGCCCCGCCGTTCGTGTATTTGAAGGACAGGTTCGCCTATGACCGACCAGACTCAGGGCAGCACCCCGCTACCCGACGCCGAAGCAGTCGCCGCCTACCTGCGCGCCCACCCGGAATTCTTCGTCGACCACGACGAGCTGATCCCTGAGCTGCGCATTCCCCATCAGCCGGGCACCGCGGTGTCGCTGGTGGAGCGTCAGGTCAAGCTGCTGCGTGAGCGCAACATCGAGATGCGCCATCGCCTGTCGCAACTGATGGACGTGGCGCGCGACAACGACCGTCTGTTCGACAAGACCCGCCGCCTGGTGCTCGACCTGCTCGACGCCAGCAGCCTGGAAGAAGTGGTCAGCGCGGTGGAAGACAGCCTGCGCCACGAATTCCAGGTGCCCTACGTCAGCCTGATCCTCTTCAGCGACGCGACACTGCCGGTGGGCCGCTGCGTCAGCACTGGCGAGGCGCAGCAGAGCATCGGTGGGCTGCTCGACGGCGGCAAGACCATCTGCGGCGTACTCCGTCCGCACGAGCTGAGCTTTCTGTTTGGCGCCGAAGACAGCGGCAGCGTGGGCTCCGCAGCGGTAGTCAGCCTGAACAATCAGCTCGGCGTGCTGGCGATCGGCAGCCCGGATCCACAGCACTACAAGAGCTCGCTGGGCACGCTGTTCCTCGGTTATATCGCCGAAGTGCTGACCCGCGTGCTGCCGCGCTTCGGTACGCCGCTGCGCTCGGTACGCTGAGCGCAATTGCCGACCAACGCCACGCACCACACGCGCCCGCTCGCGGCCTGAGGCTGGAGCCTGCTCATGCAGAACGAACTCGACGCCTACTTCGAACACCTGCGCAGCGCCCGGCAGCTGTCGGGCCACTCGCTGGACGGCTACCGCCGCGACCTGAACAAGCTGCTGACTTACTGCGAGCGCGAAAACATCGCCGAGTGGAGTGCACTGCAAGGCCGACACCTGCGCCAACTGGTCGGCGCGCTGCATCGCCAGGGCCAGTCCAGTCGCAGCGTGGCGCGCCTGCTCTCATCGGTGCGCGGCCTCTACCGCTACCTGAATCAGGAAGGCCTCTGTCAGCACGATCCGGCTACCGGCCTGTCCGCGCCGAAAGGTGAACGACGTCTTCCGAAGCTGCTGGATACCGATCGCGCCATGCAGCTGCTCGATGGTGGCGTCGAGGACGATTTCATCGGCCTGCGCGATCAGGCGATGCTCGAGCTGTTCTATTCATCCGGCCTTCGGCTTTCGGAACTGGTCGGCCTGAACCTCGACCAGCTCGACCTGCCCGCGGGCATGGTGCGAGTGCTCGGCAAGGGCAACAAGGTGCGCGAGCTGCCGGTAGGGCGCAAGGCGCGCGAGGCGTTGCAGGCCTGGTTGCCTGTACGTGCGCTGGCCAACCCGGCCGATGGCGCGGTATTCATCGGCCAGCAGGGTCGCCGTCTCGGCGCGCGGGCCGTGCAAGTGCGAGTGCGCCAGGCCGGCGTGCGCGAGCTCGGCCAGCACCTGCATCCACACATGTTGCGCCACAGCTTCGCCAGCCATCTGCTGGAGTCGTCGCAGGACCTGCGCTCGGTGCAGGAGCTGCTCGGCCATGCCGACATCGGCACCACGCAGATCTACACCCATCTGGACTTTCAGCACCTTGCCAAGGTCTACGATCAGGCGCATCCGCGCGCCAAGCGCAAGCAGGACACCGACACATGAGCATTCGCCTGATCACCTTCGACCTGGACGATACCTTCTGGGAAACCACGCCGGCCATCCAGAGCGCCGAGACCGCCCTGCGCGACTGGCTCGGCGTGCATGCACCGCGCCTGGGCGAATTTCCCGTCGAAGCCCTCGGCGCGATCCGCCGCATGCTGGTGGAGCAGGACTCGGCGCTGCGCCACCGTATCAGCGAGCTGCGCCGGCGCATCCTGCAGCACGCGCTGCACGATGCCGGCTATCCCGCCGACGAAGCGGACCAGTTGGCCGAACAGGCCTTCCAGGTGTTTCTCGATGCGCGCCACCAGGTGCAGATTTTCCCGGACGTGCAGCCCACCCTGGAATGTCTCGCCAATCACTACACCCTCGGCGTGATCACCAACGGCAATGCCGACGTGCGCCGCCTGGGCCTGGCCGACTATTTCCAGTTCACCCTGTGCGCCGAGGAGCTGGGCGTCGGCAAGCCCGACCCGCATCCGTTCCAGCAAGCCCTGCGCCTGGGCGATGCGCGCCCGGAACAGGCCGTGCACGTCGGCGACCACGCGCTGGATGACATCGCCGGAGCGCAACAGGCGGGCATGCGAGCGATCTGGTTCAACCCCAAGCGCGCCGCCTGGCCGCACGATTACCATCCCGATGCGCAAATC
>NZ_JXXD01000113.1 GCF_000935215.1 Stutzerimonas stutzeri
AAAAGAGCGTGGTGGGCTGAAGCCCACCCTGCCGAAGAGAGCACTAGAGTGGACCACGCTCGATTCGCGGTTGGGTTAGAGGCTTCGGCCAATGTGGCTTTTACACCGGTCACGCTTGGCTACGAAGGAACGCTAGCACGCCGCGGGTGAAGTTTTCGCCTGCCTCGACATTCGACAAATGCGCGACTTCGAACACCACCAATTGCGCGTCAGCGATGCGTTGCTGTATGAACTCACCGTGTTCTATGGTCGTGACCGGGTCCTGACCGCCGCACACCACCAGGGTCGGAGCTTTGATTGTGCCAAGTTCTTCGCGGAAGTCAGCATCGCGCACGGCGGCGCAGTTGGCGGCGTAGCCTTCTGGCGAGGTGGCGACGATCATGTCGGCGATACGGGTGGCGGCTTGCGGCTCACGCTGGCTGAAGGCTGGAGTGAACCAGCGACTGATGGCCGCGTCGCGCATCTCGGCCATGGCCTGTTGCTGGCCCTTTAGGACAGTTTCGATACGCTCGTTCCAGACTTGATCGCTGCCAATCTTCGCCCCAGTGTTACACAGCACCAGCCCCTGCAGCCGGTCGCTGGCATTGATTCCGAGCCACTGGCCAATCAGCCCGCCCATGGACAGGCCGCAGAAGGAGAAGCGCTCGATGCCCAGTGCATCGAGCAGGGCCAGCACATCCCTTCCCAGCCGCTCGATACTGTAGGGCGCCTCGGTGACGCTCGACTCGCCGTGGCCGCGCGTATCGTAGCGTAGCACTCGAAAATGCTCTGAAAATGCGGGAATCTGCTCGTCCCACATGCCCAGACTGGTACCCAGAGAGTTGGACAGCACCAGCACAGGCGCGTTATCCGCGCCGTCAAATCGGTAGTTCAGGCAGGTATCAGCCAGTTTCACGGTTGGCATGGTCATCCTCGTTCGTTGAGGGAATGGCGTCGGCCATGGCGCGCTCGTTTCTGCGGCGCGCATGGCTCAAGTTAAAGGCCGGCACAGCTCAGCGCGACTTTTCGGCTTACAACCAGCGCCTTTTGCAGTTCGAAACGTAGCCGGACCTTGGCAGTTCGCCAGCCGTTTACGCCCGGGCGGTAAGCCAGTGGTGGGTTGAAGCCCATCCTACGGGTCAGTGATGGAACCGAATCAGATCCTTTCCACCACTATTGCCAGGCCCTGCCCTACGCCGACGCACATGGTCGCTAGACCGAGACGGCCGCCGGTTTTCTCCAGCTGGTGAACAGTCGTCAACACCAGTCGAGCGCCGCTCATGCCAAGCGGATGTCCCAAGGCGATGGCGCCGCCGTTGGGATTCACCATAGGACTGTCATCCGGCAGGCCGAGATCGCGGGTCACGGCCAGGCCCTGCGCGGCGAAGGCTTCGTTGAGCTCTACTACGTCGAAATCGCTTACCGCAACATTCAGGCGTTCGCACAGCTTGCGCACCGCCGGCACGGGGCCATACCCCATAATGCGCGGTGCGACGCCGGCGCTGGCCATGCCAAGCACCTTGGCGCGGGGCTTTAGGCCGTACTTCTGCACCGCTTCGGCGCTGGCGAGGATCATCGCCGCCGCGCCGTCGTTGACGCCCGAGGCGTTGCCGGCGGTGACGGTCTTGTCAGGGCCGTTGACCGGCTTGAGCTTGGCCAGCACCTCGGCCGTTGTAGCGGCGCGCGGGTGCTCGTCGGTATCGACTACCGTTTCGCTTTTCTTTCCCTTAATCACCACCGGAACGATTTCTTCGGCAAAGAACCCGCTCTGTTGAGCTACCGCCGCTCGCTGCTGGCTACGCAGCGCGAAAGCATCCTGATCGGAGCGGCTGATCTGCCACTCATCGGCGACGTTGTCGGCGGTCTGCGGCATGGCATCCACGCCATACATTTCCTTCATCTTCGGATTGATGAAGCGCCAGCCAATGGTGGTGTCCTCAATCTTCTGGGTGCGACCGAACGCCGTATCGGCCTTGCCCATCACATAGGGCGCGCGGGACATGGACTCGACGCCGCCGGCAATCGCCAGCTCCATTTCACCGCAGGCGATAGCACGAAACGCGGTGCCCACGGCATCCATACCCGAAGCGCACAGGCGGTTTAGGGTCACGCCCGGTATCGTGTCCGGCAGGCCGGCGAGCAGCGCGGCCATGCGCGCGACATTGCGGTTGTCCTCCCCAGCCTGGTTGGCGCTGCCCATGAACACTTCATCAATAGCCGCAGGATCGAGCTGCGGATTACGTTCCAGCAGCGCCCGCAACGGGATCGCAGCCAGGTCGTCAGCGCGTACGGCTGCCAGCGCACCGCCGAAGCGGCCGATCGGTGTGCGGACGGCGTCGCAGATGTATACGTCGCGAGTCATTCCTCTCCCCCTTGCTGGCCATGAGCGGCAGCGGTTCGGGCCTCCAGCGCGCGCAGCGCTTGCAGCTCATCGACGCGAGGCGCTTCGGTAGTTCCAAGCGTTTCGGCGAAGCGGAGTGCCCAGCCTGTGTTCGCCACCACCTGCTCGCGGGTCACGCCCGGATGCAGCGCGGTGACGATGAATTCGTTGGTGCCTTCTTCCGGTTCCATGATGCACAGATCGGTAATGATCGCCATCGGGCCCTTGCCAGGGAGGCCCAACTGCTTGCGGTGATCGCCGCCCTCACCGAAACCGACCGAGGTGATGAAAGCCAACTTGTCGACGAAGGTGCGATGCGACTGCTTGAGGATGATCAGGACTTGCTTGGCGCTACCGGCGATCTCCGGTGCGCCGCCGGCACCTGGCAGGCGCACCTTGGGCTGGTGGTAGTCACCGATCACCGTGGTGTTGATGTTGCCGTACTTGTCCACCTGCGCGGCGCCGAGAAAGCCGACGTCGATGCGCCCGCCCTGCAGCCAGTAGCGGAAGATTTCGCCAGTCGGCACCACCGTGTCGGCAGTTTCGGCCAGCTCGCCGTCACCGATGGACAGCGGCAGCACCGAAGGCTTGGCGCCGATCGGGCCGGATTCGTAGATCAGCACCACTTCCGGGGCGTGGGTCAGGCGGGCCAGGTTGGCGGCCTTGGACGGCAGGCCGATGCCGACGAAGCAGACACTGCCATTGCCCAGCCGACGGGCCGCGGCGACGGTCATCATTTCGTTTGTGTTGTAGGAACTCATCAATTGGCCTCCTGCTGGGCGAGCTTCGCGCGATAGGCGGCGAAGTCGGCGGTGCCGCGAATGTAGGTGTCGATCCAGGCGCTGAACGCCTCGCGGTCACGGGCGATCGGGTCCCAGGCCTGGTAGAAACGGTTGTCTCGCTCGTAGTAGCCATGCGCGTAGGACGGGTGCGCGCCACCCGGCACCAGGCACACCGCGCTCAGGGCCCAGGTCGGCAGCACGCAGGCGTTCATCGGCGTCTGGAGGTCATCGACGATCTCTTCAACGGTGACGATGCAGCGCTTGGCTGCCAGGGCGGCTTCCTTCTGCACACCAAGAATGCCCTGGATCAGCACGTTGCCCTTGCGATCGGCCTTCTGCGCGTGGATCACGGTGACGTCCGGGCGCACGCTGGGCACGGCCGCCAGCACTTCCCCGGTGAACGGGCAGGTGACCGACTTTATCAGCGGATTGACTTTGGGCAGGTCGGAGCCGCCATAGGCACGCAGCACCGCAAACGGCAGACCAGAGGCGCCGGCGACGTAGGCATTGGCGAGGTCGGCATGGCTGTGCTCCTCGATCTCCAGCGGCTGCGGCCAGCCCTTCTCCACCGCATCACGCAGACGATGCAGCGAGCCGACGCCGGGATTGCCGCCCCAGGAGAAGATCAGCTTCTTCGCGCAACCGGCACCGATCAGCAGGTCGTAGACCAGGTCCGGTGTCATGCGCACCAGGGTCAGGTCCTTGCGCCCCTGGCGCACGATTTCATGGGCGGCTGCGGTGGGAATCAGGTGGGTAAAGCCTTCCAGGGCGACGGTGTCGCCATCCTGGACGAAGCGCTCGACCGCTTCGCGGAGCGAGAGGAATTCAGCCATGAGTCGGATCTCGTGTTGTTTTCTGTACGCCGATTGCGTTGTGAAAACGTTAACGGTCCATCCCCAGCCAAACAATCCGATAATCGACATAACGTTCGATTATCGAACAACTTAAGCACCGTTCCATTGTGATGAACAACGCCGACTCAGCGCGCGAATCCACCTAGAGCACCGTAGTCGCCGATGGTCGCGAGAGCTTCGATCAATGGAACAGCCGCGTGCTCAATTCGCGGCTGGCCTCCAGCAGCACGGGCAGGAATCGGGTCTCCAGCTCCTGACGCGAGACGCGCCCGGCATGGGTGCCGACGTTCAGCGCGGCCAGCACCTGGCCGGCGGAATCCTTGAGTGGAACGGCCAACGAACGCAGGCCCATTTCCAGCTCCTGATCGATGATGACCCAACCCTGCTGGCGAATCTCGGCGATGTTGTCGCGCAGCGCCTCCGGGCTGTGCAAGGTACGGCTGGTCTTTACCTGCAGGTCGGCTCGCCCCAGGTAGTCGTCGAGCGCCGCGTCATCCAGCGCCGCCAGCAAGATGCGGCCCATCGACGTGCAATAGGCAGGCAGCCGACTGCCCACCGACAGATCTACCGAGATGAGCCGCTGAGGGGTGGCCGAACGCGCCACATAGAGCACCTCATCACCCTCCAGCGTCGCCATCGAACAGGCTTCGTGAAGCTGCTCGCTGAGGCGGTCGAGAATCGGCTGCGCGGTAACTGCCAGCGGCGTGGACGACAGATAGGCGTGACCGAGGGTCAGCACCTTGGGCAACAGCGAATAGGTGCGCCCGTCGGTGGTGACGTAGCCAAGTTTCATCAGGGTATGCAGGCAGCGGCGCACCGCGGCGCGGGGGATCTCTGTGCGGTGGCTGATCTGCGCGATGGTCAAGTGGCGCTTCCGCTCCTGGAACGCATGAATCACAGCCAACCCGCGCGCCAGCGAAGTCATGAAGTTGGGATCGCCGGTTAGCGCCTCGATGCGTTTGGCGGGAGACGCGACGATGGGCGGCGCCATCGGTGGCTGAAGAGCTCGTGAATCATCGGTCATGCAGGACACCCCGGACGCTGACATCGGGGCGATTATCGGTGCATCAGCCGATAATCGCCAGCGCTGCACCTGGCCGGCGACGGAGAAGATGCCAGCCCGCCACAAGGGCATTTGGCGGGCGTTTACCTATGCGGCAATGCCACAGCGTAAAGGGGAAGTCAGAGCCGAGTCAGGCCACGGCTCACTCTCGGCGGCAGCGCCGGCCCGCTACCACTGGCGGCGGCGATCGTGATGCTGCTGGGACTTAGCCGGCCGGTAGCTCCTGTGTTGAACCGGGTGGCGCACGGCGTTCTTGTAGTGACGGTCACCGCCCTGACTGTAGTGCCGGGAAGGCTGGTCGTGACGATGACTCCGATGCTGTTCGTAGCGCTCGTGCCGAACCACCGGTGGCGGAGCGTGGCGTGGGTAATCGGAACGGTCGTATCGGTAATGGCGGGCTGGATAGCTGTCGTAGCGATACTCGCGGTATTCGCCGTGGTAATAGGGGCGGTGATAACCGTGGCCGACGTACTCATGCACGGTACAGCCGCTCAGCGTGATCAGCCCGAGAAACAACACGAGAAGACGTGACATAGATGACTCCAGAGACAGGCAAGGCCTAGTCGGCCTTGCCTGAGCGTGAGCAGCCGGCGCCTGGCGCCTCAGCAGTTACCCTTCTTGGCCTGACCTGGTGGGCAATGCGGAGGCCCGCCGCCGCCATCACCGATATCGATGCCGATGCCCGGTAGACGCAGGCTGCATCCGGACATCAGGAGGGCTACCAGTACGACTACAAGAAGACGAGCGCTCATCAGCAGTTTCCTTTCATCCGATGTCCCGGCGGACAGAACCCGCCACCATGACCGTGACCACCGATGTCCAGCCGTACCGCATCGGCATCGCCGACCCGCGCATGTACACCTGGGGCATTGATGCTGCATCCGGCCAAGCCGAGCGCCATGCCGAGCAATACCACCTTCCAGTAATTCATCGAGATAATCCTTGATTCTCCGTAGTCGCAAGACCGTCCCGCCCCAGGACACCCGAACGCTACTGGGCGAGGAATCAGACCTTCGCCGTTTCGTCCCGTTCCTTCGTCGGTATTAATTCTTTTCGCCGCCCAAAGGCAGGTGTACGCGACGAGTTCGAGCGAACCGAACGGGCTGCAATCGCGTCCCAACTATGACGACACTGTCTCGGATGATCTCAATTTCGGAGCGAAAGCGAATATGAACGTGACACGTGGAGTGGTCTGGCTGGCACGCAGCGGCTACGCGGCGCGGGGCGTGGTGTACGTCATCGTCGGCTTTTTTGCGATCATGGCGGCACTCGGTTCCGGCGAAACGGTCGACACTCGCGGCGCAGTTCAGCAACTGCTCGGCCAGCCATTCGGGGCGATACTGCTCTGGCTGGTGGTAATCGGCCTGCTCGCGCACGTGGCGTGGCGGCTGACGCAGGGCATCGGTGATACCGATCGGCACGGCCATGACGCCAAGGGTCTGCTGATCCGCACGGGGTTGGTGAGCAGTGGCGTGGTCAACTTGCTGCTTGCACTGTTCACGCTGAGCATGCTGGTGAGTGGGCTGGACCGCTTCTCCGAAGGCGGCGGCGGTTCCGGAGGCGAAAGCACCGACAGCCTCATGCGTGTTCTTGGCCTGAAGCACTCTCACTGGCTGATCTGGGCGATTGCGCTGATTCCACTTGGAGTTGCCATTGCGCATCTGATCAAGGCATGGCGTGCGCATTTCGAGCGCTACTTCCAGTGCGATGAACGCACCATGCATCTGGTGCGCCCCGTTTCCCGTGTTGGGCTGGCTGCACGTGGCTGTTCCTTTCTGATCATCGCCGGACTGTTGTTCATGGGCGGTAGCCGCTACGAGCCCACCGATCCCCCCGGCCTCAAGGAAGCGCTCGAAGCGCTTCAGGGCATGCCTGCGGGTGGCGCGCTGCTGCTGGCAATCGGGGTCGGCCTGCTGGCCTTCGCTGTGTACAGCTTCGCCGAGGCACGCTGGCGGCGGATCGACTTGTCGGAAGTGACGAATTGAAGCCCGGACAGCATCGACGGAGAGGCCGGGCAGTGGCAAATATCGATATGGGGCGGAACGGTTAGAACCGGGATACCGGATCCAACCGCAGGTCGAGCAGCCATGCTCGACCTGCGCTGTGCAGATCAGCCGGCGTGGTAATCGGCGTCCGCTTCTTCGAAGCGCTTGACGATTGTCGGCGCCGGTTCGGCGCCCATCTTGCTCACTACATAGATGGCAATGCTGGCGAAGATGAAACCGGGGATGATTTCGTACAGGCCCAGGCCGATGAATTCCTTCCACACCACCACGGTGACCGCACCGACCAGCATGCCGACCAGAGCGCCGTTACGGGTCATGCGCTTCCACAGCAGCGAGATCAGCACCACCGGCCCAAACGCGGCACCAAAGCCGGCCCAAGCGTAGGACACCAGGCCCAGGACCTTGCTCTCCGGGTTGGAGGCGATGCCGATGGCGATCAGGGCGATCAACAGCACCATGCCGCGGCCGACCCAGACCAGTTCGGTCTGCGAGGCATTTTTGCGCAGCATCGCCTTGTAGAAGTCCTGGGTCAGCGCGCTGGAGCTGACCAGCAGCTGGGCACTGAGGGTGCTCATCACCGCCGCCAGCACGCCGGAGAGGATGATGCCCGCAACCCAGGGGTTGAACAGGATCTTCACCAGCTCCATGAATACTCGCTCGCCGTTCTGGCTGACCGCACCGGCCTGCTCCGGATGGTCAGCGAAGTAGGCGATGCCGAGGAAGCCCACCGCGACCGCGCCGGCCAGGGTCAGGATCATCCAGGTCATGCCGATGCGGCGGGCATTGGGGATGGTCTTGATCGAGTCGGCCGCCATAAAGCGCACCAGGATATGCGGCTGGCCAAAGTAGCCCAGGCCCCACGCCAGCAGCGAGATGATCGCGACGAAGGACAGCCCGCGGAACATGTCGAAGTTGGCCGGGTTCTGCGCTTCGATAGTGGCCATCGCGGTGCCCATGTCGCCGAGGGCGAGAATGACGAACACCGGGGTGATCAGCAGCGCGAAGATCATCAGCGTGGCCTGTACGGTGTCGGTCCAGCTCACCGCCAGGAAGCCGCCGATGAACACGTAGAGAATGGTCGCCGCTGCACCGACCCACAGCGCGTACTCGTAGGGCATGCCGAAGGTGGACTCGAACAGTCGCGCACCGGCCACCACGCCCGAGGCGCAATAGATGGTGAAGAACACCAGGATCACCAGCGCGGAGAAGATCCGCAGCATGCGGCTCTCGTCCTCGAAGCGGTGCGAGAAGTAATCCGGCAGCGTCAGGGCGTTGTGGTTGTGCTCGGTGTGCACACGCAACCGGCCGGCGACGAACAGCCAGTTGAGCCAGGCGCCCACGATCAGGCCGATGGCAATCCAGCTTTCCGACAGACCGGCGACGAAGATCGCACCGGGCAAGCCCATCAGCAGCCAGCCGCTCATGTCGGAGGCACCGGCCGACAGCGCCGTGACGAAGCTGCCGAGGCTGCGACCGCCGAGGATGTAGTCGGAGAAGTTCTTGGTGGCGCGGTAGGCGATGAAACCGATCAGGATCATCGCCGCGATATAGACCACGAAAGTGATCAGAGTGGGAGTGCTGACGTTCATGGGACTTGTTTTCCTTGTTGGTCCTGACGTTCCATCGCCAGCGCGGACAACGACCGGCACCCGCAACGGAACAATCGAGGGGCGCAAGGATAGCGCGTCATCCGCGTACTTGCGCGTGACCGCGAGCCTTTGCCTGCCGGAATGAACGAGGGCCGGCAGTAGCTGCCGGCCCTCGTCAGTGTTGCAAGGCAACTGTCCGCCTCAGAACGCCAGGCGCACGCCTACCGTCAGATTGCGCCCAGGCAGCAGCACCTCATCCTTGATAAAGGAGGTGTGCTGACGGGCCTTTTCGTCCAGCAGGTTGTTGGCCTTGAGGTAGAGCAGGTAATCGGTCTGGTTCAGCGAGCCGCTATAACCGAGGCTGGCGCCCAGCATGTTGTAGCCACCGGTTTCACTTTCGTAGTCGGCCAGCTCGTCCTGGCGCTGCACCCGATAGAACTCCAGCTGGCCGTTGAGTGCCGGGGTGAAGCTCTGGTCCACCCGCACACCGAGGCGATCAGCGGGGATACGCGGCAGGTCGCCGCCGCCGTCGCGCAGCTTGCCACGCACGTGGTCGCCGAAGAGGGTGAAGGCGACGGCGTCGGTGACCTGGAAGCGCACCTCCCCTTCCGCCCCGGCGAGCACAGCGTCCTGCTGGCGGTACTCGATCTCGCGGTAGCCGCCACCGATATCGTTACCGGTGTCGGCGGCATAGATGAAGTCATCCACCTCGTTGCGGAAAACGCTGAGGCTGAAGGTCGTGCGGCCGGCAAACTTGCGCAGGGTGATTTCGGCGTTGTGCGAGGTTTCTTCTTCCAGATCGACATTGCCAAGCTCAACGGTGCGGGTCGCCGCATGTGGGCCGCTGGCGTAGAGCTCCTCAGCACTGGGCAGGCGCTGCGAGCGCGTCAGCGAGAAGCCCAGCGAGTACTGCGGCGCGAAGGTCCAGACCGCACCGGCGGACATCGACGTGCCGCTGTGATCGGTATCCGGACGGCCATCGGCGTCGATGTCCTGCCATTCGTGGCGCAGGCCGAGTTCGTAGCGCCAGGCGCCGGCGGTGTATTCCTCGAGCAGGAACAGACCGTGGTTACGGGTCAGCGTCTGCGGCACGTAGGCCTCCTCGCCGAGGGCTTCGAAGTCGCGACGCAGCGTCTGCGCGCCGACCACACCGCGCCAGCCGAACAGTGGCTGATGGGTCAGCTCCAGGCGTGCGTCGGTGGCATCGTTGTTGATGCGGGTGCCCACTTCCCCGCCTTCGATTTCCTTGTGCTGATAGTCGCTGTGGCCGATGCGCAGCCGCGCAAGCTCGAATCCCTGCAGCGGATCGCTCAGCTCGCCACGCAGATCCCAGCGCTTCTGGCGCATGTCGACATAAGGCACGCTTCCATGTTCGTCATGATCATGGTCGTCGTCATCGTCGTGATCATCATGGCCGCCGCAATGCCAGTCGCTGCCGTGGGTGTGGCAATCGGCGTGCTCATGGGCCAGCAGCCCGTAGCGGCTGTTCTGCTCACCGTAGGCGGCGCCGATGTAACCGCGCTCGCCAATGAAGCTGGCGCCGAGATTGAAGCTGTCGGTGTCGTTGTAGGAACCTTCCTGCTTGTCCGGCGAACCAGGGATTTCATAAGGGTCGGCCTGGCGCTTGGTGCCTTCGGCGCGCACGGCGAAGTTGCCGCTGCCAGCGGTGATGCCGAACACCCCTGACCCTTCGTTGGCGACGCTGTTGGTGCGCAGCTCCAGCTCGCCTTCGTAGCCCTTCTCCGGCACGCGGGTGGGGATCTTCTTGTCGATCACGTTGACCACGCCGCCGATTGCGCCGCCGCCGTAGAGCAGGGTTGCCGGACCCTTGAGGACCTCGATGCGCTCGGCCAGTAGCGGCTCGCTGGTCACCGCGTGGTCGGGGCTGATGGTCGAGGCATCGAGCAGCTCCACTCCATCGCTCAGCACCTTGACCCGTGCGCCATCCAGCCCGCGAATCACCGGGCGCGCCGCACCGGCGCCAAAGCTGCTGGAGCGTACGCCAGGCAGGCTTTCCAGCGTTTCACCCAGCGTTGCCTCGCGACGCAGCACCAGTTCATCTCCCTCCATCACGGCAGCCGGCGTGGTCATCTCATGGCTCTGCTTGGCCAGGCCGCTGGCGCTGACCACGACGGATTGCAGTTCGACCGGCTCGGCGGCCCAGGCAGCCGGAACCAGGGCCAGGCTGATCGCCCAGGCCAGGGGATGACGCTTCAGTTTCATGTGACTCTCCAGACAGTGGCGGTTGCCTTCCGAGGCAACCGAAGACGGCTGTGCGCCGGCATCCGGTAGCGGAGCCAGCTTCGCGGGGCGAGAATCTAACATGTTATATCATAACGTTTAAGTCTGTTTTTCCAGTAACAGGCACAACGGATGCACCCTGTTCGTGGTCGACATGGAAACGCCGGGCGAACCGCGCGCGGCTTTTGCACCGCTTCGGGAGATAGATCATGACCGTAGACATCGACACCACCACAGGGACCTGCTGCGTGGTCATCAACGGCAATACGCACCGCAGCGCCCTGATGGACGTACGCATCACCACCGATCCACAGGCGCGGATGTCGGTGATGAACATCGACGGCGCAAGCATCCATGTGCCGGAAGACGAAGCCGAACATCTGATCGCCGCGGGCGCGGTGGATGACCGGTCCAATCTGGTCGCGGACGACTGAAACTGCGGCAGAAACGCAAAACCCCGGCTAGCCGGGGTTTTTTGTAGGTGCTCGCAGCAGAATCCTCTGCAGCCTGTGGAAATGCGCCCCGCTACGACTTCAGCTTTCGAGCCGGGGCATCACTCCGACACTGGGCTTAGCCGGCGTGGTAATCCGCGTCCGCTTCCTCGAAGCGCTTGACGATGCTCGGGGCCGGCTCGGCGCCCATCTTGCTCACCACATAGATGGCAATGCTGGCGAGGATGAAGCCGGGGATGATTTCGTACAGACCCAGGCCGATGAACTCTTTCCACACCACCACGGTGACGGCGCCGACCAGCATGCCGGCCAGCGCGCCGTTGCGGGTCATGCGCTTCCACAGCAGCGAGATCAGCACCACCGGACCGAACGCCGCGCCGAAACCGGCCCAGGCGTAGGACACCAGACCCAGCACCTTGCTGTCGGGGTTGGAGGCGATGCCGATGGCGACCAGCGCGATCAGCAGCACCATCGCCCGGCCGACCCAGACCAGTTCGGTCTGCGAGGCGCTCTTGCGCAGCATGGCCTTGTAGAAGTCCTGGGTCAGGGCGCTGGAGCTGACCAGCAGCTGCGCACTGAGGGTACTCATCACCGCCGCAAGGACGCCGGAGAGGATGATGCCAGCGACCCACGGGTTGAACAGGATCTTCACCAACTCGAGGAAAACACGCTCACCATTCTGGCTAACCGGCCCGGCCAGTTCCGGGTGCCCGGCGAAGTAGGCGATACCGAAGAAGCCCACCGCCACGGCACCGGCCAGCGTCAGGATCATCCAGGCCATGCCGATGCGGCGGGCGTTGGGGATGGTCTTGATCGAGTCGGCCGCCATGAAGCGCACCAGGATATGCGGCTGGCCAAAGTAGCCCAGGCCCCAGGCCAGCAACGAGATGATCGCGACGAAGGAGAGTCCGCTGAACATGTCGAAGGCCGCCGGATTCTGGGTGGCGATGGTGTCCATCGCAGCGCCCATGTCGCCGAGGGCGAGAATGACGAACACCGGAGTGATCAGTAGCGCGAAGATCATCAGCGTCGCCTGCACGGTATCGGTCCAGCTCACCGCGAGGAAGCCACCGATAAACACATAGAGGATGGTCGCCGCGGCGCCGATCCACAGTGCGTATTCGTACGGAACGCCGAAGCTGCTCTCGAACAGTCGCGCGCCGGCGACCACGCCCGAGGCGCAATAGATGGTGAAGAACACCAGAATCACCAGCGCGGAGAAGATCCGCAGCATGCGACTCTCGTCCTCGAAGCGATGGGAGAAGTAATCCGGCAGCGTCAGCGCGTTGTGGTTGTGCTCGGTATGCACACGCAACCGTCCGGCGACGAACAGCCAGTTCAGCCAGGCGCCGACAATCAGGCCGATGGCGATCCAGCTTTCCGACAGACCGGCGACGAAGATCGCACCGGGCAGGCCCATCAGCAGCCAGCCGCTCATGTCCGAGGCACCGGCCGACAGCGCAGTGACGAAGCTGCCGAGGCTGCGACCGCCGAGGATGTAGTCGTCGAAGTTCTTGGTGGCGCGGTAAGCGACGAAACCGATCAGGATCATCGCCGCGATGTAGATCAGAAAGGTGATCAGCGTGGGTGTACTGATGCTCATGTGTGTCCCTCGTTAGTTGTTGTTCGGCGCATCGCGAGCGGACCCACGCTGCACCTTGGCAGAGGGCGATAGCGAAAAGGCCATCACCTGTGACAGACCCAACCCGGGCCCGTCAGTGGCGGAAGAGCGTCCGCCAACTGTCCAATTGTTGTTGTGTTCCGGCCGCCTGAGCGGCCGGGAGGTTTAGCGTGATGCGCCAGGTGAATGACCAAGGCCATTCACTCGGTGGTACAGCGTGAATGCGTTCAGTCGTCTCCGAGCGACAGCAGCGAGGCGTTGCCGCCCACCGCTGTGGTGTTGGTGGAGGTGGTCCGCTCGTTGGCGAAGCGCAGCACATAGCTGGGGCCGCCCGCCTTCGGACCGGTGCCGGACAGGCCACAGCCGCCGAACGGCTGCACGCCGACCACGGCACCAATCTGGTTGCGATTGACGTAGAGGTTGCCGACCCGCGCCAGTTGCTCGATGCGTTCGGCGGTTTCCTCGTTGCGGCTGTGTACGCCGAGGGTCAGGCCGTAGCCGGTGCCGTTGATCGCCGCGACGACCTTTTCCAGGTCCGCCGCGTCGTAGCGAACCACGTGCAGCACCGGGCCGAACTGCTCTTTCTTGAGCTGGTGAATGCCGTCGATCTCGAAGGCCACCGGTGCCACGAAATGACCGTTCAGACCAGCCGGCAATGTCGCCTCGGCGATCAGACGCCCTTCGCTCTTGAGCTGCTGGATATGCGCCAGCAGGCCTTCGCGCGCCTCCTGATCGATCACCGGGCCGATGTCGTTCTCGCGCAGATGGGTCGGGCCGACGTTCAGCTCGGCCATCGCGCCCTTGAGCAGCTCAATCACCCGGTCAGCGATATCACGCTGCACGTAGAGCACACGCAACGCCGAGCAACGCTGGCCGGCACTGGTGAAAGCGGAGCCGACGGCGTCCTTGATCACCTGCTCGGGCAGCGCTGTGGAATCGACGATCATCGCGTTTTGCCCACCGGTCTCGGCGATCAGCGTGGCGATCGGGCCTTCCTTCTCGGCCAGCTGGCGATTGATGATGCGCGCCGTGTCGGTGGAACCGGTGAAGCACACGCCGACCACCCGCGGATCTCGACAGAACACGCCACCCAGGGTGGCACCGTCGCCCGGAAGGAAGGCGATCGCCTCTTTCGGCAGGCCGGCTTCGAACATCAGTTCAAGCGCACGCGCAGCGATCAGGCTGGTCTGCTCGGCCGGCTTGGCCAGCACGGTGTTGCCGGCCACCAGTGCCGCGGTGATCTGGCCGAGGTAGATCGCCAACGGGAAGTTCCACGGGCTGACGCAGACGAACACGCCGCGGCCTTCATGGAACAGCTCGTTACGCTCACCGGTCGGGCCTTTCAACTCTTCGCGACCGAGCTTCTGCCGCGCCTGCTGAGCGTAGTAACGGCAGAAATCCACCGCCTCGCGTACTTCGTCGATGCCATCCTGCAGCGACTTGCCGGCTTCCACGGTACACAGGGCCATCAGCTCGGCGCGGTGCTGTTCCAGCAGATCGCCCAGGCGCTCCAGCACGGCGGCACGGGCCTCCACCGGCGTGGCATTCCAGGTCGGCCAGTAAGCCGCCAGGCGATCGACGGCCTGGCGCGCCTGCTCGGCGCTGGCGAACTGGGCCTGGCCGACAACCTTGTTCAGGTCATAGGGGCAACGCACCTCGGACGGCGTACCGGCGAGCCTCTGCCCGCTGATGACCGGCGCAGCCTGCCACTGGCGCTCGAGGAAAGGTTGGTAGGCGCTGGCCAGGTCGTTCCATTGGTTCTGGATATTCATGTTGATCCCTTGGGAGTTCTTGCGATTGCCGAACAGCGCCGGCGGCAGCGGAATGCGGGGGTTGCCCGGTGCGGCGAATCTGCGCAGCTGGCTCACCGGGTGATCGATCAACGATTCGACCGGCACGCGCGGGTCGACCAGCTGGTGGACGAACGACGAGTTGGCACCGTTCTCCAGCAGGCGGCGCACCAGATAGGGCAGCAGGTCCTTGTGCGCACCGACCGGGGCGTAGATCCGGACATTGCGGGCGTACTTCTCGATCACCGTGTCGTACAGGGCATCGCCCATGCCGTGCAGGCGCTGGAACTCGAACTCGCGCGGCTGTGAGATTTCCTCGGCCATGGCCAGGATGCAACTGACGGTGTGCGCGTTGTGGCTGGCGAACTGCGGGTAGATCACCCCACGGGTGTGCTCGGACAACAGGTAGCGCGCGCAGGCGAGGTAGGAGGTGTCGGTGCCTTCCTTGCGCGTGTAGACCGGGTAGCCGTCCAGGCCCTGGACCTGGCACTGCTTGATCTCACTGTCCCAGTAGGCGCCCTTTACCAGCCGCAGCGGAATGCGTTCGCCAAGCTCACGACCGAGCAGCGTCAGCCAGACCAGCACCGGTAGGCAGCGTTTGGAATAAGCCTGGATGACCAGGCCGAACTCACCCCAGCCGGCGATGGCCGGGTCGCGCAGGAGCTTTTCGTACAGTTCCAGCGATAGCTCGAGGCGGTCGGCCTCCTCGGCATCGATGGTGATCCCGACATTGCGCTGACGCGCCAGCACGGCCAGTTCGCGCACACTGGCTAACAGCTCGGTGAGCACGCGTTCGCGCTGGGCGACTTCGTAACGTGGATGCAGCGCCGACAACTTGATCGACACCGACGGACGCGGGCCCTTGCCGACCTGCGGCTCGGCACCGACGGTCTCCACGGCCTGACGGTAGTCGGCCATGTACTTGGCGGCGTCCTCGGCAGTCAGCGCCGCTTCACCGAGCATGTCGAAGGAATAGGTGTAGCCCTTCTCGCGCTCGGGACGGCCGTTCTTCAGCGCTTCGGCGATGGTCCGGCCAAGCACGAACTGCTTGCCCATCAGCTTCATCGCCTGGTTCATCGCGCTGCGGATCACCGGCTCGCCGGAGCGCTTGAGCAGACGACCGATGACGTTCTTCGGGCGGCCATCGGCGGTTTCCGGATCGACCACCTTACCGGTCATCACCAGCCCCCAGGCGGCGAAGTTGACCAGCACGTTGTCGCTCTGGCCGAGGTGGCGTTCCCACTCGGCGGCGTTGAGCTTGTCGCGGATCAGCGCGTCAGCCGTGGCGGCATCCGGCACCCGCAGCAGCGCTTCGGCCAGGCACATCAGCATCAGCCCTTCCTGGGTGTCCAGGCTGTACTGGCGCAGCAGCGCATCGAGGGTATCGACGGCATTGTCACGCCCACGCACCGCCTCGATCAGGCTGCGCGCGCGCTCGCGAATGGCGGCAATGCCCGCCTCGCCGGGATCGGCAAGCTGCAGCAGTTCGGTGAGATATTGCGCCTCGTCAACGGCGTAGTTGGCGCTGATGGCGGGAAAGAATTCCGCGGCTTTCTGGTTGGCGAAGGCGCCTTCCAGCACGTGACCGGCCTTGAACATGCGCCGCTCCTCTTGTGATTGTGTCTGCTTATAGGTCTAGTCCACGGCCAGGCTGATGGTGCAGCACAAGACGAAGAGCCAGGTCGGGAGACGGAATGTAGGGTCTGCAAGACGAGCCGTTCTTGCGCAAAACTACGGAAGTTTTACGAAAAACTACGAAAGCCGGACGCGGAAACGCGACCGTAATGAAAGCGCACCAGGATGGCGCAGGAATATACCCTTGGTAGCTGAAGAGCCCGAAAACAGGGCAATCAGGAGAAAGCTCAGGAGTCCGACTTGCGCAATCCGCGAGGTGTCAGACTAAGGTAGCGGCGGGTCGCCGTGGTCAATGCGCTCTGGCTGGAGAAACCGCACTCCTCGGCAATCCGCACCAGTGGCAGCGGCGTTTCGCGCAGCAGGCGGGCGGCACGATCGAGGCGGGTCTTGAGTAGGTACTGGTGCGGCGTGAGGCCGACGCAATCCTTGAACTGGGCGTGGAAGTGGCTGGGGCTGAGGCAGACCACCTGGGCCAACTCGGCGACCGTGATGCGTCGCGCCAGGTTGTCCTGAATATGGCTGTCCAGCCGCTGCAGATCGAGCGGTCCGGCCGGGCGCTGAACTGACTCGCCGAACAGTCGCAGGTGCAGTGCCCGCAACAGCACGCCGCCCAGCGCCCGGGCCAGCAGCGGATCGCTGCCGTAGCGCGCCAGCTCGGCACCGGCGTAGGCCAGCAGGTTCTGGAAATCGGCGTCCAGCGCCGGATAGCGTGGCGCCTCGAACAGGCGGGCCAGCAGCTCGGGGTCCTCGGTGACGACATCCTGCTCGTCGAGATCGATGATCAGCATGCGGTTGTCGCCCATGCCGGCGAAGCCGTGGTCGGCATCGCCCGGCACCAGACAGGCGCGCATCCGGCAGACTTCGCCACCGGAGCCATTGACCTCGAATTCCGCGCGCCCAGAGAGCGACATCACCAGTTGGTGATAGTCGTGGGCGTGCTGGTGAGTCTGGTCATCCAGGCGAAGCAGACGGGCGTTGAGCATGATGGGCACCTGTGCGTGCAAACACTGTACCGAAGCCTGCATGAAGTGCCCACCCCCATGCGACGGGATTGAAATCATCCGGGCCACCACCCATCTAAGGTGCACGTATTCGCAACGGGTGCCGCATGAACGACGACGTCAATCAGGATCATATCGAGCAGGAAATCATCTCCTCCAACGGTCTCGTACTGCCCGATCAACAGCAGCCGGACAAGCTCTACATCATCCCGGTGCACAACCGACCTTTCTTCCCGGCGCAGGTGTTGCCGGTGATCGTCAACGAAGATCCCTGGGCCGAGACCCTGGATCGCGTGGCGAAGACGCCGCACCAGCGCGTGGCACTGTTCTTCGTCGACCCGCCGGTGCTGGACATGGCCACCTTCGACCCGGACAGCCTGCCGGAGCACGGCACCATGGTCCGCGTGCATCACGCCTCGCAGGAGGGCGGCAAGCTGCAGTTCGTCGCCCAGGGCCTGGCGCGGGTGCGCATCCGCGGCTGGCTGCGGCGCAAACCACCGTATCTGGTGGAAGTCGATTACCCGAAAAGCGATGACGACCCGCGCGACGAGGTGAAGGCCTACGGCATGGCACTGATCAACGCGATCAAGGAGCTCTTGCCGCTTAACCCGCTGTATAGCGAGGAGTTGAAGAACTACCTGAACCGCTTCAGCCCCAACGACCCGTCGCCGCTGTCGGACTTCGCCGCCGCGCTGACCACCGCGCCTGGCGTGGAGCTGCAGGAAGTGCTGGATACCGTGCCGGTCTTGAAGCGCATGGAGAAGGTGTTGCCGCTGCTGCGCAAGGAAGTGGAAGTCGCCAGGCTGCAGAAGGAACTGACCGGGGAGGTCAACCGCAAGATCGGCGAGCGCCAGCGTGAGTTCTTCCTCAAGGAGCAATTGAAGATCATCCAGCGCGAGCTGGGCATCACCAAGGACGACAAGAGCGCCGACGCCGACGAGTTCCGCGCCCGTCTTGAGGGCAAGGTGGTGCCACCTGCTGCGCAGAAGCGCATCGACGAAGAGCTGAACAAGCTGTCGATACTCGAAACCGGCTCGCCGGAATATGCCGTCACCCGCAACTATCTCGACTGGGCCACCGCCCTGCCCTGGGGCGTATTCGGCCAGGACAAGCTCGACCTCAAGCGTGCGCGCAAGGTGCTGGACAAGCACCACGCTGGCCTCGATGACATCAAGAACCGCATCCTCGAATTTCTTGCCGTCGGCGCCTTCAAGGGCGAGATCGCCGGCTCCATCGTGCTGCTGGTCGGCCCGCCCGGCGTGGGCAAGACCAGCATCGGCAAGTCCATCGCCGAGTCTCTTGGGCGGCCCTTCTATCGCTTTAGCGTCGGCGGCATGCGCGATGAGGCGGAGATCAAGGGCCACCGCCGCACCTACATCGGCGCCCTGCCCGGCAAGCTGGTGCAGGCGCTCAAGGATGTCGAGGTGATGAACCCGGTGATCATGCTCGACGAGATCGACAAGCTCAGCACCAGCTATCAGGGCGATCCGGCTTCAGCGCTGCTGGAAACGCTCGACCCGGAGCAGAACGTCGAATTCCTCGATCATTACCTGGACCTGCGCCTGGACCTGTCCAAGGTGCTGTTCGTCTGCACGGCAAACACCCTGGACTCGATTCCCGGCCCGCTGCTCGACCGCATGGAGGTAATCCGCCTGTCCGGCTACATCGCCGAGGAGAAGCTGGCCATCGCCAAACGTCACCTGTGGCCCAAGCTGCTGGACAAGACCGGCGTGCCCAAGCAGCGCCTCGCCATCAGCGACAGCGCCATGAAAGCGGTGATCGAAGGCTATGCCCGTGAAGCTGGTGTGCGTCAGCTGGAGAAGCAACTGGGCAAGCTGGTCCGCAAGGCAGTGGTGCAGTTGCTGGAAGACCCCCAAGCGGTACTGAAGATCACGCCGAAGGATCTGGAAAGCTACCTCGGCAAACCGGTGTTTCGCAGCGAACAGGTGCTCTCCGGCGTCGGCGTGATCACAGGCCTCGCCTGGACCAGCATGGGCGGCGCCACCCTGCCGATCGAGGCCACGCGCATCCACACGCTGAACCGCGGCTTCAAGCTCACCGGCAAGCTCGGTGACGTGATGAAGGAATCGGCGGAGATCGCCTACAGCTACGTCAGCTCGAACCTGAAAACCTTCAAGGGCGATCCGGAGTTCTTCGACCAGGCCTTCGTGCACCTGCACGTGCCGGAAGGCGCGACGCCGAAGGACGGCCCCAGCGCCGGCATCACCATGGCCAGCGCGCTGCTCTCCCTTGCGCGCAACCAGCCGCCGAAGAAAGGCGTGGCCATGACCGGAGAGCTGACGCTGACCGGTCACGTATTGCCGATCGGCGGAGTGCGCGAGAAGGTGATCGCGGCGCGGCGACAGAAGATATTCGAGCTGATCCTGCCGGAAGCCAATCGCGGCGACTTCGAAGAGTTGCCTGACTACCTCAAGGAAGGTCTGACCGTGCATTTCGCCAAGCGCTTCGCTGATGTGGCCAAGGTGCTGTTCTGACGCGGGACGAGCTGCAGACCAGCTGAAGTCGAAGGGTGGAAGTCGCGCTGCACTTCCACCTCCGGACCGGCGCAGACGGAGTACCCGCCTGCGACCAGGCTCTTTTGGGCTATCCTTCCCAACTCAATTCCGACCGGTGCCGATCATGCCTTTCGACATCCCCCGTCTGTTACTGCCCGCCAGCGTCGCCCTGCTCGCTGCCTGCGCAAGCAACGACAAGACGCCCTCCAGCGTCGTGCTCAGCGACGACAACCGCTGCCCGCAAACACTGCAGAGCGGCCAGCAACTCATCGTCAGCCTGCCGAGCAACCCTGCGACGGGCTATCGCTGGATTCTGCACGAAGCCGCCGCGGAGCAATTGCACAGCCTCGGCCCCGAAGTGTTCAGCAATCCGAAAGGCGACATGATCGGTGGGGATGGCCTGTCCACCTGGCGCTTCGAGGCACAGGAGCCAGGCAGCGGCAGGCTGTACCTCACCTATCAACGCCCGTGGGAGGTCGACGCCGAGCCTGCGGGCATGTTCGATTGCCGGATCGAGGTGCGCTGAGTCGGGCAGAGCCCGCGGCGAGCGTGGTTTCGGCTACAATGCCGCCCCGTTTTCACACACGCCGCCCGACACCGTGAGCCACGATCTCGACCGTCTGTTCGCCCAGCCCCTGCCCCGCATTCAGGACTTCGTCTTCAACGAGGACGTGGTGCGGGTGTTTCCCGACATGATCAAGCGCTCTGTGCCCGGTTACCCGACCATCGTCGAGAACATCGGCGTGATCGCCGCTCAGTTCGCACAGCCGCATACTCATCTGTATGACCTAGGCTGCTCGCTGGGCGCGGTGACCCAGGCCCTGCGTCGTCACGTGACTGCCGACAACTGCCAGGTCGTCGCCGTTGATAACTCCGCGGCAATGGTCGAGCGCTGCCGCGAATACCTCCACGGGCAGGACTCGATGTTTCAGGAACTGCTGCCGGTCGACGTCATCGAGGGCGACATCCTGGCTCTGCAGTTCCAGCCCAGCTCGCTGGTGGCGCTGAACTTCACCCTGCAGTTCATCGCACCGGAACAGCGCCCGGCCCTGCTCAGCCGCATTCGCCAGGCGCTGGTGCCCGGTGGCGCGCTGATCCTGTCGGAAAAGCTGCGCTTCGAGGATGAAGACGAGCAACAATTGCTGACCGACCTGCACATCGCCTTCAAGCGCGCCAATGGCTACAGCGAACTGGAAATCGCCCAGAAGCGCAGCGCCATCGAGAACGTGATGAAGCCCGACAGCCTGGAAACCCATCGCCAACGGCTACTGGATGCCGGCTTTTCCAAGGTCGTGCCCTGGTTCCAGTGCCTGAACTTCGCCTCGCTGATCGCCCTGCCATGAACCTCGACCTGACTCCCCTCGCCTGGCGCCTGGCCGGCACCCCGCTCGCCGCCTGGGCCAACGGCGTTCAGCAGCAGCTGGACGCCAAACTCGCGGTTGGTCACGGTGATCTGCCGCGCTGGCGGCGTGCCGTCGATGCGCTGCCTGCGCTGGCGCCAGTGCAGGTCGAACTGCGTGACGGCTTCCGCCTCGACGCGACATGTGACGACGCCGCGCGCCAGGCCACCCACGATGCGCTGATGGGGCTCTCGCCATGGCGCAAGGGTCCGTTCGACGTGTTCGGCGTGCATGTCGATACCGAGTGGCGCTCGGACTGGAAGTGGGACCGGGTCGCGCCGCACCTGAATCTGGCCGGCAAACGCATCCTCGACGTCGGTTGCGGCAACGGCTACTACATGTGGCGCATGCTCGGTGCCGGCGCCGACAGCGTGATCGGGGTCGACCCGAACTGGCTGTTCTTCTGCCAGTTCCATGCGATGAAGCGCTACCTGCAGGAGCTGCCGGTCTGGCATCTGCCGTTCGCACTGGAAGAACTGCCGGCCAGGCTCGAAGGCTTCGAGACGGTGTTCTCCATGGGCGTGCTCTACCATCGCCGCTCGCCGGTCGACCATCTGCTCGACCTCAAGGACTGCCTGGTACGCGGCGGCGAACTGGTGCTAGAGACCCTGGTGGTGGAAGGCGACGAAAATACCGCACTGGTGCCGGAAGACCGCTATGCGCAGATGCGCAACGTCTGGTTCTTGCCCTCGGTGAAGGCGCTGGAATGCTGGTTGCGCCGCGCCGGCTTTGTCGACGTGCGCTGCGTGGATGTCAGCGTGACCAGCATTGAGGAACAGCGCAGCACCGAGTGGATGCGCTACCAGTCGTTGCCCGACTTCCTCGACCCGCAAGACCACGGCAAAACGGTCGAAGGCTTGCCGGCCCCCATGCGCGCCGTGCTCCTCGCCCGCAAGCCCTGACAGTAGGTTGGCCGCTCAACGAGCGGCCCGGGCAGCGCTGGGGCGCTTGCGTCGCTGCGCTACCAATTGACGCAACGGTGTATTAGCCATCTCCCCGAGACAGCGCCGATCCAGATCGCGCGACGCCAGCTGCCGATCATCCAGCTTCAACAACTGCCGATACAGGCGTCGCTGCCGCCAGGCGCGAAACCAGTCATGCAGGCTGCGCTGCAGATCCAGCGGCCACATGGCCGGCATGTAGAAGTCCGGTAGCTGCGGATCGGACTGTTGTCGTACATGGGTATCGCGTCGTTCACCAGACATGCTCACCTCCGCTTGGCTCTCGGTGGCCACGGGCTTGTGGCGCCACCGGTTGCCAACAGGATGAGCGGGCATCAGTCGTTCAAACAAACGACTAATATGAAAGCCTGTGTTCAGAAAAACTGAAGCCTTTCCTATGCCCGAGCCGCTTGAGCAATCCACTATCCCTTCGACGCCCCTACTGGAAAGCGATGTCCTGCGCACCTTTGTCGCCATTGCCGAGAGCGGCAGCTTCACCCGCGCCGCCGGACAGATCTATCGCAGCACCTCGGCGGTCAGCATGCAGATCAAGCGGCTGGAAGAAACCCTCGGGCGCTCCCTGTTTGTCCGCGAGGCGCGGCAGGTGCGCCTGACACCGGCCGGTGAGACGCTGCTCGGCTATGCCCGACGCCTGCTCAAGCTCAACGAAGAAGCCATTGCGCACTTCCTCCAGCCAGCGCTGCAGGGTCGCGTGCGCTTCGGAACGCCGGCGGATGTCGGGACGCGCATTCTGCCCGGCCTGCTGGCGTTGTTCGCCCGCAGCCATCCCGGCGTCGAAGTGGATGTGTCGGTCGCGCGCAGCATCGATATGATTGAGCGCATTGACGCAGGCGAACTGGACCTCGCCCTGGTCACCGTCGGCAATCTTGGCCAGGACGATTCGCGAGGCGAGCCGATTCATAGCGAACCGCTGGTCTGGGCCGGTCGCACCGGTGGTGTCGCCGCGCTGCGCACGCCGCTGCCGCTGGCGCTGGCCAGCCCTGATTGCGCCTGGCGGCGACAGGCACTGGATGCACTCGACCGCATCGGCCGCAGCTACCGAGTGGCCTACTCCAGCGAACAGACTTCGGGACAGGAGGCCGCGATGATTGCCGATCTCGCCATCGCGCCCTATCCATCAAGCCTGATTCGCCCGCCCCTGCAGCGTCTCGACGGGCAGTATGGGTTGCCACAACTGGGCGAGTATCAGATCAAGCTGCTCCGTGGCAGCAATCGCAGCGAAGCCGTTGAGGTGCTGGCCGCACAGGTGATCGCCGCCTTTGTCGAATACCGCACACGACCGGCGAAGCGAATGGAGCGAAACGAGGAGATCAAATGGCACGCTGGTTGATCGTGGCGGGCGCTGCGCTGCTACTGCTCGGCATCGCTTGGCACTACTTCCCATGGCTGCTGAACTGGTTCGGTCGATTGCCCGGCGACATCCGCATCGAGTCCGAACGCAGCCAGGTGTTCATCCCGATCACCTCGATGGTGATCCTCAGCGTGGTGTTGACCGTACTGATCAACCTGCTGCGCCGCTGAGGGCTCTGCAGGTGGAGTACGGCGCCCCCCGCACTAGCGTGGGAGCGGGCTTGCCAGCAGATGACACCCGGCGCTACCTCACCAATCGGAGTCTGCCCGCCGCGTGTCATCGCGGCTGAAACACTCCCGATTCTTTCAGCCCCGCGCCGCCGCACTCAGGATCAGATGCTTCATTTCCTTGACCGCCTGCTTGAAGCCGACGAACAGCGCATGGGCAACGATGGCATGGCCGATATTCAGCTCGTTGACGCCTCGGATCGCCGCGATGGCTTCGGCGTTGTGGTAATGCAGGCCATGGCCGGCGTTGACGATCAGGCCGTGGCTCAGACCGGCCTCGACACCGTCGCGAATGCGCGCGAGCTCGCAGGCCCGCTCGGCAACGCCGTCGGCGTCGGCGTAGCGCCCGGTGTGCAACTCGATAGCCGGTGCGCCGACACGTGCGGCCGCCTCGATCTGCCGCGGGTCGGCATCGATGAACAGCGAGACTTCCGCACCGCAGCCACGTAGACGCTCGACGGCCTCACGAATGCGTGCTTCCTGCCCGAGCACGTCCAGCCCACCCTCGGTAGTCAGCTCCTGACGCGTTTCCGGGACCAGGCACACGTGCTCCGGACACAGCTGCTCGGCGAATGCGAGCATCGCCTCGGTGACCCCCATCTCGAAGTTCATCCTCGTCTGCAGCGCGTCCTTCATCATCAGCACATCGCGTTCCTGGATATGCCGGCGATCCTCGCGCAGGTGCACGGTGATGCCATCGGCGCCGGCCTCTTCCGCATCCAGAGCAGCCTTGACCGGGTCCGGATAGCGGGTGCCGCGGGCCTGACGCAGTGTGGCGACGTGGTCGACGTTGACGCCGAGCAGAATTCGATTGGCTTCAGTCACGCGGGGCCTCCTTCAGATTCATGAACAATTCGCGGCTGACCAGCGGTCGACCGCCCAGATGGGGAGCCAGGGCCTGGCGCATCAGCCGCTTGGCCGCGGCCAGCGCCCCCGGAACCTGCCAATCGGCCTCGGCCATGGCCAATAGTTCCGCGCCGTTGAACAGCCCCGGCTGAAATCCCGCGACCGGCTCCAGGCCGGCGTCGGGCAGTAGGTGATAGAGCCGCTGCGGGTCAATCGGCTGGCCGGCGATGTCCACATCGAGGGCAAAACCATAGCCCAACTCGCTGAGCAGCCGCCATTCGAAGGCACGCAGCAGCGGCTCCAGCGGCCGATGTGCGGCCAGGGCCGGCAGTGTCGCGACGTAATGATCGAATAGCGCGGGGTGCGCGTCTTCGGCAGGCAGCAGGCGAATCAGCAATTCGTTGAGGTACATGCCGCTGAACAGCGCCTGGCCATCGAGCCAGTGCGCAGGGCCGGCGCTTTCGAGACGGGCAACGGTCTTCAGCTCGGACTTGCCGCGCAGCTCGACCTCCAGCGATACGAAGGGGCGGATCAGACTGCCGGCCTTACCACGCGCGGCACGCATGACAGCACGCAGCCGGCCCTGCGGGGTGAACAGGTCGACCAGCGCGCTGCTTTCCTTGTACGGGCGACTGTGCAGAACGAACGCAGGTTGGTGCATGGCAGCCCAGAAGGTGCGCGATGCGCACCATTGATTGCGGGTCGGCGCTTACTGGTAGCCCAGCGAATGCAGCGCACGCTCATCGTCGGACCAGCCACCCTTCACCTTGACCCACAGGTGCAGCATGACCTTGGAATCGAACAGCACTTCCATATCCTTGCGCGCTTCCTGGCCGATACGTTTGATGCGCTCGCCCTTGTCGCCGATGATGATCTTCTTCTGCCCGTCACGCTCGACCAGAATCAGCGCATGGATGTGCAACACGCGGCCTTCCTGCTTGAAATCCTCGATCTCCACGGTGATCTGGTAAGGCACCTCGGCGCCAAGCTGTCGCATGATCTTCTCGCGCACCAGCTCGGCGGCGAGGAAACGACTGCTGCGATCGGTGATCTGGTCCTCCGGGAAGAAGTGCTCACTCTCGGGCAGACGATCGGCGACCAGTTTTTCCAGCGTTTCCAGGTTCTGTCCGTGCTGCGCCGAAATCGGCACGATCTCCGCGTTCGGCAGCTGCTCGACCAGCCAGCGCAGGTGCGGCAACAGCTCGGCCTTGTCCTCGACACGGTCGGTCTTGTTGACCGCAACGATCAACGGTCCGGTAACGTACTGCACACGCTCGAGCACGGCCTGGTCTTCGTCGGTCCAGCGGGTGCGGTCGACGACGAAGATCACCACGTCGACATCCTTCAATGCCGAGGCAGCAGTGCGGTTCATGTAGCGGTTGAGCGCCGTCTCGCCATTCTTGTGCAGCCCCGGCGTGTCCACATAGACGGCCTGAACGCTGCCCTCGGTCTTGATGCCGAGCATGTTATGCCGCGTCGTCTGCGGCTTGCGCGAGGTGATCGCCAGCTTCTGGCCAAGGATGTGGTTGAGCAGCGTCGACTTGCCGACGTTCGGCCGGCCGACGATCGCCACGTAACCGCAACGGCTGACGTCTTCGGATTGCAGCTGTTCGTCAGTCATGTCCGTTCTCCACGCCCAAGGCGATCAATGCGGCTGCCGCGGCAACCTGTTCGGCAATTCGGCGGCTAGCGCCCTGCCCGTGGGTTTTCTCGTTCAGCAAAGCGACCTGACATTCGACGAAGAAGGTGCGGCAATGCGGTTCGCCTTGAATATCCACCACCTCGTAACGCGGCAGTTCACAGGCACGCGATTGCAGAAATTCCTGCAGCCGGGTCTTCGGGTCCTTGTTGGTATCGACCAGTGTCAGGCCTTGCAGCTCGTTAGCCAACCAGGCGACGACCCGCTCGCGAGCAACGTCCATGCCCGCGTCCAGATAAATGGCACCGATCAGCGCTTCGAGGGTGTCGGCCAGGATAGATTCGCGGCGGTAACCGCCGCTCTTGAGCTCACCGGAGCCCAGGCGCAAATATTCGCCGAGCTCGAATCCACGCGCCAGCACCGCCAGCGTCTCGCCCTTGACCAGACGCGCGCGCAGACGCGACAGCTGCCCCTCACGAGCTTGCGGAAAATGATTGAACAGCGCCTCACCGGCAACGAAATTGAGAATGGCGTCGCCGAGAAACTCCAGACGCTCGTTGTTGCGTCCGGCATAGCTACGATGGGTCAGGGCCAGGAGCATCAGCTCCTGATCCTTGAATTGATAACCGAGCCTGCGCTCGAGACGGGCTAACGAAGTGCTCACGGCATCCTTAGGCGATATTCTTTATCGAAGTTCGCCACCAGATCGAGATTGCGGATCAGCGGCTCGCGTTTTTCGTATTTCAGGTGCGCCCTGAATTCGTTGTTCTGGATCTCGACCTTCAGCGCTTCCTTCAGGTCGATGTTCTGGATGCCGTTTACCTGCATCCCCTTGCTGACATGACTATAGAACTCCCCGACGCTCTGAATCTCAAGCGCTTCGTCGGTTTCCACGGACTGGATGATCTTGTCCATGGACATGTAATCGAAGTAATGCGGGAACATTTTAAATCCCGTGCTGGCCACAAACGCCACGATTGCCAGGACCATGATCCAACTCAGCATGGACAGCCCTTTTTGCGAACGCGCAAAACTCATGTCGACCTCTATGTCGTTACGATACCCACCGATCGGGGCAGGACAAATATAGCGAGCCCGGTTCGCTCAGCGACGGCCGCAATTCACAGCTTTCAGTGAATCAGGCCCACGCGGGAGAAATTCGGCAGATTGCTGAGCTTCGGATCAGGCCAGCTCATCCAGACGGCGAACGCCTTGCCGACGATGTTACGGTCCGGGACCATGCCAGCCAGCTCCGCGGGAATCGACTCGTCCTGCCAATAGCGGCTGTCATTCGAGTTATCGCGATTATCGCCCATCATGAAATAGTGCTCAGCCGGCACGGTCCACTGGCGGCTCGGCTCGATGCGATAGCGGCCCATTTCCTTGCGAATCAGGTGCTCCATCTCGCCCAGCTTTTCCCGATACAGCACGGCGCTGCCCAAGCTGCCCGGCTCCTCGCCGACCAGTGTCTCGGCAACCGGCTGATCGTTGATGAACAGCCGACGATCGCTGCTGTAGCGCACGGTGTCGCCAGGCAGGCCGACGACCCGTTTGATGTAGTTGATGCTCGGTTGATTCGGATAGCGGAACACCATGACGTCGCCACGCTTCGGGTCGCTGACTTCGATCACCTTGGTATCCACTACCGGCAGGCGGATGCCATAGGCGAACTTGTTCACCAGAATGAAATCGCCAACTTCCAACGTGGGGATCATCGAGCCGGAGGGAATCTGGAACGGCTCGACCAGGAACGAGCGCAGCACCAGCACGATGGCCAGCACCGGGAAGAACGACTTGCCGTACTCGATCAGCACCGGCTCCTTGTTCAACGCCTCAAGGGTCGATGGATCGATTTCCCCGGTGCGCCCTTCGTAGTTGGCGATCGCAGCCCGGCGGCGGGGGGCGAAGAACAACAGGTCGCTCAGCGCCAACAGGCCGCAGACAGCCACGGCGATAACCAGCAACAACGGGAAATTGATCGACATATCAGCTGTCCACCTTCAGCACGGCGAGGAACGCCTCCTGCGGGATTTCGACGTTGCCTACCTGCTTCATGCGCTTCTTACCGGCTTTCTGCTTTTCCAGCAGCTTGCGCTTACGGCTCACATCGCCGCCGTAGCATTTGGCCAGAACGTTCTTGCGCAACGCCTTGACCGTACTGCGGGCAACGATCTGGCCGCCGATGGCCGCCTGAATCGCCACATCGAACATCTGACGCGGGATAAGCTCCTTCATCTTCTCGACTAGGATGCGGCCCTTGTAGTGGGCATTGTCGCGGTGGACGATCAGTGCCAACGCGTCGACCTTGTCGCCGTTGATGAGGATGTCCAGGCGCGTCAGGTTGGCCGACTGGAAACATTCGAAGCTGTAGTCCAGCGAGGCGTAACCGCGGCTGCACGATTTCAAGCGATCGAAGAAGTCCAGCACCACCTCGCTCATCGGCAGGTCGTAACGCACCTGCACCTGACTGCCGAGGAACTGCAGGTCGCGCTGCACGCCGCGCTTCTCGATACACAGCGTGATGACGTTGCCCAAGTGCTCCTGGGGCACAAGGATGTTGGCGCGCACGATCGGCTCGCGCATGTCCTCGACGGAGGACATGTCGGGCAGCTTCGAAGGGCTGTCGACGTAGATGGTGTCGCCGTTCTTCAACAGCAACTCGTAAACAACCGTCGGTGCGGTGGTGATCAGATCCAGGTCGTACTCGCGCTCGAGGCGTTCCTGAATGATCTCCATATGCAGCATGCCGAGGAAGCCGATACGGAAGCCGAAGCCCAACGCGTCGGAGCTTTCCGGTTCGTATTGCAACGCGGCATCGTTGAGGGTCAGCTTCTGCAGCGCTTCGCGAAAATCCTCGAAGTCGTCCGAACTGACCGGGAACAGACCAGCATAGACCTGCGGTTTGACGCGTTTGAAACCGGGCAGCATCTCCACGTCCGGCGTGCTCGACAGTGTCAGCGTGTCGCCCACCGGAGCGCCGAGAATGTCCTTGATGCCGGCGATGATGAAGCCCACCTCGCCAGCCTTGAGGTCTGCCGTGGCGGTGTGCTTGGGGTTGAACACGCCGACACTGTCCACCTGGTGGACCTTGCCGGTGGATTTCACCAGCACCTTGTCGCCCTTCTTGATACGACCGTGGCGAACCCGTACCAGCGATACGACGCCCAGATAGTTGTCGAACCATGAGTCGATGATCAACGCCTGCAACGGCGCCTCGACATCGCCGGTCGGCGGCGGGATCACCGCGACCAGGCGCTCGAGCACCTCGTCCACGCCCATGCCGCTCTTGGCGCTGCAGGCCACCGCGTCGGTCGCATCAATGCCGATGATGTGCTCGATCTCTTCCTTGACCTTGTCCGGATCGGCCTGTGGCAGGTCCATCTTGTTCAGCACCGGCATCACTTCCAGGCCCTGTTCGATCGCCGTGTAGCAGTTGGCTACCGATTGCGCCTCGACGCCCTGGCCAGCATCGACTACCAGCAGCGCACCCTCGCACGCGGCCAGCGAGCGACTGACTTCATAGGTGAAGTCGACGTGGCCGGGCGTATCGATGAAATTCAACTGGTAGGTCTTGCCGTCGCGCGCGGTGTAATAAAGCGTGACGCTGTGGGCTTTGATGGTGATGCCGCGCTCGCGCTCGAGATCCATCGAATCCAGCACCTGGGCTTCCATTTCACGCTCGGTCAGACCACCACACATCTGGATAAAACGGTCTGCCAGGGTCGACTTGCCGTGATCGATATGGGCGATGATGGAAAAATTGCGGATATGACTCAGGTCACTCACAGCTCAACACTCGGAATAGTCGCGGGCCGATTGCCCGCCGAAAATAGCCGCGAAGTGTAACTGATCAACCCTTGCAGTGCCACGCACAAGCCATCCGCAGCTGATGAGCAACGCAACGGACGTACTGTTACGTCTTGAAAATGAAAAAGGGCGGTAATAACCGCCCTTCCAGATTCACCAGCCAGCGTCTTATTCAGCGAGCTTGAAAGTAATGAAACTCGCACGCCCCTGGCGCAGAACTCGCATCGAAACAGATCGATTCTTCGGCAACTGCTCAGCCACTCGAGCAAATGTTGCCGCCGAATTGATCGCCTGATTATTCAGATGGGTGATGACATCGCCCGGGCGCAGCCCAATCATCGCAGCCGGCCCGTTGAGAATCTCAGTGATCACCACGCCGCCCGGTAAATCCAGGCTCTTCTTCTGCTCATCGGTCAGCTCAGTGACTTTTACACCCAGGCGGTTATCGCTGCGTTCCTGGCCGCCACCAGAGGCTGCCACGGATTCGCCCTCTTCCGGCATGGCGCCGATCTTGACGTCGAGCATCTTGCGATCACCGTCGCGAACCACTTCCATTCGTGCGGAGCTGCCAGGCTTGAGTGCTCCGACCAAATGAGGCAGATCAGCAGACATGACAATCGGCTTGTCGTTGAGGCTCAGAATCACATCACCGACACGCAGGCCACCGCGCGCTGCCGGACCGCCATCCATAACCTGAGCCACCAGGGCACCCGCTGGACGCTCAAGACCAAAAGACTCAGCCAGGTCCTTGTTGACTTCCTGGATGACCACGCCAAGCCAGCCCCGACTCACCTTGCCTTCGGTTCGCAGCTGATTGGCAACATCCATTGCCACATCGATCGGAATGGCGAAGGACAGCCCCATGAAGCCACCGGAGCGCGTGAATATCTGCGAGTTGATGCCAATCACCTCACCGTCGAGGTTAAACAGCGGACCACCGGAATTACCCGGGTTGATTGCCACGTCGGTCTGAATGAACGGCACGTAGCTCTCATTGGGCAAGCTGCGGCCAGTCGCACTGACAATGCCGGCGGTCACCGTATGATCGAAACCAAACGGCGAGCCAATGGCGAGCACCCACTCCCCTGCTTTCAGCTCATCAGAACGGCCAATCTTGACGGTCGGCAGTCCCTTGCCCTCGACCTTCAGCACCGCCACGTCGGAGCGCGGATCGGCACCGATAAGCTTGGCTTCCAGCTCGCTTCGATCCGGCAGACGAACGATGATTTCGTCGGCATCGGCAACCACGTGATTGTTGGTCAGGACATAACCGTCTTCGGAAATGATGAAACCCGAACCGAGCGACTGCGCTTCACGCTGCTGGCCGCGACCCGGGGCGCCCGGCATCTGTGGGATGCTGTGTTCGAAGAACTCGCGAAAAATCGGCGGCAGCCCTTCGAGTTCCGGCATCTGCGCAGTCGCACCGCGGCTCTGCACCTTCTGCTTGGTGCTGATATTGACTACCGCTGGCGAGGCACTTTCGACCAGCGGCGTGAAATCAGGCAATTCCGCCTGGGCAACGACAGCGTGGCCCAGCAATGCCAGGCCCGCCACGAAGGCGAAGCAGCTGTTTCGATTGAACATGACTACAAGTCTCCCCACTGACAAAACAAGGAAGCTCAGGGACTCGCAGGCCCCGCGAGCATGGCGCGCAAAACCACCGGCTGCAGATTCGGGTCAGCTGCGCTACGGCGGCTTCGCATACGCACGAATAGCCAGGAAATGAAGAAGCCCCCGAGACCTGCCAGAATAACGATCGGCTCACGCGTCGACAGCTGAGCGGCCAGCGAAGCGGCCGCCATCAGCACGATAAGAGGGAGAAGATAGACAAGGACGGCACCACGCAGCAACACGTCCTCGCGGATGCCCACAACGACACCGTCACCGACCTGCAGGTGGAGATCGCAGAGCGCTCTGATGAGGCCGCGCTGTTCGCGAACACCGAGGGTATCCATCAAGCCTTGGCCACAGCCACTCTTCGCGGAACAGCCAGAGCAGGTAGTCTTGCGCCGAGTCTCGACCCATACAGCGCCGACATCCAGCGCGACTACCCGCCCAGGCTCTTCGATCATCGTTGTGCCTGTTCCGAACTGGCTCGCATGGACAGGGCAACCCGCTCAGCCGTACCAAGTGGAATCTCGCCCACCACGGTCACCATGACATCGCCATCCGCAGTACTGATGCGCTTAGAGACCGCGACGGTAGGCCCCATCTGGCTTCGCGCGTCCTCAACCAAGGCGCCGCGCAGCGGCTCCAGAAACACGGAAAACTTCGCTAGACCATCACCGTAGGACAACCAGGAAACAGTTTCGGAAGAGGCGGGACTAGGTCGTTCGTTGGCATCCAGTAGCGTGAAGCCGGAAGGCAACCAGTCGGAGCGCCAGGGCGATGTAGGATTCGCCTCGCGCCGGTTCACGGTCACTGGATTGCAATCGGCGCCGGGCTTCAGTTGCTCGGCAGATACACTGCCAGCCGTGAACTGGGTGAATTGGAAACGCTCGAGCAGCTGCCCTTTCTCGTTCAGCATCAGCGACTTGAGGGGCAATGCGGTATCTTGGTCGAGATGCAGTTCGAAGCCGTAACGGTGCTGATCCTTCGGCACGACAGCCAGCGCCACGGCAGGGCGGCCAGCAACTCTTGAATCCCCGATCTCACGGAATTCGTACCACTCGGAGAGTGCTTTCGGATCGAGACGCTGCCCGTGCCAGGCTTGCGCTTCACGCACTTGCGCCGCGAGGTCATCGGTAGCGCATTGCATCTGACCATTTACCAGCAGAACTTCAGCCGGAGCTCCGTCAAGCTGAAGCAATCGCTCCTGCACTTGACCTTCTTCGACCTGCTGCCACACGGCATGACTGGAAAAGCTACCATTGCGTTCGTAGACGAACGTACCGGTATAACTCTGTTTCTGCTCTGCCGCCGCAAGTCGCTCCATCCAGGACTCGGCATCAGCAGCAAGGGCCGGCATCGATAGCCAGCCCCCCATCACCACATACAGCGGTAATACGCGCATGTTTCTCCCTAACGTTCTTCCATGCTGGCCGCGCGAGCGTAAGGCAGCGCGCTCTCCGATCCATTACCAAAGGCAGCTTGCTGGGCATGCTGACGAACATATGAAGGCAGACGCTCTTCGTGCCAGCGCTCTACCGGAGCGCCATCTGCCGCTGCCTGTGCAGGCGCTTCGGTTTGCTCACTGTAACCAGCCAGAACCGCCGGCCCTTGACTGGTCTGCGGAACCGAAATACTTGGTTGCGGAGCCTGCTGCGCTAGCTGCGGACCAGCAACCTCATTCTGATTGTACAGACGTACACCGGCCAGAACAGCGACTGTAACCGAAGCAGCCACTGCCAGCCGGCCGAGGCCTTTCCATCCGTTACGTTGCGCCTTGACCGGCGCGGCTTCATCAGCCAACGCAGCCGATACCGCAGAAGCGATATCCAGGCGCGGCTCGATCAACTCCTTGTGCATGGCGGCACGGGCAAGTTGATAACGCGACCAGGTAGCACGTAGCTCCGGGTTGTCGCCTGCGAGCATGCGACGTAATTCCAACTCGTCCGCTTCGTTATCCATCACCGCGGACAGCGATTCATGCAGGGCTTCACGACTCATGGCGGTTCCTCTCTTGGCTGTCGCCGCTGTCTCAGGATTCATGCAACAAGGGTTGCAATGCTTTATCTATGGCTTCACGTGCCCGGAAGATCCGGGAACGCACTGTGCCCACCGGACACTGCATGACGCTCGCAATGTCTTCATAACTAAGACCATCAAATTCACGCAGTGTTAGAGCCGTACGCAAATCTTCTGGCAAAAGTTGAATGGTTCGATGAACGGTATCTTCAATCTCATCCCTGAGCAGCGAGCGTTCCGGTGACTCGATGTCCTTGAGAGCGTGATCGCCCTCATAAAACTCGGCGTCCTCGGAACTCACATCACTATCCGGCGGGCGTCTGCCGCGCGCCACCAGATGATTCTTCGCCGTATTGATGGCGATGCGGTACAGCCAGGTGTAGAAAGCGCTGTCACCGCGAAAATTGGCGAGTGCGCGGTAGGCTTTGATAAAAGCCTCTTGGGCAACATCCTGAGCTTCATGAGAGTCATGCACGAACCGCACGATCAACCCAAGGATCTTGTGCTGGTATTTCATTACCAGCAGATCAAACGCCCGCTTGTCACCACGCTGCACTCGTTCAACCAGCTGCTGGTCCTGCTCCTGAGTCAACATGAACGCTCCTCCTCGGTAGCGGAGTAGCGTCGCTCACACCAGCGAACCGACCTGCCAGAATAGACCCGGGCTTTACGCAAAAGTTCTCCCCCCTCCTAGCAAGCTATCCTGCAATACCTGACGGCGATTGCACCACAGCGTTGCGCCATTGCTGACGACGCCGTCCTGGTGTCCATAGCAAACTCGCACCGCCCATTCACGATGGCCAGCTGGTTTGCATTCATAACTGCCTATTGAGCCACTCCGCGAAGGAAAAGTTCCCTTCGTTAGAAGACAAACACACAGTCGCCTATTTTGGCGCTACATCCCGTCTATATACTAGGGCTCGTTTTTCCCGCCGGAATTGGACATGAACCAGGTTCTACGATACGACGTGCTGGTCATCGGCAGCGGTGCCGCCGGCTTGACCTTGGCACTCAACCTGCCGACCGATCTTCGCATCGCCGTTCTCAGCAAGGGCGATCTCTCCAACGGCTCCACCTACTGGGCCCAAGGTGGCGTCGCCGCAGTACTGGATACGACCGACACCGTAGAGTCACATGTCGCCGACACCCTCATCGCCGGAGGAGGCCTGTGCCGCGAAGACGCCGTCCGTTTCACGGTCGAGCACAGCAACGAGGCCATCCAGTGGCTGATCGAGCAAGGGGTGCCCTTCACGCGGGACAATGCCCCGGATCGCGAAGACGGCAGTTTCGAATTTCACCTGACTCGCGAGGGCGGCCATAGCCATCGGCGCATCATTCACGCAGCCGACGCCACTGGCGCAGCCATTTTCAACACGCTGCTTGGCCAGGCCAGAAAGCAGAGCAATATCGAGCTTCTACAGCAGCGCGTTGCAGTCGACCTGATCACCGAACACAAACTCGGGCTGCCGGGCAGACGCTGCCTGGGCGCCTATGTGCTCAATCGCAGCACCGGCGAGGTCGAAACCTTCCAGTCACGATTCGTCGTACTGGCTACCGGCGGCGCGGCCAAGGTTTACCTGTACACCAGCAACCCGGACAGCGCGTGCGGCGACGGCATTGCCATGGCCTGGCGAGCGGGCTGCCGCGTCGGCAATCTGGAATTCAACCAGTTCCACCCTACCTGCCTCTATCACCCGCAAGCGAAGAGCTTTCTGGTGACCGAAGCCCTGCGCGGGGAAGGTGCCTTGCTCAAGCTGCCTAACGGCGAGCGTTTCATGCCGCGTTTCGATGCCAGGGAGGAACTCGCCCCGCGCGATATCGTCGCACGCGCAATCGACCACGAAATGAAGCGACTGGGCATCGACTGCGTCTACCTCGATATCAGCCACAAGCCTGCCGAGTTCATCAAAAGCCACTTCCCCACCGTCTACGAGCGCTGTCTGGAATACGGCATCGACATCACCAGCCAGCCGATTCCGGTGGTGCCCGCAGCGCACTACACCTGCGGCGGCGTAGTCGTGGACCAGGCTGGACGCACCGATATCCCGGGCCTCTACGCCATCGGCGAGACCAGTTTCACGGGCCTGCACGGCGCGAACCGCATGGCCAGCAACTCGCTGCTCGAATGCTTCGTCTACGGCCGGGCAGCCGCTCAGGATATCCTGCGCGAACTGCCCCAAGTCACCAACGCAGCAACGTTACCTGCATGGGACGCCAGCCAGGTGACCGACTCCGACGAAGACGTGATCATCGCGCACAACTGGGACGAGCTGCGGCGCTTCATGTGGGACTACGTCGGCATCGTCCGCACCAACAAACGGCTGATGCGCGCGCAGCACCGAGTGCGCCTGCTGCTGAGCGAGATCGACGAGTTCTACAGCAACTACAAGGTCAGTCGTGACTTGCTCGAACTACGCAATCTGGCGCTGGTTGCAGACCTGATGATTCGCTCGGCTATGCTGCGCAAGGAGAGCCGAGGACTGCACTACACCCTCGACTACCCGGAGCTGCTGCCGCAAGCGGTCGACACTATTCTGGCGCCGCCCACCTACGTCGACTGAACTTGAGCCGCACCCGCAGTCGACGATGCTGCTCTCGCGGTAGTGCGTCGCGGGGCACGCAGATGCTGCCAGCTAACCGCCGGCCCGGCACGCGAAAACGCAGCACGACTATCAGTGGCAGCGCCAGGCTGTCAGGCAGCAACTGAACTGCCTGCCATCCTTGCCGCTCGCTCCACAGGTGCCAGCCCGCAGCATCGTGGCGCAGGCCAGACCAGGCATCCCGACTGGACAGTAGAATCCCGCGCGGCAACACCCACAGCGCGTGGGTCAGACAAAACAGAAGCGCTATCAGCTGCAACCATAGCGGCGCAGCCGACAGCACGATGGCGGCCAGGCCGAGCGCCTGAACCCCGAGATAGAGTGTCAACAACCAGCTGGACGGCTGCCAGCGACACTCGAATGATTGATTACTTAGGCTGGACACGATCGAGGATCATGCGAACCATGCGCCGCAGGTCCTCATCCTCGGGCTCGCCGCGCTGCATGAACCAGCCGAACATGTCCTGATCCTCGCAACTCAGCAGCTTGCGATAGCGGTGCTGATCTTCCTCATCGAGACCTGGATAGACCTCCTTGACGAAAGGCACCAGCAACACATCCAGCTCCAACATGCCGCGACGGCTTTGCCAAAACAGACGATTGAGTTCGGATTGCTCAGCCATACATCGGCTCCTTTTGAGAAGGCGCGCATTATAGCGGCTGCACCGAACTCATCAGTCGCTTTTTTCGTCGAGCTGCAAACCCGTCATCACGCAACCGTTTCCGTCGGGCTGCTATGATGCCCACCCGGATTCTGACGACGACCAATCATGACCGACACTGCTTATTTTTGCGTTCTGTCGCATGAAGGCGTCCTTGCCGTACGCGGCCCGGATGCCAGCAAGTTCCTCCAGGGTCAGCTGACCTGCAACCTCAGCTACCTCACCGCCGAGACATCCAGTCTGGGCGCACGCTGCACGCCCAAGGGGCGCATGCAGTCGAGTTTCCGCATCGTGCTGGATGGCGACGGTTACCTGCTGGCGATGGCCAGTGAGCTGCTGCAACTGCAACAAGCCGATCTGAACAAGTACGCCGTATTTTCCAAGTCCCGCCTGAACGACGAGAGCGCCGACTGGTGCCGATTCGGTCTTGCGGGCGGAGACGGCTCGCTGGTCAGCCTGGGCCTGGATCTGCCGCTGACCGCCGACAGTGTGGTGCGGAGCCACGGCATGATCGCGATCCGTCTGCAGGATGGCCGCGTTGAGCTCTGGACCCCAGGCGCCGACGCCGAGCAGGTTCGCACGCGCCTGGCCGCGCAGCTTCAGGAAGCGCCGGTCAATCGCTGGCTGCTGGACCAGGTTCGCGCCGGCATCGGCCAGGTATTCGGCAGCACTCGCGAGCTGTTCATCCCGCAGATGATCAATTTGCAGGCGCTGGGCGGCGTGAGTTTCAAAAAGGGCTGCTATACCGGCCAGGAAATCGTCGCGCGCATGCAGTATCTGGGCAAACTCAAGCGCCGCCTGCAGCGGCTGTTGATCGAAGGCAGACAGGACGAGCTGCCCGCTCCGGGCGTTGAGATTTTCTCGCCGGTGCATGGCTCCAGCGTCGGTGAGGTCGTGCTAGCCGCCAGTGACACCGACCGAATCGAGCTGCTGGCCGTACTGCAGGAGGACGCCGCCGCTGACGGCCGCCTGTATCTGGGCTCCCCGGACGGATTGCCGATGAGCCTGCTCGAGCTTCCCTACAGCCTGAATGCGGACCTGGAAATTCAGCGCTAGTGCGAACCGGAGCCAGAAAGCAAATACCTGAGAGGCGCACCATGGACCACGGGAAAGCACCCTGACCTGAAGCGCCCTAGCGACACTGACCGACACATAAAGGAATGACATGAGCACCCTTGCCGAGAAAGTCCAGCGCGATCTGACGCTCGCGATCGAGAACGATGAATTGGTTCTACCTACCCTGCCGGAGGTGGCATTGCGCGTCCGCGAGGCGGCCGAGGACCCGGACATCAGCATTCCGGCACTGAGCAAGGTGATAGGCGCCGACGCAGCCCTCGCCGCACGCATCATCAAGGTGGTCAACAGCCCGCTGCTGCGTACCAGTCGCGAGATCGACGATCTGCAGATGGCGGTCAGCCGTCTCGGCATCAATTACACCTGCAACCTGGCCACAGGCCTGGCGATGGAGCAGATGTTCCAGGCGACCACCGATGTCGTCGATCGCAAGATGCGCGAGGTCTGGAACAAGAGCACCGAGGTCGCCGCCATCAGTCATGTGCTCTGCCGTCACTACACACGATTGATGCCTGATCAAGCGACCCTCGCCGGACTGGTCCATCAGATCGGCATATTGCCGATCCTGACCTACGCAGAAGAGCACAGCGCCCTGCTATCGGACTCGTTCAGCCTCAATCACGTCATCGACAAGATTCACCCGATGGTGGGTGAGAAAATCCTGCGCACCTGGGATTTCCCGGAGGCAATCGTGTCGGTGGCTGGTCAGTACACCGATTTCCAGCGCAATTCGGCCGCAGTCGATTATGTAGACGTGGTGCAAGTCGCCACCCTGCAGAGCTATATGGGCACCCAGCACCCTTACGCGCAGCTGGACTGGAGCGAGGTTCCCGCCTTCGCCAAGCTGGGGCTCGATCCGAGCGAACTGATGCAGGAGGACGAGGACCTGTCTGCCGCCATGGACGCAGCCATGAGCATGCTTCAGTAAGCACCGAACACCGTTCGCCCGAAAGCGAGGAACCGTCCCTATGGCACCTAGTCACAAAAAGGGACGGCAATCTCGCCGCATCGCGCCTTGTGTCTGCCTCCCGGCCAACACAAGTCAGGTGAAGAAAGGAGAACGCAATGACCAGAGCAACCAAAACAATTTTCTCGGGCGCATTCGCCTTGCTGTTCGGAGTAGCGGCTAACCTGGCGCTTGCCGCCGAAGGCGAAAACTTCGTCGATGAGGCTTCGGCCAAAGGTATTGCAGAAATCGAAACGGCGAAGATGGCCCTGAACAAGGGTACGTCGGAGGATGTGAAGCAATTCGCCCAGATGATGATCGACGACCACACCAAGGCCAATCAGGAGCTTGCGCAACTGGCGCAGGCCAAAGACCTGGAAATGTCCGACGAGGCCACGCTGATGGACAAGGCCAAAGCCATGATCCTGAAGCTGCGTGATGGCGAGAATTTCGACGAAGCCTACGCCAACAATCAGGTCGTCGCTCACGAGCAGACCATCGAGATGTATCAGGACTACGTGGAGGGTGGCGAGAACGCCGACCTGAAGCAGTTCGCTCAAAAAACGCTGCCGAAGCTGGAAGAGCATCTCAAGCAGGCCAAGGATCTTCAGGCCAAGCACGGCGCCAAAGACTGACCAAAACCTAGCCCGATACCGCCTGGGTGTCGGGCTAAACCTCAGCCGGAAGTTGCCAGTCGATCACCTGCATCCCCTGCTGCCTGAGAAACTGGTTGGCGCGACTGAAGTGACCGTTACCGATGAATCCGCGGTGCGCCGAGAGGGGCGAAGGATGCACCGACTTCAGCATCAGATGCCGCGTGGCGTCTATCAGTTTCGATTTGGATTGCGCATGGGCGCCCCAAAGCATGAATACCAGGTGCGGACGCCGCTCGCTGACCACCTCAATGATTCGATCGGTGAATAGCTGCCACCCCGCTTTGGCATGCGAACCGGCGACACCCTGTTCCACGGTGAGCGAAGTATTGAGCAATAGCACGCCCTGTTCTGCCCAGTGCTGCAGATAGCCATGCCGAGGGATATCAAGATTCAAGTCGCGCTTGAGTTCCTTGAAGATGTTCTGCAGTGACGGCGGTGGTGCCACGCCCGGCTGTACCGAAAAGCAAAGCCCATGGGCCTGACCGGCACCGTGGTAGGGGTCCTGCCCAAGGATCACTACCTTGACCTGATCGAGCGGCGTGGAATTGAGCGCGTTGAAGATCATCGGCCCCGGCGGAAATATCACCTTGCCCGCAGCCTTCTCTCGCCGAAGGAAAGCGCCAAGCTCAAGCATGTATGGCTTGTCGAACTCCTCGCGCAGCGCTTCTTTCCAGCCAGCCTCCAGCCTGATGCGATCGTCTTGAGTCATGAGCTGTTTCCGGATGGCGTAGCCGCCGAACCCTAAAAAACGCCATCATGGTTGTCAACCGCAAACCGGCGAAATCACGGCGTCACCGCAAGATCCACCCTCCCTCCTTTAGTCATAATCGCACCTGGCTCACGTACTGACGCCGGCGCTGCCTTCGAGCAGCACATAAAGAGTGACGCACGCACCGGCGGCAGGGTAAAAAAGCTAACTGCCAATAAACCAATAACAAAAGCTATAACAAGGAACATGCTATGAACCGGATCACCCTTCTGGCGCTAGGGCTGGGGTTCTGTCTTACGGCTCAGGCTGCTGACCCCATCACGCTCGGCCTCAATTACCCCCGTACCGGCAGCTACAAGGAAGAAGGCCTTGCACAAATGCGCGGAGCCTTGTTGGCAATCGACGAGATCAACGAGGCGGGCGGCGTTCTGGGCCGCCCGCTACGCCTGATCAGCCGCAATACCGCATCCCGCCCCGAAAAGGCCGTTGCCAACGTCGACAAGATGGCGGATGAAGGCGTCGCCATGCTGTTCGGCGGCGTATCCAGCGCGGTGGCCATTGCCGCGAGCAAGCGCGCCAAGGAGCGGGGGCTGCTCTACTTCGGCACCCTGACCTACTCCAACGACACAACTGGCAAGGATGGCCACCGTTACATGTTCCGCGAGTGCAATAACGCATGGATGAGCGCGCGGGTGCTGGGGCAGTATCTGAACGACAAAATGCCCGGCAAGACCTACTTCTACATCACCTCCGACTATACCTGGGGCCACACCAGCGAGAGCTCGCTGCGCCAGGCGACCGGCACCGTCGACCAGAACAAGCACCAGGGGGTCAAGACGGCCTTCCCCGGCGCGCGCCTGTCCGACTACCGCGCGGCGCTGGAAAAGGCGGCCAACAGCGGTGCCGAGGTCCTGGTATTGGTCCTGTTTGGCGAAGACATGGTGCGAGCCATGCGTATCGCCGACGAACTCGACTTGAACAAGAAGATGCAGATTGCGGTTCCCAACCTGACGCAGTCCATGGTCGAACTCGCCGGCCCGGACATCATGCGCGGCGTGCTCGGCACCGAGCCCTGGACCTGGCGCGTACCCGAGCTCGAAGGTTCCGAACGCGGCAAGGCATTCGTGCGCGACTTCGGTGAGCGTTACCAGACGCACCCATCGAGCTCTGCCGCCTCGGCCTACAGCATCGTCTATCAGTGGGCAGATGCCGCCACTCGCGCCAAGAGCATCGGCAGTGAGCAAGTCATCACGGCCCTGGAAAACCACAGCTACAGCCTGCTCAAGGATCAGCAGCAGTGGCGCGAGTTCGACCACCAGAACGTGCAGACCGTCTACGCCATTCAGGTAAAACCACGCGAAGAAGTGCTCAAGGATCGCTTCAAGCAGGACTATTTCGAGATCGTCCACCGTTTATCCGGCGAGCAGGCTGCGCCGTCGCTGGCCGAATGGCAGGAAGAGCGTCGCGCGGGCGGGCAGCCGGCTAGGCTACAGTGACAGAACGATGGAGCAACTGGGACAGTAGCCGGGCGCTCCATCGGGTCGTCTGACCGACCGGAACGCTGCAACCTCGCTGCATTGAAGGACTCTCAAGAGGAGCGACGTTACCGGTCGCTCGTCAGCGGAGCCCTGAAACGCACGAGGATTTCGACCATGAGCACTGCAGTAGAGCCCTACCAAGCCGGTGTCTTCGACCTGACCCACAAGCTGACCGTGGAAAAGCATGGTCACACCGCCCTCATCACGATCAACCATCCGCCTGCCAACACCTGGGACCGCGAGTCACTCATCGGGCTCAAGCAGATCATCGACCATCTGAACCACGATGACGAAATCTACGCACTGGTGATCTGCGGTCAGGGCGAGAAGTTCTTCAGCGCGGGTGCGGACCTGAAACTTTTCGCTGACGGCGATCGCATCCGAGCCCGGGAAATGGCCCGCCGCTTTGGCGAAGCCTTTGAGGCGCTGCGCGATTTCCGCGGTGTCTCCATCGCTGCAGTCAACGGATTCGCCCTTGGCGGGGGCTTGGAATGCGCACTGGCCTGCGACCTGCGCATCGCCGAGCAGCAGGCGCAAATGGGCTTGCCGGAGGCATCGGTGGGCCTGCTGCCCTGTGCGGGCGGCACCCAGGCACTGGCCTGGCTGGTGGGCGAAGGCTGGGCCAAACGCATGATCCTCTGTGGCGAGCGCATCACGGCAGAAACTGCGCTGCGCATCGGACTGGTGGAGCAGGTGGTCGAGCCCGGCCAGTCGCGTGGCCACGCATTGATGCTCGCATCCCGGGTCGCGCGGCAAAGCCCTGTTGCGGTGCGTGCCATCAAGCCGCTGATCGATGCGGCCCGTAAACGTGTGCCCAATACGCTTGCCGCCGCCGAGCGCGAGGCCTTCGTCGAGCTGTTCGAGGCCGACGACACCCTGGAGGGTGTCAATGCGTTCCTCGAGAAGCGCGACCCTCGCTGGCGCAACCGATGACCGCCGTACCAAACGCAGCCTTACAGGACCTGCCCACCGATCCGGCGCCGAGGATTACATGCACGTCACCTTCGAAGAACGCCCCGCCCTGCATGGCATGCGAATAGCCATTGTCACCCTGAACACCGCGCAGCAACTCAACGCCTTGAGCCTGCCGATGATCGACGCACTGCTTGACCAGCTTGGCCGCTGGGCCAACGAGCCGGCAGTCGCCTGCGTGCTGTTACGCGGGAACGGTGCCAAGGCGTTCTGCGCCGGTGGCGACGTACGCCGCCTTGCAGAGGCCTGCCGAGGCGAGCCCGGAACGGTGCCGGCCTTGGCCGAGCGTTTCTTTGCCGACGAGTACCGCCTCGTCCACCTGCTGCACCATTACCCGAAGCCGCTGATCTGCTGGGGCCATGGCTACGTGATGGGCGGCGGTATGGGGCTCCTGCAGAGCGCGACGATCCGCATCGTTACACCGGATAGTTGGCTGGCGATGCCGGAAGTCGCCATCGGCCTACATACGGATGTCGGCGCGAGCTGGTTCCTTCCTCGCCTGGCTGGCAAGCTGGGTCTGTTTCTGGGCCTCACCGGCACGCGGGTGAATGCCCGCGATGCACTGGACATCGGTCTTGCCGACCGCTGCCTGATGGACGAGCAACAGCCCGAACTCATCGAGGGGCTGGTCCAGATCAACTGGCAGGACCAGGCGCACAGCCAGCTGCACAGTCTGTTGCGGGCCTTGTCCAGGCACGCCACTGCACAGCTGCCCGCACCCAGGTTGCTGCCACGACGAGAGCGGATCGATGAACTGCTGGACGTGGCTGAGCTCGCGCATGCATGGCAGGCCTTGGCCGCGTTGCAGGAT
>NZ_JXXD01000114.1 GCF_000935215.1 Stutzerimonas stutzeri
CAAGGGCTGAAGTCGACCGGAAATACAGGGTTACTTCAGACCTTCCTTAGGTAGCGGCCATTGCTGCGAGTGAACAACGCGCCAACTTCCGTTCGACAGACATTCACGGCGATCGCCAGGCAAAACAGCGGGAACGAGAGGCGTCCCAGAATGAACAGGTTATCCAGTGATGGCCATGCCAGACGCATGTGGTCGAGCACCATCGTGAGCAGGGCGATCCACTTGATGAGGTCCTGTCCGTTGTGTCGTTCAACCCGCGAAGGTGGTGATTCGTACGCGCTCAACTCAGGTTCTCCAGGATGAGAATCGCAAGGACCAGATACCGTCCGCCCTTGGCGAGCGTGACGATCAGGACGAACCGCCAGAGCGGCTCTTTCATCACGCCGGCGATCACGGTTAGCGGGTCTCCAATGATGGGTACCCAACTGAGCAGCAGCGACCAGTACCCGTAACGTTCATAGGAGGCTTTGGCTTTTTCGAAGGCCGCTTGCTTTACCGGAAACCAGCGCTTTTCGCGATAAGCCTCGATACCTCGTCCCAGCAGCCAGTTCACAACCGATCCGAGTACGTTGCCTGTGGTGGCCACCACCAGCAGGATGGCTGTGGAAAAACGCTCGGATATCAGCAGTCCGCCCAGCACTGCCTCCGATTGCATGGGCAGCAGGGTTGCCGCGCCGAATGCAGCCAGAAACAGGCCGAGGTAACCGCCGTACTCAAACATTCAACAACCGAGCACCGTGCCTACAGGTATTTGGTGATTTGCTTGAATTCGTCCAGTGCCGAACGGTCGCCCTTGCTCAGGGCTGTCACCGAGTCTTCCAGGCAATGGTCGATGTGGTCCTGGATCAGTGTCCGCTTCGCCTGGCACACGGCCTTTTCAACAGCATGGAGCTGCTGGGCGATGTCCACGCATTCACGTCCTTCATCGATCATGGTGATGATGCTGCGCAGGTGGCCGTCCGCTCGCTTGAGGCGTTTGATGATGGCGTCGTGAGTCTGGTGGGTATGAGCGTGACCATGCGGTTGGTCGTGAACGTGTTCTGACATGACTTGAGTCTCAGACGGCGATACTTTACGCTCTGCATGCTATCCCCCTGGGGGGGTTGGGTCAAACGCGCTATTTCACACCGTGTTTCAACCGGATAAGCATTGGGATGTCTCGTCGTTTTCTTTCAGCGACCATGATCGTGGCTTTGGCAATGGCCTTTCTGCTGGCCTGGACCGGTCATGCCTATTCACTTTCCGTCCTCTCGCAAATCACGGCAAAGAGCGCCCAGAGCCTGACTCATGATCACTCCCACGACTCGTCCCTGAGTTGTGCGCAGTGCTCTGATCACTACCACTCCCCCCTGACGCCCGATCACCAGCACGAAACGCCTCAGATACCAGCTGCAATCCACTTCTCCAGTCATTTCGAAGCCTCGGTACACCTGGCCATGCTGGGCGATTCCGTGCCTTGGCCCCCCATCTTCCGTATCGAACGCCCACCCCGTCCTGTGCTTGCTTCCTGACCAAGGCCGCTCTGCGGCCAACAATCACTGCAAGAAAGGATTGATCCATGCATTCGCACTCCCTAAAGGGTGGGGGCCTGTTCGCCATGCGTTCACGCCACCTGTTGTATCTGCTGTTCCTGCTCGTCGCCTCGCTGTTCATCGGCATGCCAGAAGCTCTGGCCCATGCCGTGGCCGAGGGTGACAAGGGCTTCATCCAGGAAAGCACCGGGGTCATGCTGATCCCCTTCATCTACATGGGCGCCAAGCACATGGTCACGGGATACGACCATCTGCTGTTCCTGTTCGGCGTCATCTTCTTCCTCTACCGGCTGAAGGATGTCGGCCTGTACGTCACGCTGTTTGCGGTCGGCCATTCGGTGACGCTGCTGATCGGCGTGCTGACGGAAGTCAGCATCAGCTCGTACGTCATCGACGCAATCATCGGTTTCTCGGTGGTGTACAAGGCCCTGGATAACCTGGGCGCCTTCCAGCGCTGGTTCGGCTATCAGCCGAACACCAAGGCCGCCACGCTGATTTTCGGCCTGCTGCACGGCTTCGGCCTGGCAACCAAGATCCAGGAATACGAGATCTCTCCCGATGGGCTGATCCCCAACCTGATCGCCTTCAACGTAGGGGTGGAGATCGGTCAGCTGATGGCGTTGAGCGCCATTCTGATCCTGATGGGCTTCTGGAGGCAGACCCCAAGCTTCTGGCGTCATGCCTATACCGCCAACGTCGCAATGATGAGTGCTGGTTTCCTGTTGATGGGTTACCAGATCTCCGGCCTGTTTCTGACCGCTTAAGGACTCCTGATCATGTTCAATTCTCCACTCCCATCGGCAAGCGAATTGCCGAGCAGCCGCCAACTCGTTCGTTCCACCGTCATTGCCCTGGCTGTCGCCATGGGCCTGCTGGTCACCGTGGTGATGCCTTCGGAATACGCGGTCGACCCGACCGGCCTGGGCCGCGCCATGGGCCTGACGCAAATGGGCGAGATCAAGATCACCCTCGCTGCCGAGGCTTTGGCTGACGAGGCTGCGTCGAAAGCGGCAGCTGCTCCGGCCCCAGCTCCTGTCGTTGCTGCTGCACCGGCACCTGCACCGGTAGCGCCACCCGTACAGCAAGTGGCAGCAGCCCCTCAGCCCGCGGCTCCCGTATCCAGCAAACCTGCTGCCAACGCCAAGTCCGATCAGGTCACCGTAACCCTGACGCCAGGCGAAGGTCGGGAGATCAAGCTGGAAATGCTCAAGGGCAGCACTGTGAGCTATGAATGGACCGCATCCGGCCCGGTCAACCACGACACCCACGGTGAGATCTACAACGCCGCCCAAGGCGATTTCCACAGCTACAGCAAAGGGCGTCAGGTGAAAGGCGACAAGGGCGACCTGACCGCGCTGTTCGATGGCACCCATGGCTGGTTCTGGCGTAACCGCACCAACGCCGATGTCACCATCGTGCTGAACACGACTGGCGACTACCTGAACGTGAAGAAGTAATCCCGCCGGGGCGAACCTGTTGTTCGCCCCGACTTTTTGATCTCAATTGGAATAGCTGAAGATGACTACCAAAATCCTCAAATCGCTCGTTGTGCTGAGCTTCCTCGGCCTGTTGGCTGCCTGCGGTGGTACTGATACCGAATCGAAGTCTGGCGATGCGGGTCACGGCCACTCGCACGAGTGATGCAAACAGGGCCGCTAAAGCGGCCCTGTTTCTTTCTGGATTACGCGAAGATCATCGATAGAACCCGTGCAACGCGGGCTTTATGGCTTTGGCCATTTCCGGTGATCGTCATCGATGACGAACGAGTGCGCATGCGCATTGCCGTTGGCCACGTGCGGGTGGTCTTCCGGCAGGTCATCGTGATTGTGCGCTACCACGTCTTCCTCATACTCCGGGCGCCAGATCCGCTTGCTCACCAGCCAGGCTACGGCGGCAACCAGACTCAGTCCGATGAACGAAGCCGTCAGGCTGACGCTTGCCCCCAACCATCCCGCGAGCGGGTAGGTGATCAGCCAGCAGGCGTGTGAAAGGGCGAACTGGGCGGCGAACAGCGCAGGTCGATCCTGGGCTGAGGACGAGCGCCGCAGAATGCGTCCGGACGGTGTCTGTGCCAGGGAGTAGCCGGCACCCAACACCAGCCACAACAGGATCAGCGCCGGGTAACTGGAGACGAAGGTACCCAGGATCAAACCGGCTACCAGCACGGCACCGCCGGCCAGCATCGCCTTGCGATCGTCCAGTCGTTCCAGCAGCTTGGGCAGCATCAGGGCGACCACCATCGAGCCACCGCCGAAGGCCATCAAGGCCATGGCGGTAGAGCTCTGGGGCAGCGCGAACTTGGATTGCACCAGTACCACGGTGTTGACGATGACCATGGCGCTGGCGGCTGCGATCGTCAGGTTCAGTGCAAGAAGGCCACGCAGCCGCGGGGTGCGCAGGAAAATCCGCATGCCCTTGGTGGTGCGTTCATAGATGCTGCGTTTGGGTCCTCGTGCCGCCAGGGGCAGCACCACGGTACCGACCATCGCGGCGGACACCAGGAAGCCCACCACCGTGCCCGCGAACAGGCTGTGGAAGCTGACCACCGTAAGCAACAGCGCGGCCAGCATCGGACTGATCACGCTTTCCAGGTCATAGGCCAGGCGCGAAAGGGAAAGCGCCCGGGTGTACTCGCGCTCATCCGGCAGGATGTCAGGGATGGTGGCCTGGAAGGTTGGCGTAAACGCCGCAGAGGCCGACTGCAGCACGAAAATCAGCACGTACACCTGCCAGATCTCGGTGACGAAGGGCAGCATCAGCGCGACCGCTGCCCTGACCAGATCGAGGGTGACCAGCATCGCCTTGCGCGGCAGATGCTCGGCGAACGCGGCGGCAACCGGTGCAACGCCGATGTAAGCCGCCATCTTGATGGCGAGCGCGGTACCCAATACAGCTCCCGCCTGGGCGCCGGCCAGGTCGAATGCCAGAAGCCCGAGGGCAACCGTCGCCAGACCAGTGCCCACCAGGGCGATCACCTGGGCCAGAAAGAGGTGTCGATAAGTACGATTTTTTAGAACGGATAGCATGCGCTACCTCCGGGTAGTGCGGGTGATTCATGTTTCTAGCGTATCCCCCCTGGGGGGATACGGTCAACGTGAGTGAATCGAACCCTCATCCCGGCAGTGCATTTTCCTGAGAACAGAGCTAAAGTAGAGATTCATACATTTTATGTTTGATTCTCTACATGAAAAATTGGCTTCTTCTTGTGTTGGCACTCCCCACGGCCAACGCGACCGAACGTATGCGTGCCTGGCGGGCGTTGAAGGCTTGCGGCGCTGCCGTGCTGCGCGACGGTGTGTACCTGTTGCCTGAGCAGGACGCGGGCCGCGAGGCGTTCGAGTCCGTGGAGCGCGATGTGACGGTCAGCGGCGGCACTGCGTTTCTGCTGGCATTCCCGGACGAAGAAACTCGCTTCGCCGGCCTGTTCGACCGGAGTGAGGAGTACAGCAAGCTGCGCGACGAAGTCGCCGCGTGCAGGGAGGGACTGCTTCCCGAGAACGCCCTGCAGGTCGCTCGCCAGGTCAGAAAACTGCGCAAGAGCTTCGCCCAGTTGGCCCTGATCGACTTCTTCCCCGGCGTTGCGAAGCAGCAGACGGAGACCGCGCTGGAAGCGCTGGAGACGGCAATCAGCCGTGCCCTCTCACCTGATGAACCGCACATTCAGGATCATCCCGTCACGCTGCTGGACCACAGTCATTACCAGGGGCGTCGCTGGGCAACCCGTCGACGTCCCTGGGTCGACCGGCTGGCCTGTGCCTGGCTCATCCAGCGCTTCATCGACAGCGGCGCGGAAATCCTCTGGCTGGAATCCCCGAGCGACTGCCCCGCCGATGCACTGGGCTTTGACTTCGATGGCGCCGCGTTCAGCCATGTCGGGCACCGCGTCACCTTCGAAACCCTGATCGACAGCTTCGTGCTGCAGGCTCCAGGCCTTTCACGCATCGCCGCGCTGGTTCACTACCTCGATGTCGGTGGCAGCCAGCCTGCGGAAGCGTCCGGCATCGAGCGTGTCCTGGCGGGCCTGCGCGAGAGCATTACCGATGACAACCAACTGATGGCAGCGGCAAACGGCATCTTCGACGGGCTGCTGGCGGCCTTTGCCAACGAGGAAAACGGTCATGGCTGAAACGACGACGCTGGCCACGGGCGAAGCCCCCCTCAAGCCAGCGACCCCGGTGGGCTTGTTCGAAGCGTTGCTGTTCTGGCTGAAGATCGGCTTCATCAGCTTTGGCGGGCCGGCAGGACAGATCTCCATCCTCCACCAGGAGTTGGTGGAGCGTCGCCGCTGGATCAGCGAGAAGCGCTTTCTGCATGCCCTGAACTACTGCATGTTGCTGCCCGGGCCCGAGGCCCAGCAGCTCGCGACCTACATCGGTTGGTTGATGCACCGGACCTGGGGCGGGGTGATTGCTGGCGGGCTGTTCGTGCTGCCGTCGCTGTTCATCCTGATCGGGCTGTCGTGGGTCTATATCGAGTTCGGCAACGTTCCGGTGGTTGCCGGGATCTTCTATGGCATCAAGCCGGCGGTCACCGCGATCGTCGTTCATGCGGCGCACCGCATCGGTTCCCGGGCATTGAAGAATGGCTGGCTATGGGCGATCGCCGCAGCATCCTTCGTCGCCATTTTTGCCCTGAACGTCCCGTTCCCGCTGATCGTTCTGGCCGCTGCCGTGCTGGGCTACATCGGCGGAAAAGTGCTGCCGGACAAGTTCGTGACCGCTGGCAAGCATGGCTCCGGGAAGGCCAGTTACGGGCCTGCGCTGATCGATGACGATACACCGCCACCCGCGCATGCCCGTTTCCGCTGGAGCTATCTGCTCAAGCTGATCCTGATCGGTGCGGCGCTATGGATGCTCCCCATGGGGTTGCTGACCGTCATCTTCGGCTGGCAAGGCACTCTGACCCAGATGGGGTGGTTCTTCACCAAGGCTGCGTTGCTCACCTTCGGCGGTGCCTACGCGGTGTTGCCCTATGTCTACCAAGGTGCGGTCGGTCACTACGGCTGGCTGTCGCCCACGCAGATGATCGACGGCCTGGCCCTGGGGGAAACAACGCCGGGGCCGTTGATCATGGTGGTGACTTTCGTCGGCTTCATTGGCAGCTACATCCACCCGATGTTCGGCACCGACCATCCGTTCCTGGCGGGCGCGGTGGCGGCTGTGCTGGTCACCTGGTTCACCTTCCTGCCCTCGTTCCTGTTCATCCTTGCCGGCGGTCCGCTGGTGGAGTCGACGCACAACGAACTGAAGTTCACAGCGCCGCTGACCGGGATCACCGCCGCCGTGGTAGGTGTGATCCTGAATCTGGCGTTGTTCTTCGGTTACCACGTGCTCTGGCCCAACGGCTTTGGGGGAGGATTCGAGTGGGCCTCCGCACTTATCGCCGCGGCCGCCGCTATTGCCCTGTTCTACTTCAAGCGCGGTGTGATCCAGGTGCTGGTGATGAGTGCACTGGCGGGGCTGGCGGTCCAGCTGTCGATGCGTTGAGGAGGATGCCGCTTGAGGGTGATCCGGGGCAGGCGGTCAAGCGCCTGCCTCAAGATCGAGGGGGAAGGAGGAAGTAGAGAAACAGCACATCCATGAGCCTAGGATGGGCTTTTAGCGTTTTCCTTTTCTTTGGTCTCTGCCGGTTTGGCTTTGTCTGCGGTGTCTTTTTCACCCCAGAGGCGTTTCTGGTCCTCGCGGAATTTCTTGTTGAATTCGATCGAGCGGTCGTAGCCATCTTCGGCAAATACCGGTGTCGTCACACCAACAGCCAGTACACCGATGAGAAGCGCTTGGGTCAGTCGCATTTTCAGAAACTCCAGGGGTTTGGATCTCAATGGATCGTGAGATTTTCGATACCCCTGAAGCTTAAAGAAGCGTCTCTGACGACAACGTGAGGCGCGAATTACAATGTTGAAAGACGCCTTGGGCTCAGAGACGGTTCACCGGAAAACTCAGGTGGAACCAGGTAAAGCCCGAGCCCGTTATTTCTACCTTCGCCACGCCTTGGTGCAGGCTCATGATCGATCGCACGATGGCAAGCCCGAGGCCTGTGCCTCCCTCGCTGCGCGCACGCCCTTTGTCGACCCGATAGAAGCGTTCGAACAGATGAGGCAGGTGCTCTTCCGGAATACCTTGGCCTGGATTGCCTACGCTGAGCCTGATGTGCTCCTGCTCACGGTGAACCTTCACCACTACAGCCTGCCCTTGTGGGCAGTAGCGAATGGCGTTGGAGAGCAAATTGGACACTGCCCGTTGAATCATCAGGCGATTGCCTTGGATCACATCGACACTGCCTGACACATCGAGCCGAACGCCGCTCTCTTCGGCACTCAGGCTGAACAAGTCACTGACCCTCTGCACCTCGTCGACCAGTGCCACCGTCTCGAATTGCACCAAGGCTGCAGGCTGGCTGACATGTGCCAGGAAAAGCATGTCGGCCACCATGCTTTTCATGCGATCCAGCTCCTCGGCGCAGGATTCCAGCACCTCACGGTACTCCTCCGAGCTGCGTGGTCGTGACAGGGCCACCTGTGCTTTGCCCATCAGGTTAGTGAGCGGAGCACGCAACTCGTGGGACAGGTCGTCCGAGAACTGCGATAGCTGCTGCACGCCACCGTCCAGGCGGTGCAGCATAAAGTTGATGCCGTCCGCGAGCTCCAGCAGTTCGATCGGCAAGCGGTCGGTAGGCAGCCGATGCTGCATGTTGTCGGTGGAGATCTTCGACGCGACTTTCAGAAAGCGCGTAAGCGGCAGCAAGCCCCGGCGTACCGTCCACCAGGCCACGACCATGATCAGCGCCAGGATGAAGGGTGACGCCATCAGGGCCCAGCTCAGCATCGCCCGGAGCAATTCGGCATCGGAGGATTCATCCACGGTCATGTACACACCGACCTGGGTACCGTCAGCCAGACGCATGAGCTGGGAAACGCTGAGCATGGGCATGCCCAGTTCGTTGTTCCACTCGTAGAACTCCACTTGATCGTTGGCAGGAAAGCTGGTGAGTTCGGTGGTTATCTTTTTCGAGCCGATGGTCAGCAGGGGGATTCGGCTGTTTGCCGTATCGAAAATGCTGACGAACAGGTTGTTGTGGCCCATCGCAAGGTCGACCAACTGGTGGGAGTCTGCGGTGACCTCGGACAGATCCGCGACGGTCGATAGGTTATGGGCCATGCCACCCATCTTGGTGATCAGGCTGCTTTGCGCCGTGCGCTCCAGCGCCTGGCCGAGCATCAGGTAGCCCACGATAGAGAGCAGCACCAGCAGTATCACGCTCATCAAGCCGACTTTGAGTCCCAACCTGGCGGCCAGGCTGAAGCGCTTCATGAACGCTCCTCGATCACATAGCCCACACCGCGCAGGGTGTGGATAAGTTTGTTCTCGAACGGATCGTCGATCTTGGCGCGCAGGCGCCGGATCGCCACGTCGATCACGTTGGTATCGCAGTCGAAGTTCATGTCCCAGACCAGGGAAATGATCTGCGAGCGGGTCAGGGCTTCCCCTGGGTGGCTCATGAGCAGGCGCAACAGGGCGAATTCCTTGGTAGTCAGCTCGACGCGCAGGTCACCCCGGAACGCGCGGTGGCGACCCGGATCCAGCTCAAGGTCTGCGACCCGCAAGGTCGGGTGGTCCACCACCTTGTCGCCACGCCGCTGCAGCGAGCGGATGCGGGCAAGCAGTTCCGGAAACTCGAACGGCTTCACTAGATAGTCGTCGGCGCCGCCGTCCAGGCCCTTCAGCTTGTCGTGCAGGCGGCCACGACCGGTCAGCATGATGATGCGAACCCGACTGGTCTTGCGGATCGTGTCGAGCACGTCCCAGCCGTCCACCTTGGGCAGGTTCACATCCAGGATGACCAGGCCGTAGGTGTTGTGCTGGAACAGGTGCAGCGCATCGACACCATTACTTGCCCGGTCAACGATATAGCCACTTTCGGTAAGCCCTTGCTGAAGATATTCGGCAGTTTTGGCTTCGTCTTCCACTACTAGAACACGCATTATTTGTTTATCTCAAATTAAAAAAGTATTCGGGTGTCAAATAAAAAAATATTCATTTATTTCTTGAAGTGTCATTGCCTCATGCACCGAACCAGCATGGTGATCATCGATGAATCAA
>NZ_JXXD01000115.1 GCF_000935215.1 Stutzerimonas stutzeri
CCCTTCCTATTTGCAGTGCGTGATCAGGCCGGTGCAGAAGAACGAATCAGGTGATCGAAGGCGCTCAGCGAGGCCTTGGCGCCTTCGCCCACAGCAATCACGATCTGCTTGTACGGCACCGTGGTCACGTCACCGGCGGCGAACACGCCGGGGATGCTGGTCTGGCCTTTGGCATCGACGATGATCTCGCCGAAACGCGACAGCTCCAGGGTGCCCTTGAGCCATTCGCTGTTGGGCAGCAGGCCGATCTGCACGAAGATGCCTTCCAGCTCGACGCTGTGCATCTCGTCGCTGGTGCGGTCCTTGTAGACCAGGCCGGTGACCTTCTGGCCATCGCCCTTGACCTCGGTGGTCTGCGCCATCTTCAGCACGCTGACGTTGGGCAGGCTGAACAGTTTGCGCTGCAGCACGGCGTCGGCACGCAGTTCTTCACCGAACTCGAGCAGGGTGACATGCGCGACGATGCCAGCCAGGTCGATAGCCGCTTCGACGCCGGAGTTGCCACCGCCGATCACCGCCACGCGCTTGCCCTTGAACAGCGGACCGTCACAGTGCGGGCAGTAGGCGACGCCGCGGCCGCGGTATTCCTGCTCGCCGGGCACATTCATCTCGCGCCAGCGCGCGCCGGTAGCCAGAATCAGGGTCTTGGCCTTGAGCTCGCCGCCGTTCTCGAACTGCACGCGGTGCAGGCCGTCGTCGCCGGCCGGGATCAGCTGGCTGGCGCGCTGCAGGTTCATGATGTCGACGTCGTACTCGCGCACGTGCTCTTCCAGCGCGCGGTCCAGTTTCGGGCCTTCGGTTTCCTTCACCGAGATGAAGTTCTCGATGGCCATGGTATCGAGTACCTGGCCGCCGAAGCGTTCGGCCGCGACACCGGTGCGGATGCCCTTGCGCGCGGCGTAGATGGCCGCTGCGGCGCCGGCCGGGCCACCGCCAACCACCAGCACATCGAACGCATCCTTGGCCCTGAGCTTCTCGGCGTCACGGGCGCTGGAGCCGGTGTCGAGCTTGGCGAGGATCTCTTCCTCGCTCATGCGGCCCTGGGTAAACAGCTCACCGTTAAGGTAGATGCTCGGCACCGACATGATCTGGCGCGCCTCGACCTCGCCCTGGAACAGCGCGCCGTCGATGGCGACGTGCTTGATGTTCGGGTTGAGCACCGCCATCAGGTTCAGCGCCTGGACCACGTCCGGGCAGTTCTGGCAGGACAGCGAGAAGTAGGTTTCGAAGCTGTAGTCGCCGTCCAGCGCCTTGATCTGCTCGATCACCTCCGGCGCGGTCTTCGACGGGTGGCCCCCAACCTGCAACAAGGCCAACACCAGCGAGGTAAACTCGTGGCCCATGGGGATGCCGGCGAAACGCAGGCTGATGTTGCCGCCGATGCGGTTGAGCGAGAACGACGGCCGGCGCGCATCGTCGCCATCGGTCTTGAGGGTGATCTTGTCGCTGAGGCCGGCGATGTCCTGCAGCAGGCTCAGCATTTCCCGGGATTTCTCGCCGTCATCGAGGGACGCGACGATCTCGAAGGGCTGGGTGACCTTCTCCAGGCAGGCTTTCAACTGGGTCTTGAGATTGGTGTCCAACATCGGCAACTGTCCTCGCAAACTATGGTGGCCCCGAAAGAGCCAGGTAAGGTGGTGAATCTCGAATAGAGCAACCTTACGCCGGACAGGGTTGATTTCGAAATTGATTAAACCAGTCGTTACGATTTATTCAGCCTATCTCTTAATGCAAAAAACCCCGACCTTGTGAGTCGGGGTTCTGCCTTGCCTTGATGCGAAAAAAACGAGACCGTCGGAATCGGGACAGCAGATGTCGACGGGCGACAAATCTGGCATTCGCCAGAATCAACAATCCCAATTAAATCAATGACTTACGAAAAGCAATGGGCACCATTATTGGCATGATCGAGCCACATAAAGTGGCATTTTCCGTCAAAATGACCGCATTAAATGGCATTTTCCGTAAGCCCCTGAAACAAGCCGCGTGCAGCACTACATTTCAGCAATACAAGCTACGCGCTGGAGGCAGGCCTCAAGCCACAGCCTGGATTGACAACCTGTCAATGCAACCCAGATTACGGCGAATCCACCGAGTAGGAAACAGACGCTTTCCGACTCCGACAGACGGAAAGCTTGGTGGCTGTATGAAGACTCGTTAGCCCTTTGCCAGCAGCTCCATTGAGCTGGACGAATCAGCAAATCGATAGCCCATAGCCTTGTAACCCGCTTGGCGCTTACTCCACATACGGAGCAAAGCAGGATGTCCGGCATCAATGAAGTCAATGATGCGCACATCAGCCTTACTCACATGTTCCCGGTGCAGGCGGCCCGCATACTGCTGGAGAGTACCCTTCCAGGAAACCGGCATGGCCAGTACCAAGGTATCCAATGCCGGGTGGTCAAAACCCTCTCCAACCAGCTTCCCGGTTGCCAGGATCACCCGTGGTGCATCGGCTGGCAGTGCTTCCAGTTCGCCGATTAGTGCGGAGCGTTGCTTCTTGGACATCCGCCCATGCAGCGTGAATAGGTTCTCGACCCGACCAACCAACTGCTCCTCAATAGCGTTGAGGTGATCCGTTCGCTCAGTCAGCACCAGGATCTTCCGGCCTTGCTCAAAAGCGTCTCCAACCTCAGCAACAATCTTGGCTGTTCGCTCTGTGTCGCTGCACACCTGCAAGAAGACATCCTGGATGCCTGTCCCTTCGGGCATGACTATCGGTCGAGAAAGCCACTGCGGCGTCACGGCCAGATCAGCTGGAGCACTCTCCGGCCTGCTCGCTGTATGCCGAATGGGCCCGCACTGCATGAAGATAATCGGCTGCTGGCCATCACGACGTACTGGCGTAGCGGTCAGCCCCAAGACATATTTGGCCCCAGCAACCTTGAGGAGGGCCTCGAACGAAAAGGCTGACAGGTGATGGCATTCATCCACGATGATTTGCCCATAGTTTTTAACCTGCTCGCTGACTTCACCTTGCCGCGACAAGGACTGCATCACGGCAATATCGATGATGCCTGTCGGCTTGGCCTTGCCACCGCCTATGGTGCCGACCTTGGTTTTGTCTGCGCCCAGAAACGCCTGCAACCGCTCCTTCCACTGCTGGAGCAACTCCGTCCGGTGCACCAGCACCAGCGTGTTCACACCACGCCTGGCAATCAGCGCAGCAGCCGTGACGGTTTTGCCAAAAGCAGTTGGTGCACAGAGAATCCCGACGTCGTGCGCCAGCATGCCGTCGAGAGCAGCCTCTTGATCCGGGCGTAGCGTGCCCGCAAAGCGGACATCAATGGGCTCTCCTGCGAAGCGCTCATCGTGCAGCACCAACTCAATCCCGTTGTCTTGCAGCAACGTCCTCACGTCATCCAAGCAGCCACGGGGCAAGGCGATATGCTGAGGAAAATTTTCCGCGCAGCCAATGATCCGGGGCTTGTTCCACACAGGCAGACGCATGGCCTGTGCCTTGTAGAACTCCGGATTCTGAAAGGCCGCCAAGCGGATCAGCTTGTTGACCAATGGCTGGGGCAGTTCGGACTTGTCGAAATAGATCTGGTTGGCCAGGGTAACGTTCACTGACTCGGGTAACGGACAAGCCAACTTCTGAGTCTTTTCCGCTGTGCGCTGCCAGGGTTTCGGCTCGTCGTCATCCGCTACTGCGGTGACATCCAACGGATGGCGACCTCCAGTGGCCAGCAGGGTTTTCGGCGCAATATCCTGCACGGGTATAGGCTGAATGCTGGCCAGAAATGCCCACTGGTCGGGATAGGGCGTCAACGTCTCATCGACAAAAACACTGCCGCCAAACGCGCGGGCCCGCTTCTGCAAGGGCAAGGCAATCAAGTTGCCAAAGCCGCCTTTGGGCATGCTGTCCTGATTTGGAAACAGTCGGTCATACGAGCCCAGCGTCAGTTGCCGGGTACGCTCGCAGGTATGACTGATGATCGCGGAGCCGAGCAGGCGCGCCTCATAGGCGGGGACATTACGCTCGAAGAAAATCCAGGCGTGCGCCCCGTTGCCCGAGCGAGAGATTTCCAGTGCCACCGGCACGTCCAACTCACAGCATGAATGGGCAAAAGCCGTGACATCTTCACGCCAATCGGCCTCGTCAAAATCCACCGCCAGGAAGTAGCAGGTGTCGTCTGGCAGCAACGGGTAAACGCCGATGACAATATCTCCGGCCAGATGCTTGTAGAGCACCTGATCGGTCAGCGGCAGGAGTTGGCGGAACGAGCAATCTCCGCACTTGATCCGTGGCTTCTCACACACGCCTGGACGCCATTCATTGGCGCACGCCGGTGAGTAGCCTGTTTTACCGGCCTTGCTTTCCCAACGAATGGGAAACACATCGGTTCGCCCCCGAAACAATCGCTTGAACAGCGCCAGCTTGGCATCCGTGTCGAGACTCGAACTTATCAGTGGAGGCGGGCTAGTCGATTCAACTAGCGGCGGCACGCCAGGCAAGCGCCACTCAACACCATGCGCGTCCAACAGAGCGATCAAGCGCGCATTTTCGGCCCGTAGATGCTCAAGCAGATCATCACCACTCATCGTGCCGAGACCACCTTTCAGTCGTAGGAGAATAGCTGGCCCAGCCTGCTATTTGAGGCGCTCGGCTGCCTTGCGGTACGCCTGCTCACGCTCACGCCGATCAACCGCTACCACAAACACCACCACCTCATGGTCAAGCACCTGGTACACCAGGCGATAACCACTGCTGCGCAGCTTGATCTTGTAGCAGTCCGGCAGCGAATGGAGACGGTTGGCTTCAATTCGCGGATTCAGCAATACCTCAGCGAGCTTTTTCTTGAGCTGCTGGCGAACGGTATCACCCAGCTTTTGCCATTCCTTCAGTGCCCGCGCATCAAACTCAAGGCTATAGGTCATCCAGCGCAACCTTCACGCGCTGAGGAGCGGCCAGGCGTTCACGAACCGTGGCGATTAACGCTTCATCTTCCTCGGTCATCAGCACTGGACGAAATGGCAGCTGTCCGCGCTCGGCCACATACTGCAAGGCCTGGCGCATCAGCTCAGAAGGGGTGACGCCGAGCTTTTCCAGCTCCTGGTAAGCACGCGCCTTAAGTTCATCGTCGATGCGGATATTGATGGACGCCATGGTGCGACCCTTACTGTAATGACATTCGTATCTACAGTGACAGGATAGCCGTCGTTTGGCAAGCGGGTTGGCACCCCCGCCAGTAACACACCGACCAAGTGCCTCCTGACTGCGGCACCACACCCCAGGTGCTCGGTAGCCACATAATGCTGAAGTGGTCGCCAGCACCCTGTCCGCAGCGGGGCACTATTGAACATAGCGCCCGTTATGCGAAGCCCGGTTCGAATCCCAAGCCAAGGGGCCCAGGCTCAGAAACGAATACGGCCCACGGTTTCCAGCGCGACGCGTTTGCGCACGCCATCGCCCAACAGCACATAAGTCGTGCTGGAAGTCTTGAACAAGAAGCCATCGTCAAAGGCGAGCAGAGGAGAGGTGCGGACAAAATCGCCGGCATCCCAGCGCCCAGCGGAGTCATAAACAACGAAGTGGGCATAGAGCATCACCGGCTGGCGTCCGGTCTTTTCCAGTACTGTGCGCTGCTCGTCGGTGACGTCGAGATCGAGCCAGATCCAATCCCGAACCAGACAGAACGCCCCCAATCGTCGGCTCTGCATATGCGCCAACGCTTGCTCGTCAGTCATGGCCGACCCCGACATCGGTTCACCGTCGCCATAGAGCATTTCTGTAACTGCATTGAGGTCTTTCATCGCGGTTCCCTTTCCACTCGGAAGATTTTCACCATCGCACTGAGCTCGGCGCGCTTGCGCACGCCATGGCCAAGGAGCGCGTAAACCGTGTCGCGTGTTTCAAAAAGGCAGCCCTGCTTGAACGCAATCAACGGCGTACTGCGCAGCCAGTCCCCTTCCTCGAAACGACCCAGACTGTCCGTGACTACAGAGTTTGCGTACAACATGACCGGCAGAAGCTGTACACGGTTGAGTTCTTCGCGGACAGCTTCTGGAAGAGCGAGATCAACCCATATCCAATCACGCACAAGGCAAAAATGGCGCCCCGGAAAGCCTTCGGCGATAAGCTCAATGGCATGAGCGTTCGTCATCTGATGGCCGATCATGGTCGTGCCGGGCGCGTGCAACAGCGCGATGCGAGCAGTTTGCTGGCTCATAGGCTCCCCTGACTCAGTGGAGGCACCAGCGCGAATGCGCTAGGGCCGCTGTTTCAAAAAGGGCAGTCAGATGCAGCAGCGACCGACGGCCACCGGGAGCGAAACTCACAATCACGAAGCAGTCGCCTTCCGTGGTTTTGATCAGCCAGCGCCGCTCGTACTGAATGATCTGTGCGATGGCTTCGGAAATGAGTCGCTCGCCCTGGGCATAGCCCCATGTTTGATAGACGGCGCCAACAAGGCAGGCGGAAACGATGCGGGCATTCACCACGTATCCGGTGATGACCTCGTCCGGGTAGCGCTCAAGAAGCGCATCGACGAGTCGTAGTTTTTGATGGCGCGTCAGCATGAGGAGGCTTCCCATTGCTCAGCTAGCTCAGCAATCGTGGGTTGGCGCAACTGCGCGGCACGGGCCAGATCGGCAGTTCGCACCAGCAACCCACGCTGCCCGCCACCCGCGTCCTGCGGCGGGATAAGGGTCTCGATGCGTGCCGGGCGCCAAGACTGCATCATGTACTGAGTTTTAGTGTTCAGCTGCTTAGAGAGCTCAGCAGTCGGGCTGTAAGTCAGCAGGAACTGAATTAGCGCAGAGACTGGGACAACATCGCGCTTGGCTTTTCCATACCGCTCTTCCACCGCTTGTAGGTACTCGCCCTGGATCCACTTTTTGATCACACCAGCTTTCCAGCCAGATACTCGAGCCAGATCATCGACGCTCAGAGCAACATCAGGCTCGTTGTCGCGAACCCTTTTCGCGATCTCCGCTTTGTCAAACTGCAACCCGGCCAGTCCGGCGATTGAGCTAACGTGCGCGACGGGCGGCACAAGGCCTTGCAGAATGTCCTGCAATACCGAAACGATCTGGCTGTTAGAAATACCGTGCTTGGCGGAGATGTCTTGAATGCCGATTAACTGCACTGTGCTGGGCTTCTTGCGGACACTGCCTGCCAGCTGCTGAATCAGCTGATCGACGTCCTCAACGCGAAATTCGCCCGCGACCAATAACGGGCGCTCATTGCGCTTGTAGCGACGCAACCCACCTGCTTGTACAAAACGCTCAAAGAAAACCTTGGAGACATTCAGACGCTGACGGGCTTCAGTGGCAGAGAGATAGGCCGCTCGCTGCGTCGCAATCTGGTCAAGCGTTGAACGGTGGATGGCAATGATGCGATTTTGTCCCTCTAGGCGAACCTCCCCCGGAACCTGCTGTGTGATCACCAGGTTGGCCAGGATGTCTGGCGCTACTCCTAGTCGCCGTGCGGCTTCTGTTGCTGAGAACCATTGCAACGCATCGATGCTATCAGCGCCGAACATCCGAGCGCGCATAACGGGCCCCAAACGCCCATCAAAGTTTGATGCCAAACCACGACCAACCACCTGTGCAAAGAAGCCGTAGACTTCCTGGTCAAACTGCGTCTGAAAGACGGCCAACCAGCGCCCTACACGTTGATGGACAGAGCGACCCTCGCCCTCGCGAATCCTTGCCTCAATGAACGCCTCAATCGGAGTTGGCCACTGCCCGAGCACAGACCAGATGCGCATCAGCACAGCGCGCGACTCTTGGAGCGTTTTGGGACGCGGTTCCCTTCCTGTCCGAACAGGTAACGGGCTGGGTTGAATATGACTCGCCAGGAAGGTCAGGAATGCTGCGATGTCTAACGGTGGGTTGCCACACTGGAGAGCATCTGGGAGTAGCGCTCTCGCCGCACAGTCTGCTCCAGCAATCAACGCAGAAATGGCTAGGTCGAAGTCTTCTGCTGAACTTGCCTTGGTATCAGCAAAGGAAAAATTGCAATGCAAACAGTGAGTGATCGACTTCCGATCACGCGTAATCGGCTCACTACACCTCGTGCACTCATCCATCAGAAGCACACCGTGCTTCGGACATGCCGTGATCAGCTCATGATCCCACGTGGCCTTAACATAGGGAGTTTCGCGGATACAGCAGGGGCAAATAGGGCTTGATGCTGATCGCTGATACTTAATGTTAAAAACCGGAGCCTTGGCAGCATGACTTACGTTCATCGCCGTTAGCACGTCATGGCTCAGACCAAACTCTTTCCCCAGCGCGCAAAGCTGCTCTTGGTCATAACAAAGACGCGGCTTTAGATTTACCGCTCTGAGCAACTGCTTACTGCTCTCAAGGCCATAACCTTGAGCCAACCGCAGCAGGTAGCTGTGTAGTGCCTCATCAATGAATGGATCCAAGTGAATCTGCATCATCACTGTCCGGCTCCCTGAACATAGGCATTGCCGGACGAGCTTTTCTGAACTCGTTTCACCCGAGGTGCCTTTAACCCGGACTCATTCAGCAATGCCACATAGCGCTGCACCAGAACGCTATCGCTAAGCTCAGCATCCGCTTCGAACGGATTGCCCAGCTCCCCTTCATCTCCCATGCTCAGCCGGAAAGCATCGGCGAGGGCCTGCATCGTGATGGTCTTGACCTTGGCTTTCTGTGCCTGGTGCCTGGCCTCTTCAAACAGCTTGACCACCATTCCATAACGCCCATGGGTGGCGGCATAACAACGCCGGACAAGGTCAATATCCGTCATCGGTGGCAGCGTGTAGCCCTGCTGGGCCAGTACCTGCGAAACAGACAGCAAGCAGCGACAGAACTCCGCGATGTCCGCTGGGTGATTCCAGTTGTAGGGGTAGATGATGTGGGGTGAGGTGGCACGGTCTCGCAATTGGTAGTTGACTGCCAGGATGTCTCGCGCTGCCGGCAAACCAATCAACAGCAGCGACAGGTTAAGACCGTCAGACAAGGTCTTGAGCCAGTCGGCGACTTCATACCAACTCCTAGCGGTGTTGCGCTCCACCACATGCTGAATCTCATCAAAGAGCAGGACTCGTACCTGGGCCGTCTTCAGTAGAAAGCTAGCTCGCGCCGTTGCCTGCTCAGCGCTGTAGCGTCCGTAACGACGCGTATCGAGCGCATCAATAATCGCTTCAGCCATGGCCTTCTTTGTCGGCCTTGTTGGCGTTACGACGCGAACGATTGGGATCACTCGCAGACCCTGATCGGAGAAGGCGGGGAAGTCCGCTAGCAGCAGCTCACTGATCAACGATTTCCCCTGCCGAGGAACGCCCAAGAGCATGGCGATCAGCCGCTCACCCTCTACAGACCGCTCAACAATACCTCGTGCATAGTCATAGGCCTTCTGGAACTGCTGGTGCATGACTCGCTGTGTCGATAGTGGCTGGAACATCTGAAACACCTCAGCTGCGCGTCGGCGCAGGCGTCAGCGCCTGCAAGTCAAGAATTGAAGAACCAACCGTATCTGGTGCTCTGGTGGCCTTGTTCGCCTGAAGTGCTTTCGTTTGCTGCTGCTTGTCTGCCGCCCTAGCACCCCGCTTGCGATTAGCGACCTTGGCCGCTTTGTTCAACGCGTGAATGTCTCGATAGAGCTCAACAGCAGCCTGGTGATACGCCTCCTCGGTTAGCTCGGCATCCGACTTGTAGAGTTGGCGGCGAATCTGTTTCGCTTCGCCGAAACTCATCGGTGGCAGGTTGCGCTGCTTGTTCTGCACCGTGATCATGACTTTCTGGTCAAGTGGCGAAACGACCGAGATTGAACTGACATCCAGCGGGTGCCAGCGGATTTCGACTTTGGATTGTCGCGGTGCCGCGAGATACAGCTCATAAAGCTCTTGGCTGTTGTACCGGAACGTCTCGAACACAACGCCTTGGCTGGTCAGCACAACTTTCTTGCTACGATATTGCAGGCAGGCCTCCCGAAACTCTTCAGGGGTCGGCGGCGGCACCAGTGGAAAGATTTTCGTCAGCTCATTCATCGCCTGACGCGGCGAGCAGCGGTATCCGAAGCGGTAGGTCAGGCGCTCCAGTGGTTTATTCATATAAACATCGCAGATCCACCTCGCCACCAGATTTTCTAGCTGAGGCAAGGTCAATCCGGCTTCGCGCACTGCTCGCCCTTCCGGGTTTTTTTCCAGAATTTCTTCCGACAAATTTGCACCACAGAGCTTTTTGATCAGGCCGGTCTTCGTCGATCCATGCGTGCGCTCTACATACGGATGCGACTGAGGTTTTCCAGCTTGCGAGAACTCATTTGCTACCCCTAAGTACCAGAGCGCGTGATACATCCCTTGGCCATGGTGCGCCGCACTGTTATCACCACACATCTTGTGCCACAGCGCCGGAGGTGGGAGCGCCTGCTTGACGCCGAAACGTTGCAAGAAAAGCTCGTCCCTGGGCATGAATGCCATTTCAAGCAGCCGGAGGAAGGTCTCTTCGGATTCAGCTTGAATCGTCAGATAGAACGCAATGATCGAGGCGGTAGCGCAATCGATCAGCAGGTAAAGTGTGGGTTTTCCGATCACAACGCCGTGCTCATTGACGATGTGAACATTGAGCACCGTCGAGTCATATTCGACTCGTTCGTACGGTGCCTCGATGTGCAACAGCTCCAATGCGGCATGCAGAATCTGCCGGGCTGTGCGTGAATCCAATCGGCCCTTTACTGATTCAAAGTTGCCAATTTTACGAATGGCGCGTGAGACTGAACGCCTCGACACACCTGTAAATGGCAATCTCAACTCTGCGCAGATATCTTTAGCGCGGGTGTTTACCAGCTCGGTAATCGCAGTAATACAGAAGCGATCAGACTCCTTGAAAAACTCAAGGAGCGTATCTTGTAAGGCCTGCTCGGTGACTTCGGAAAGCTTAGACCCTCGATTACCGCGAGCCGAGTAGAGCGGTGCAACCAACTGCTTATTAACGACAGTGGTGTACCTTGAGTACCAGCGCTGAATCGTGCGCATCCTGGATGGGTTCACGCCTAACATAGGTGCAATGTCTTTCCACGGCACTCCTAACTCGCGTAGTGACTTCACTTTCGCGAGCAAGCCCAACCGCGCGTCAAGCGCATCTTTTTCGGTCGAAGATAGCTCTCTGGCTGGCCGCTCTTCGTTGGACGCGCGCTGAGAGAACACGGGTTTGGTAAGCCCTTGGGCAACGCGGTTGTTGAACTCGCTGACGCAATAGAAAACGAGATTACCTGCGGCACCTTCCAGCACGATCTGATCAGTCTGCAAGCGAATGTCATACACGTTGCACAGCTGACCGTTGTCGCTGACCAGGTCGCCGGCTTTGAGCAGTCGATTGTTCATACAAACCCCAGCTCCAGGTGAGTCAACTCTCCCAGAGCAGGTGTGATCAATCCCTCTTCCATCAGCAGATCGCTTCGCAAATCCGCTTGGAAAATTCCCTTGGCGATACCGACAAACACGCCGAATCCGCCTTGCGGCGCGAGCTGGGCCAGCTCCGCGTATGTCCAGCAGGTGCGCTGTTGCGACAGTTCCAGCAACCGTTCAAGCATCTCCGGCAGCGTTTTCTTCAGGTATTCAGCCGAGGTTCTAACCAAGTATTCGCAGTTGCGCAGAAGCGCCGTGCTGAGATGAGCTCCTTCAAGCATCAGGAACTCGTAGCCGTTTTCTTGGCAACGGCGCCTAACTAAGTCGTACTTCTCAGAGCGCTCGTCCGAGGGGAGGGCGTTCTTTACTTCGATAATCAAAATGCGCCCACCAGCCAGGCACACTGTGAAATCTGGCGTGTAGAAACGCATAGCAGCGGTGGCCGGCTTGAATGCATCTCGTGTCGGACGAATTTCCCCGCTATTCACGTCCATCGTCCACGGCTGCTCGCTAAAACACAGCACTCGTGGATCAAGCTCTAGCAGCAGAGCGCGCTTGTACTCCTCGTAACTCTCCATTGAGATGAGTCCGCCTGCCTTGGCGGACATAAACACATGGCACGGCCGCCCACGGCGTGTGCGTTTCGACACGTTGCGCGCTACAGGTACCGGCTCAAGACCGCGATGCATTTCTTCTCCAATATCGTTAACCGGCTACGTTATTAGGGGAATTAATAGCCATCAGTTCGTTGCCCGTCAACCTTTTTCTGTAATAGGCTACGAATTGAGTTGCTAGGCTTTAAAGGAGAACCATGGCCCGCACAGTCGATAGTCGCTGGTTTGATACCTATCTCAACGCTAAACGGGCCTTCGAGCAGCAAGGACAAGCCGCCACAATGGCCAGCGTCGCCCAAGCTCTGGGGATGAATCAAAAAACGCTCAGCCGTATGGTTTCCGCTGGGCGCTACCTAGAGCGTTGCTTACCCGCAGTTGATCAGTTGCAGGTTCGATGCAGTTACGTGCACATGGAGCTGCTCGACAAGATTTCACGCATTTCGCCGCTGCTGGCAGAAGAGCTTCTGTCTGGAGCCCTGGTGAACCAGATCAGTATTTCAGCGCTGTCGGAGCGACTCGCAGAGCTACGCAGTCAGAGCCCCCTCCTGGCCCACGCTATCAATGCCCGCGCCGAAAAACGGCGCACAGCTAAAGGACTGGTCAGGGATCTATTCAGCTACTTGGATGGGACACCGTTGGAGTTTTTCGAAGCACCTGACGGAGCGGTGCTGAAATCCGCCAGCGCCAATGTGTTTCAAGCGCCCACCGCTGCGGTTCTAGACAGCCAAGGCAATCCTCAAGCAGTGCTGTTCTGCAAGGTCGGAGGAGACTCGCGGCCAGTCAGCGGGGTGGCGATGGATCTCTATGAACTGGCTGTCGCGCGCCGCCACATGGCGCGTAAGGTGTGGATGGTGTTTCCGGAGCGCAGTGAGGTGTTGCTGCATCTAGCCGAGCTGTCGCTTTGGCTTGGCGGAAGCCCCTTGCATGAAGACACCGGCTGGTTGCGCCTAGCGTATTTCACAGACGCACATGAGCGGATGTGGCTTTCGGTCTTCTTTGAAAACGATTGCGCGAAATTGCTGACAGAGATCGAAGCAGGGCAGAGGCGTTATGAACTACATCAATTGACATGGACTGCGGCCCCCCCGGAGATCCCCGACGATGTGAGAGTCTTGAGCATTGGTTATACCCCCGAGCTCCCAAAAGCCAAATTCACGCGCAGTTATGAGGAATACCTCAGAGCCACCGCGACCGAGCAGACGTATTACCTCAAGCGCTTAGGGGTACAAGGCGGCATGGGGATCTGAAGCAATTCGCCTGCGCGTAATAGGACGTTATGGTCAATCCGCTCCCACACCTCGCCAGGGACTTGGCTGCGACCTTCGGCCAAGCTGGCAGCTCTCGCTCCTGACAACAAAGCACCTCGTCATGGTATAAAACGTCTGTTAAGAAAGTTCATTCTGAAAGCGGTCAAGATATGGAAATTAAAGAAATTTGTTTGACCAACGTCGGTGGCTTCGAATCTTTATCTATGTCACTTGCCCCAACTGATGAAAACTCATCAAATATTACTGTTCTAGTTGGCAACAACGGGGCAGGTAAGACAACGATTCTTAAATCTTTAGCGACTGCATTGAGTTGGTGGGTCGCCAGGCTGCGTAGTGAAAAAGGCAATGGAAATCCACTTCCAGAAGAGGTCATTCGCAACAATGCACTATCGGCCTTGGTGGATATAAAATTACAGGATGACAATTGGTTTGCCCCCACAGGCCAAGTAGATGCTGACGAATCACTATTTCAATGGTCTATTGCAAAAATACGTAAAGGCCGAAAAAGCGGGCACAGCAGCCACTTAATAGACGCTAGCCGTTTAGCCGAACTATATCGCCAAGCACTTTCAACTAATGAAAGATCTAATCTGCCCTTAATTGCTTTCTACCCAGTTGAACGGGTAGTTATTGACATACCTTTAAAAATCCGCGACAAGCATAGCTTCCTTCAACTTGATGGTTATGATAACTCATTAAACCAAGGTGTAGATTTTCGTCGCTTCTTTGAATGGTTCCGTGAGCGGGAAGACTCAGAAAATGAGTCAGGAATATCTCAGGAAATTTTCGAAAAATTATCAAGTTTACTAGCTAACGATAACGTTATTTGGGAAAAACTTTCATATCTTAAAGCCTCCGCACGTGATAGACAATTAACCGCTGTAAGAACGGCAATCAGCAGTTTCATGCCAGGTTTTAATAATCTTCGAGTACGCCGTAAACCCCGGCTACACATGTCGGTCGACAAAAATGGTGAAACGCTTAACGTAGCTCAATTGTCACAAGGTGAAAAATCGCTAATTGCCTTGGTCGGCGATATTGCCAGACGCTTGGCAATGATGAACCCCAGCCTTGAGAATCCCTTACATGGGGATGGGATTATCCTCATCGACGAGGTTGATTTACACCTTCACCCTCAATGGCAACGCGCATTGATTTCTAGGTTGGCAAATACCTTCCCTAACTGCCAATTTGTACTGACCACACACTCTCCCCTAGTAATTAGCGACCCGAAGGAGGTGCTGGTTTACCTTCTCAATGACGGTGATCTAAGCGAAGTCTTCGACCTATATGGCCAAGATGCGAATAGCGTACTTCTTGAGGTAATGGATACTGATATTCGTAACAAGGATGTTGAAAAAGCACTGAACGATTTGAGGGATGCTGTGCAGGCTGAACGGATTGACGATGCAAATCGCCTTATGTCTGAATTGGAGATAGTTCTGCCCGCCTCTCATATCGAGCTGGCCAAAGCTCGTCTACTTTTGACAAAGGTGGAGTTGCGACGTGCGCAAAATCATCAAAGGAAATGAACCTACAAGTCTGTCGCAGTGGAAAATTGGTAATCCTACTGGTAGGTATGATGACATCGACATGTCGCTTAGACATGACATAAGAAACACTTGCCTCCAAGAGCAATTTTATTTATGTGCATACTGTTGCAAGCCTGTAACTGGCGCTAACCGTGACAGCATGAACGAACATGTTGAAGCCAGAAAACTAGCACCACATCGGTCGCTTGATCACAACAATATAGTCGCTAGCTGCACCACTAGGAATCAATGCGATGACTCTCATGGTTCTCAGCCGCTTACCTTAACCCCTCTCATGGGCGAGTGTGAAACCGAGCTTCTCTTTAAAATTAGTGGACGAGTAGAGGGTCTGACTGATCGAGCACGACAAGCTATTGGTGTGTTACGTCTTGGCGATAGCGAGCAGCAAAACCGCGCGCTTATTCAAACAAGGAAACAACTTGTAGACGCATTGCTATTTGCTAATGGCATAGACCCCTCTGATGGATTAGACAGCGATGAGCTGCTTGAAAGCGTGATTGAAGATATTAACCAACCAATAGATGGCAAACTCAAACCATTCGCACCAGTGGTAGCAAACATTCTGCGCAGTTGGTTGTCCATCACCTCATAGACTTAGTTCCTAACTACTGCGAACTGCGCATTCATATCGATGCAAACCCCAAGCAATCTTCATCGCATAAGGATATAGGTGCTGGCGGTAAAGCTTTGAGACCGGTCACAGAAGATCACACCGCTTCCCCAAACACCGCCCGCTCCAACATCTGGTGCCGCCTCTGCCAATCCGGCATATGGCTGGCAACCAACGCCCAGAATGCTTTGGTGTGGTTCTTTTCCACGGTATGGCACAGCTCATGGACGATTACATAGTCCTGCACGCTGGCCGGTAGCTCCATCACCCGAGGATGAAACTCCAAGGTGTTGCTCGCATCGCAACTGGCCCAACGGCTTTGGAAGTGACGAATTCGAGCCCCAGTCGCCTGAAGACCGGTTTCGCGCTGCCAGTGACGGACACGTACCAAGAACTTCTCATGAGCACGCTCCCGGTAGAACCGCTCAAGCAATGGCATCAGCGCGTTGGGCAGGATGCTTGCCCCATCCGGGCTATCCACAATAAAGCGCGAGGCTGTGAAGGTGAGTTGGGGCTTGAGGATATCCGGCGTATGCCGTACCTCGGTGAAGTAAGTACGCCCGGCATAGCGTAGGCGACTGCCCGTCACAATGGGTTCGCTGGCCAGGGGCTGATTCACCTGTGCCAGCTTCTCCGTAATCCAGCGCGCACGGCGCAGCACCAAAGCTTCTTGCTCAGGCTCATCCACCAGCGGCCCGCGCAAAAGCACGGGACGACCCCGTTCAACAGTCACGTAGTGGCGCTTGAGTTTGCTATCGAGCTGGAAGTACCACTCGATTGCCGTTTGGCCGTAATTTAAGACTGGCATGGGTAACGCCGCGTTAGTTTTTCAGCAAGATATCGAAGATTCGCTTGGCGTGATCGCGCGCTACTGAGCGCTCCCAACCTGCCAGGGGCATCAAGACTCCACGTAGGTGGTCTCTGAAATCAGGATGCGTATCCGGCATTTTCTTCCAGTTTTCAGTCGCCAGTGCACGACTCAGCATTTCATCTTCAAACAGCTTGGTCGTTGCCACTCTCGCCGTACCCTCTGCCAGTTGGGCGGCAAGGTAGTGGTACACCGCTGAGTGCGCAGGCTTTTCAAAACCTGTTTTGTCCTTGTCCTGAATACGCTGGCTGAAGAGCTCTAGTTGCTCCAAGAACTTAGCTTGGGTAATACGACCCGCCTTTTCCTCTTCCAGCAGTTTTTCCAGCTCCTCGGCGAGCTTGTCGAAGAATGCTGGATCCTTGTCCTTGCCGGTGACGATGGTTTGCTTGAGCTGGTTTTTCATCACCAGAGCGCGGCTACCGGGTCTCGCCAGTTTCTTTAAACGCTCCATATCGCTGGCATCCAGAATCGACACCTCGTGCCCCAAAAGGCTCTTAGCCGGGCTGGCCGCGATGTACTCATCCAGCAGCTGTTGCAGCAGCGCGGACTCCAGTTTGGTGATGCGCTCCTTGTAGGTATTGCCCGGCAGTTTGTCGCGCAGCATCAGACGAATCTCACCCAGCAGGGTGAAATAGGGCTTGAACGGTACACCGCGTACGTCCGGCAGAATGATGTCCACTGAGCGGTTGAACTGCTTCACCAAATCGAGGAACTCTTCGACCATGTCCAACCGGGTGGCAGGATCGAGAAAGCGCTCGGCGTCGTCTTTGTAGGCCTCGCGCTGCGACACCGGGTCATGCTTTTTCGGCAGTAACTTGAGGATGCGGTCGAGTGTGGCTTGCAGCTTGGGCAGCTCGGTTTCAACACCCTGCCAGACCTGCGAAGGCTTCACGTCGCCGCCATAAATCTTCAGCGCATGATCAAGGTGATCGACCACCCCGTGGTAATCCACGATGTAGCCAGCATTTTTGCCGGGCAGGGTGCGGTTAACTCGTGCGATGGCCTGCAACAGGGTGTGTTCTTTTAACGGCTTATCGAGGTACATGGTGCCAACAATCGGGGCATCCCAGCCGGTCAGCAGCATGTCAGAAACAATGATCAGCCCGACGTTGTTCGCCTGCGGCTTACCATCCAGCCCCTTAGCCTCTTCCCCGTAGGGCAGGGGAAACAGTTTGCTGACAAAGTTGCCGATCTGCTCGGAAGGCATGGCCACCGGGGTCTTTCCCGCTTTCACCTCAGCCTTGACCCGCTCCTCGATGCTGCGGATTTTGTCGGTCTCTATCTCGTACGCTGCCGCCTCTTCCATGGCAGAAGCGCCCGTACGGGAAGAAGTGATGCTGGCTAGGGAAATAACCACCTTGCTATCAAAGGTCGGCAACCCTTTTTGTGCCCGCTCGACCATGATTGCATCGAGCAGATCCTTGTAGCGCACTGCCATGTCGCGGCCATCGCACACCAGCATGGCCTTCAAGCCTTTGGCCTTTACGTTGCTGAGGAAGTGCTCAACCAGATGCTCGGCGACCTGCTCCATGCGGTCACCGGCCTGACGCCAGCAACGTAACAGCTCACGCTTCAACTCATGCTGACGAACTTCACTCTGGTCGGCGAACTGCTCTTTGAACGCGGTATCCAGCTCCGCATTGGCCGACAGCGCCACCCAAGCATCCTGGTATTTGATTGGCAGGGTTGCGCCATCTGCCACCGCCTCATGCAGCCGGTATTCGTCGATGTACTCGCCACCGCCAAACTCGCCCAGCGTGTGTTTGTCCTCTTGCAGCAGCGGGGTACCGGTGAAGGCGATGAACTTGGCGTTGGGCAAACTGGCGCGCATAAAGGCCGCGAGAAAGTCGTACTGGCTACGATGCGCTTCATCGACCAGCACATAGAAGTTGGGCTTGGTGCTCAGTACGCGGAAGTGCACCTTATCCCGGCTGATTTCTTCCCACTTGGCCTTCACCGGCACACCGTTCTCATCCAACTCCAGGTGGCGGACATTGCGCTCATGCACGATGAAGAAGTCCTTCTCCTCTCGAATCCGCCGGTGGCGGGTCGCTTGCAGAGCATCATTTTCTTCGTCCGTAGTCTCAGCGGCCTGCTCATTAGGCTGGTCGTTCTCCTGAAACTTCTGCACCGTGCTGGTAAATACGCTGCCATAGTCGTTGGACAGCATCTTCAACAAGCCATCAACCGACACGGCCTGAATGGCATTGATACCCACCGCGTGGAAGGTGTCGAAAATCTGCTTATCGAGGTCTTTACGGTCGGTCAGTACCAACACGGTAGGGTTGTTTAACCCCGTGCTATCGGCTCGCAGCATCCGCGCGAGCAGGGCCATGGTTAGTGATTTGCCGCTGCCCTGGGTGTGCCAAACGACGCCGCCTGAAGGTTTCGGTGCGCACAGGCGCTCCACCGTTTTGCGCACGGCCCGCCATTGTTGATAGCGCGGCAGCTTTTTCACGGTCTTGCCGTCGCGGGTTTCGAACAGCACAAAATGGGTGATCAGTTGCAGGAAGCGGCTCGGCTCAAACAATGCCCACAGCACATTTTCCTGCTCACTGGGAGCATCGCCTAACAGGGCAGCAACAGCGGCAGTCTCCGGCGCCTGCAACCGATAGCGGGCGTAATAGGCAGGTTTGGTGAGGATCGCGCCATACAACCCTTCACGCCGATTCAACCCAACACAGACCTGGTTGAACACAAACTGGGTAGGGAAGGTGCTTTGATAGCCATCCAACTGGCCCAGGGCTTCGTCCAGACGGTGATGGCTGGCTTTGCATTCGATGATGGCCAGCGGTAAGCCATTAACAAACAGTAGCAGGTCAGGGCGGAAGACATCCCCATCCGCATTGCGCCCCACATACTGATCGACCACATGGAAGTCGTTGTTGCTGGCATCACTGGCATCGAAGAAGCGCACGCTGCGCGGCTTGCCCTCGACATCCTTCACCTGAATATCCGAACGGTGAACAACTTGTTCCCAGAACGCCTTGTTGGCTGGCAATAGCTCATCATTGACACGTTTACGTAGCTCGATCAGCGCCGCGCTGATACCACCGGGCGAGTTCGCTAGCCATGGATTGAGGTTCAGCAGCCGAGCTTGCAACACATCGTCCAGTACCGGAGCCAGGTGACGATGCTCAACCTGTACCTGACTGCCGGGCAGATGGGTGTAGCCCAACTTGATTAGCCAGTGGATAGCGGGCAGCTCGACCCCAAGCTTTTCCGGTGAATTGATCATTAATTACTTCCATTGATGGCTCTGACTGAATAGCTTCAGTTTCTGGAAAGCCTGTAATCGATTCCACTCAACCTGGTGCATTTACTCACACCCAGGCGCCCCATGAGCATCAGCACTCTTATTAGGACGACTGCGATACCAAACCACCGTAGCGCCGTTATCGGCTTGGCTTTGCTTACGAATTTCAAACTGCTGCGACTCATGGATGACATGACGCCAGCTTCCGCAGCCATAGCGCTTAGGCGTCTGCTCGGGGTAGGTCTTGGCCATCCAGTGAATGGCTTCGAAAAGAGGTGTCCACCCAGCCTGAGCCAGCTTGGTTTCCGCTTCACGTAAGCAGTTGGTTATACCGCTGCTAGCCCAGTGTACGGTGCCATCCGGCCCAATACCGTTGATAACGAAATCCCTGTACTCCGGGGTCTGCATAAAGGACACCATGAGCTGTCGAGCCTCATCCATGGATTTGGCCCAATCGCGCAGCGTCAGGTAATGACCGTCGATGGTTTCGTAACTTTCATCGAGATATGCCTCGGCGGCCATACAGCCATCCACGCCCCAAAGGTCGAAGCGCTGAAGAAAGTGGTGCACCAACTCGTTACGCAGGTCGACCAGCTCCTTGAGCGCAGCCTTGGTTTCGGCGTAGCGATCCTCGGGTAACTCCATCTGACATCGGAAGCTGACCCATATCTGATCAATAGGCTCCACCTGCTCTTGCTCATCAACTAAGTCCGGCAGTTTCAGATAGCTCTCGGTCAGCATCCCCACCAAGGCGCCCAGAGTCTTCTTATGGGCACAGGCAACCTTCTCTTCGCGAATCGCCTGAAGTCGTTCCGGAGGGCCACTCAACTCGCTGTGGGAAACCATGGCTTTGAGCAGCCGCTCATATTGCTGCAACTGCAACATGCAGCGCCCGAGCTTGCGCTGCACGGTGCGCTGAAGGTCAGACACAGGGTCTGAGGGCAGGGATGTGATTTCGTCCATGAAGAAAGACTCAGGCGGAACCGGTAGGACTATCGAGCTTGACCCGCCATTCGCCGGTTAGCAGTTTTTGCATCAGGCCGCGCTTGAGGGTTTGGTAATGCAGTCGCTTTGAAAACAGCAGACTAGCCTTGGCGTCAATAGAATCCAAAATGCCTGCTATCTCTTCCTGCTCTTGCTTATTTGCAGGTGCAACCAACGGAAGCGAGGCAAGAATTGCAGTATTCATATTGGGCATGGTCTGCCCGACTGCGTTCTGCTCCAACCATGCACGCACCACATCAAGCTGCAACAAATGTGAAATGTATGCTGAGCTATGGCCTTCCGAAGGCTTTGCCTTGAGACATCCCGTGCCACAAAGCGCACCTGCTGATTGTTCATCAATCAATGCGAAACGGGCAACGTCACCACGACGACTAAACAACAAATCACCAGCGGCCAGCTTATGCTTGGCAAGTTCTTTTGCCCGTTCCGGGGCAATGCGTGCTGCTGTCAAAAGGTTCGCTCGGCACTTCAGCAAATCCTTTGGCATAAGGACGGGAACCCCCTCATCTTGGTATTCGGCAGCATGCAGTTGGCTACCAAATGGCCCTGTCTGAAGGGCTCCATTACAGATTTCCCCAAGTGTCGTGATCAACCACTCCTCTGGAATCTCTCCTAGTTCACTGTCCTTGAACTCGGTATGCGGAATCCAACGACCGTTCGCATCTTGGGTGCCAATACCCTGACTGAATAGGGTCTGCATCAGACCCTGCTTTAGGGCCTGTGTGGATTCAATCTGGCGAGCAATCACGTCCAGCTTGTCGTCCACAGCCGTTAGGATGGCGACGATTTTTTGTTGTTCGGGAAGTGGTGGAACGGGAACCTTGATCTTAGAAAACTGTGGCCAGCGCAGACTTCCTCGTCTATCTACGGAGACGTTCATTGCAGCAACATACTGCTGTCGATACAACTCGGTTTTTAGCACCCGATGAATGAAATCTGGCTCAACTCCGTCATTGAGGAAAAAGACTGTATAAATAGGACTTACGATACCCGTTTCGCAAATCGTCTGTAGTCCGATGGAGCCTTCTTCTATGTGGTTGGAGGGGTAGGCAATCCAGTTTCGCCTAACCACTTTGTAATTGCTGGTGTCGTCGCTGAATATTTCTTTTTGAAGTAATCAAGTGACCGAACAAAGCCAACGTGTTTTGAACACAAAATTACGGGCAGGGAGGTGTTGTTGCCATTACGCAAGGTCGACTCTTGAGCAATTGTATCGATGGGCAAGAATCTCCATTGAGTAGGAATCCAGCCGACCGGAGTTCTGTAGTAACCCTCCTTACGAGCCGGGCTCATTGTTCGGCCTCCTGTAACCCCAGCTCGATCAGATAGCCTTTTAGTCGCGCATCTATCTGCTCTTCTTCCTCAGCCAGCGTAGCCAGTTGCGATAAAGTGGCGGCTACATCCACAACTTCCTCGGTCTCTCCATTACCGATATAGCGGGCAATATTGAGATTGCCGTCATTGCTACGAATTTCGTCCAGTGTGACCACTCGGCAGTAGCGTTCCATCTCTGCCTGCTGCTCGAATGCAGCCTTGTGAGTGGTAATGATTCGATAAATATCCTCAGCTCGAAGGTAGTTCTGTACCTTGCCCGCACCGTAGTCGCGGCTGGCATCGATAAGGATGACCTTGCCCTTGAGTACAGCGGGTTTCTGCTTGTTCAGGATCAAAACGCAAGCCGGGATACCGGTGTTGTAGAACAGGGCAGACGGGAGACCGACGATGGCCTCAATCAGATCGCCCGGCTGATTGCCATTCGCTGCATCTGTACCAAATAGAAGCCCCTCGCGAATCTTGCCTTCCTCACCGCCGCGGAACAGCACACCATGGGGCAGGATAACTCCCATGCGGCCGTCAGCCTTGAGGCTGGCCAACATATGCTGAGCAAAGGCTAGGTCGGCATAGCTCCGTGGCGGGACGCCATAGACCAAGCGCCCATAAGGGTCACTGACCTGCTTGTAGTTGGGGGCCTTGGGCTTCTTGCCACTGTCTTGCTCATTCTCGTTGCTCAGCTCCAACGGCGCCCACCAGGATTTTGCCGAGAACGGCGGATTGGCAATCACCCGGTCGAAGGTCTTCAGGCAATCGCCGTCTAGGTGCTTGGGCTCGACCAGCGTATCGCCGCGTTCAATCTCGGCATGCATGTTGTGCAGGTATAGGTTGAGCTTGGCGATGGCCCAGGTGCCGAGATTCTTTTCCTGCCCGTACAGCAGAACATTAGGCTTGCCCATCAAGGTGCCATTGGGCAAGTTGGACACATGGTGGGCACTCTCCACCAGCATGCCGCCACTGCCGCAGGTGGGGTCGTACACGCTGTGGCCGGGCTGCGGGTCAATTAGCTCAACTACCAATTGCACCACGGCCTTAGGCGTATAGAACTCGCCACCTTTTTTACCTGCGTCATCGGCAAACTGCTTGATCAGATACTCGTAGGCATCGCCTAGCATGTCGGCCTTGTACAGGTCGTCATTGCCCAGCTTGTACTGGTTAAAGTGGCGCAGCAGACGCTGCAAGGTGGTATCCGACAGCACCCGCTTATCGCCGTACTGCGTAGCGGTCAACACATGTTGCAGTTCAGGGTTGTTGGCCTCGATGGTCGCGAAAGCCTTGTCGAGGGCTTCACCAATGTTCTCGGTGCGCGATATCAGATCGAACCAACGGGCACTAATTGGGAATTTTCCCCATTTATCCTCAATCTCATCCTGAGCATCGCCAAGGCTCAGGCCTTCGTCCTTCATCAGCTTGGCAATGCGCTCTTCGAACACATCGTTGTAACGTTTTAGAAAGAGCAAGCCGAAGATGTAGTTCTTGAAGTCGGAGGAGTCGATGGAGCCACGCAGAATGTTGGCGGATTCCCAGAGCCAGGACTCCAGCGTTTCGAGTGACAGCTTGTCAGCCATGGGTAAATCAATCCCTATACAAAGCACGACGCCCAGCACCTGACCATTGTTGCCATGCCGCCTGGGCGCATCAGAAAAATGTGGGCTCGATTCTACAAGTCGACGCCACTTGAAGCCCGAAGAATCAAATGTCCCTGAATGACAAAACCCCGGCAGACCTTTCAGTCAACCGGGGTTTATCAGCAGGATGGGAGTGGGCCATTAACTTTTGCCTAAGGATGGTCTGAAGTAGTTGTGTATTTCTGGCTGACTTCAGCCCCTGCCGATTTTAAAAGCGGCAAATCGATCAAAAACGCTCAGATCACCCGCTTATTTCTGTGTTTTTAGCCGCCGCGAGCACCTCGCGGCAGCCATTTTCCACATTACAGGCGCACCTCTCCTGCATTCGCCAGTAAATGTCGGCGCGCCATCCACAGGTTCGACAGCGCGAACAGCGTCATCAGTTGCGCCGTGTTCTTCGCCAGACCACGGAAGCGCACCTTCACATAACCGAACTGGCGCTTGATCACCCGGAACGGATGCTCGACCTTGGCTCGTACCTGAGCCTTGGCCTTCTCAATCTTGCGCTTGGCTTTGTACAAAGCACTGCGCTTATCAAGCTTCTTGTAAGTACTACGGCGGGCGGCGATCTGCCAGATGACCCCCCGGCCTTCATGTTCAGGGCGTTTCTCGACGCCGGTGTAACCCGCGTCGGCACCGACCATGTTCTCATCGCCGTGCAGCAGCTTATCGACCTGGGTGACATCGGCCACGTTGGCCGCCGTGCCCACCACGCTGTGCACCAAGCCCGACTCATCATCGACACCGATGTGCGCCTTCATGCCGAAGTGGTGAGTCGGCCGCGGGAACTGCCCCCGCAGCCGCTCGCAGAACCGTACGTGACACTCTCGCGTCATACGGCTCCCGTTATCCAACCTTGCTGCCCGGTCACTCGCCAGTGATGAAACAGCCGGGGTACCACAGTCCGCATCTTGTCCAGCCATTGGCTAATGCGCCGCTTGCGCCTATGAAGAGCCTTGTATTTTCGTCGGGCCCAGCGTTCAAGCGCGCGGTCAATGTGCTGGAAGATGCCAAGCATGGCTGTCCGATAGAACGAGCCATAGTATTGCGACCACCCCTGTATCACTGGATTGTAGAGCCGAGCCACGTCGACCAGCGTCACGTGGGTTTGGCGATTGAGTCGCCACCTGCGTACCGCTTGCCGCATCCGCTTTAAGGCATCCGCACTCGCTCCCGGAAGGAAGCTCGTGAAGAGCTGGTCTTGTTTGCTGAGCGCCTTCCTCGGCCTAAAGGTGAAGCCGAGGAAGGTAAAGCTCACATGCGGATAACCTGCGCGACGGTTACTGTCCTTGCAGTACACGACCTTCGATTTCTCGGGGTGCATCGTCAAGCCACAGGCAGCCAGCCGTGAAGCAATGGAGCGCATCACGTACTCCGCTTGCTTTCGACTGCGGCAGTGCACCACCGCATCATCGGCGTAGCGGGCAAACGGGCAGTTGGGGCTGGTACGTTGCATCCAGGTGTCGAAGGCATAGTGCATGAACAGATTCATCAGGAGGGGACTGATCACTCCACCTTGCGGGGTGCCGCGTTCGCGTCGGACGCGCATACCGTGATCCGTTTCGAACGGCGCAACCAGCCACCGCTCGATGTACAGAAGTATCCAGTCCTCCTTGATGTGCAGGCGCACCGCCTTCATCAGCAACCCATGATTGATCTGATCGAAGGCTGCCTTGATATCAAACTCCACCACCCAGTCGTATCGCCAGCAGCGCTCACGCGTGATCGCCACCGCCTGCTTCGCTGATCGTCCCGGCCGGTACCCATAGGAGTCCGAGTGGAAGATCGAGTCCAGCTCCGGCTCGATGAGAAGCTTGACCACGGTTTGCGCGACACGATCACCAACCGTGGGCACTCCCAGCTTGCGCGTGCCTCCCGATGCCTTGGGAATTTCTACTTGCTTGACCGGAGGCGGGAAGTACGACCCCGACGACATCCGATTCCACAGCTTGTAGAGATTCTTAGACAGATCCCGCTCGAAATCGGCGATGGTTTCATCGTCGATGCCGGCAGCACCGCGGTTGGCCCTGACCTGCTGGTAGGCGTCCCATACCGTGCGTTTCGCTATGTCATAAGGTTTCGCCGAGCTCACGCCACTCATCCCCGGAGGTTGGCAACGCTCGTCGGCCGGATAACGCCGCCCCTTCGCTCCACCTCCATTACAGAGGCTTCATCGCTACTACGGGAGGCTCCGCCCCTCGTTCCAGCATCGGTATTCTTCCTCATGGTGTTGGCCATTTGTCATTTTCCTTCGCATCTGGAACAAGGTTCTCACGTTCCGTACCAAAGCCTGTATGAAGATCATGCCGCCTATACACCGGCTGCCATCGGGTCCGTAAGCAGGTAACGCCCCGACTTGTCCTGAAGCCAGTACTCCACCTCAGTTTCGGCAGCACCTTGGGCATAACGATGCGTCATCGGACGGTTTGCTTTCGCTCATCTTCTCCATACTCACCTGCCATCCTCAGGGATGACTTTTCCTCGGTCGCTCACCACCACACCTTTTGGATGCAGCAGCACCGGGTGGTTTGAAGTCCGCTCCTGCAAGCCGACTTCGGAAGGCCTACTTCCATCTTCGGCACAGCAGCACAGGTCATCTGACCTGTGTTCGTGACACACAGTACTGGTTACCCTTCTTGGTCTGATGCATTTCCGGGTCGCGCTTACCGTCCTTGTTCTTGGTCGAACTCGGCGCATTGATCAGCGTGGCATCGACGATCGTGCCTTGGCGCAGCGACAGCCCTCGGTCGCCCAGATAGCCATTGATGACAGCCAAGATGCCGGCGGCTAGTTCGTGCTTCTCCAGCAAACGACGGAAGTTGAGGATGGTGGTTTCATCGGGGATACGCTCCAAGCTCAGCCCCGCGAACTGGCGCAGGATGGTGGTCTCGTACAGCGCCTCTTCCATCGCTGGATCGCTGTAACCGAACCAGTTTTGCATCAGGTGCACGCGCAGCATCGCCATCAGCGGATAGGCCGGACGACCGCCTTCACCCTTGGGATAATGCGGCTCGATCAAGGCAATCAAACCCTTCCACGGCACCACCCGATCCATCTCGATCAGGAACAACTCTTTGCGGGTTTGTTTGCGCTTACCGGCGTACTCGGCGTCGGCGAAGGTCATCTGCTTCATCGGGAAACTCG